>JBDTTJ010000083.1:0-12152 GCA_039930645.1 Acidobacteriota bacterium
CTCGCCGAGCTCGACGACGAGATCCGCCGCTTCCGGGAGACGGGCGACGCCGCGCGCCTGAGGTCGTGGGTGCTCGGCGACGTCCCGCAGTGGTTCGTGAATCACATCCAGACGATGGACCTCGTCACGGCCCGTTTCATCGCCGGCCGCGGCTGACCGCCGCCGGTGGGGGCTCCGGGAGCGGCCGCCGCCCCTTCTGAGGGTTAGAATCAGTCGCACAAGAGGCGCAAGATGTCACTGTTCGTCAAGTTCAACTTGATCCTGGTTCTCGTTTTCGCAATTGCGCTGGTCCCGGCGGCCTATCTGTCGAACCAGCTCCTCCAGACGAACGCCCGTACCCAGATCGTCCAGAACGCCCGGATCATGATGCAGACGGCGCTCGCGACGCGCGGCTACACGAATAAACAGATCAAGCCGCTCCTCGCGCCGCGCCTCGCGGAGGAGTTTCTCCCGCAGTCCGTCCCGGCGTACTCGGCGACGGAAATCTTCAACAACCTCCGGGAAAGCAACCCCGAGTACACCTACAAGGAAGCGACCCTGAACCCGACGAACCCCCGCGACCGGACGGTCGACTGGGAGGCCGACGTCGTGAACGCGTTCCGCGCGGACCCGAAGCTCACGGAGGTCATCGGCGAACGCGAGGGGCCGCTCGGCCGGTCGTTGCACCTCGCGCGCCCGATCAAGATCACGGACGCCGGCTGTCTCAGCTGCCACACGACGCCCGAGCTCGCGCCCGCCTCCGTCGTGAGGGCGTACGGGACGAACAACGGCTACGGCTGGAAGCTGAACGAGACGGTGGGCGCGCAGATCGTCACCGTCCCGATGTCCGTGCCCTTCGCGATGGCGACCAAGGCGTTCCACACGCTCCTCGCGACGCTCGTGGGAGTCTTCGTCTTCATCCTCGTCTTTCTCAACATCCTCCTGTGGTTCGTCGTCATCCGGCCGATCCGGACTCTCTCCTCGATGGCGGACCGCATCTCGACGGGAGATCTCGACGTGCCCGAGGTCCGCGTGCGCGGCACGGACGAGGTGGCCGTGCTCGCCGGCTCCTTCAACCGGATGAGGATCAGCCTCTCGAAGGCCCTCAAGATGCTCGAGGACGAGTGACGGACGGCCACCTCGCGCCGGGAACGCGCTTCGGGGACTACGAGATCCTCGCCGAGCTCGGGGCGGGCGGGATGGGGCGCGTCTACCGGGCGAAGGACCTCACGCTCGAGCGCTCGGTTGCGCTCAAGACGCTCGCGCCCCAGTTCGGGTCCGACACCGGTTTCGTCCAGCGGTTTCTGAAGGAGGCGCGCGCGGCGGCGCGCCTGAACCACCCGAACATCGTCCAGATCTACGACTTCGGGCAGGTCGGCGAGACGTACTACCTCGCGATGGAGTACGTGGACGGCCATTCGCTCGGCGCGTACCTCAGGCGGGGGCACTTCAGCGAGCGCGACGCGATCCTCGTGATCCGCCACGCCTGCCGCGCGCTCGCCGTCGCGCACGCCGAGGGGCTCGTCCACCGCGACATCAAGCCCGACAACCTCATGCTCACGAGCAAGGGCGAGGTCAAGCTCGTGGACCTCGGGATCGCCAAGCGCGTGGACGAGGACCAGTCCCTCACGCAGACGGGCCAGGCCGTCGGCACGCCGCACTACATCTCGCCCGAGCAGATCCGCGGCACGCGCGACGTGGACGCCCGCGCGGACATCTACTCCCTCGGCGCGACGCTCTACCACCTCGTGACGGGGCACACGCCGTTCAAGGGAACTTCCGGGGCGCTCGTGATGTCCATGCACCTCGCCCAGCCCCTCGCCGACCCGCGCACGTACGTCGCGGGCCTTTCGGAGGGGCTCTGCCGCGTGATCCGGAAGATGATGGCGAAGGACCGCGGCGAGCGTTACGCCGACGTCGACACGCTCGACCGCGATCTCTACCGTCTGCAGACGGGGGAGGCGCCCGAAGGGGCCGAGCCCGGCGACACGGCGGTCGAGACCATCATCCGCGACGACGTGCGTGCGGCGCCCGGGAGGCCTCGCTCCGGGCAGTCGTCGGCGCAGTCGTATGCGCATACGCCGACGCACACACCGGCGCCGCATCCGGCGTTCGACTCCGGCGTCCTGAACCGCGTCGAGGAGCTCCTCGCCACGGACGTCGGCCCGATGGCGCGTGTCCTCGTGCGGCGCGCGGCAAAGACCGCGCCGTCGCTCGAGGCGCTCTGCGGGGAGCTGGCCGAGCAGGTCGAGGCGGGGCCCGCGCGCGAGGCGTTCCGGTCGAAATGCCTCCTCGCCGGCCGCACCGCGACGCGGCCGCCCGCGCCCACGCCGCCCGCGACGCCTCCACCCCCGCACGGCTCCACGGTGCCGCGCACGACTCCGCCACCTCTCGAAAGGAGGGCGACGCCGGCGCCCTCCCACTCGGCGCCCGGCGCCTCGCCCGGCGTCGCGGGGAACACGCTCTACATGACGGATGGGGATCTGCAAACCCTCGAGGCCGAGCTGGTCAAGCACGTCGGCCCGCTGGCGCGCGTCCTCGTGAAGAAGGCCGTGAAGGGCTCGGGCAACATGTCCCACGTGATCACGAAGCTCGAGCTCGAGATCGACTCGGACGTCGCCCGCCGCGCTTTCCGCGCGGCGGTCAAGAAGCTGCGCTAGCGCGCCTCCTGCTCGTTTCCATCATCGTGCGGCCACGGAGCGCGGTGTCGCGAGCGCCTTCTCGAAGAGCGGATCGGTCTTGACCTCGGCGAACTCCGGATCGGCCCGCAGGAGGGACGGGCTGAAGCCCCTGCGGACGGCCTCGGAGAGGAGTGCGAAAGCGGCGGCGCGGTCGTGATGCAGGAGCGCGAGGCGCGACGCCTCGACCAGGATCGACGAGTCGTTCGGCGCCGCCGCTCGCGCCCCGAGAATCGCCTCGCGTGCCCTCTGCTCGTCGCCGAGGTTGCGCAGGACGCGGGCCCGGTTGCGCAAGGCAGCGGCGTCCTTTGGGTTGACCTTCAGTTCGTCATCGGTTCGGCGCAGGGCCTCCTCGAACGCGGCCCGCGTACGGGTGGCGTCGCCGCCGGACGACCGGAGCGCGTCACCGAGTCCGATCCACAGTGAGGAGCGCTTTGGCGCGGCGGCGGTGGCCTTTTCGAAAGCGGCCGCCGCCTCCGTGTAACGGCCCGCGTAGTAGTGGGCGGTTCCGAGGTTCGCCCAGCCGCTCGCGCTCGGGGCGAGCTCCAGCGACTTCTGCGCCGCGCGGACGGCGTCATCCAGCTTTCCGATCTGCAGGTACGCGCCGACCAGGTTCGAGAGCGGGCGAGGCGTCGCGGGATTCAGGCGCGCCGCCTCCTCGTACTCTGGGATCGCGCGCGCGTAGTCGCCTCTCGAGTAGAAGAGCGCGCCGAGCCGGTTGTGCGGCGCCCAATACGCTGGGCGCGCGTTGGCCGCTCGCCGGTAAGCTGCCTCCGCGTCGGCGGGCTTCTGGGAATCGGCAAGCGCGTCGCCGAGGGAGAGAAGCACCTCCACGGACGACGGGTCGCGCTCGAGAGCCCGCCGGATGTCCACGATTCCTTCGTCGAAGCGTCCCGCGGCGGTCTTGATCCGGCCGAGCGTCAGAAGCGTCTCGAGTCGGCCGGGGTCCAGTTTCTGCGCGCTCTCGGCGCTCGCCTGGGCGAGCCGTGAGAAGGCGATGTCGTGCGTGTTCTGGTACGCCGCGAGGTAGGCCCGGCCGAGCGCCGCCTGCACGAGCGCGGAGGTCTCGCCGCCGGCGATCCTCTTCAGGAGGTCGACGGCCTTCTGGATCGATGCGGGATCGTCGTAACGCTCGAGGTATCCGAGCGCGACGACGTAATCCGTCTGCGGCGGGCCCGGGGGGATCGAGGAGTGGGCCGTGTTCGACGCTCCGGGCGCGGCCTGGAGCTTGAGCGCGGACACGAGCCTTCGGGCGAGATCGTCCTCGAGCTTGAAATGTTCGGCTGCCGAGCCCCTCACCTCGTCGGCCGCAATCTGGACGGGCGAGCCGGACCGCGTGATCGAGAAGGAGAGTTGGCGCTCTTCCCCCATCTGTCGTACCGCGGGTTGGACGAGGATGTTCGCCCCTTTCTCGCGGGCCCATTTCAAGGGGTCCGACTCCTTTGCCTTCAGCTCGGTCGCGTCCGGCCGGATGACGACGACGTTTGGAACTCCGTCGAGCTTCACGCCGAGGCCGAAGGAAACGCCGTCGCAAAGCTGGCGTCCGTCCGGGCGCCCGGTGAGGTCCGTGGCGGGGAGGATCGCGAGGATCATCGACGAGGGCAGGGCCGACCCGGCGCGCTCGCGCATCGCCAGCCAGAAAAGCGCGGCCCCGACGACGAGAACGATGGATCCGGCCACGAGGAGCGCCCGTCCGCCCCCGCGCCGCGCGGTGGAGTCCGATCGCCCCGAGGCGGGGAAGATGGCCGTCGTACGCGAACCTGCGGCGGCCTCGAGAAAGCCGCGGGTGTCGCCGATAGCCGCAGGGCGTCCGGCGGGCTCCTTCTGGAGCAGCCGCTTCAGGAGGTCGCGCAGCGGCGCCGGCGTCGCAACCGGGAGCGCCGCCCAGTCCGGCTCGCGGTCGAGGATCGCGACGAGGATGTCCGACACGCTCTCGCCGTCGAACGCCTTCTTTCCCGCGAGCATCTCGTAGAGGACGCATCCGAAGGACCAGAGGTCCGAGCGCGCGTCGAGCGCGCGGCCGCGCGCCTGCTCGGGGCTCATGTAGCTGGCGGTCCCGAGGACGACGCCCTGGTGCGTCGGGTCGGCCGCGAGAGTCGGCGAGTGGGAGATTTCGGGCGAGGCCGCACCGAGGGCGAAGGCCTTCGCGAGGCCGAAGTCGAGGAGCTTGACCTTGCCCTCCGGCGTCACGTTGACGTTCGCGGGCTTGAGGTCGCGGTGGAGGACGCCCTTGGCGTGTGCGGCCTCGAGCGCATCTGCGATCTGGAGCGCGAAGCGGATCGCCTCGCTGGCGGAAACGGGTGCGCGCACGATGCGCTGCTTGAGCGTCTCGCCCGACACGAGCTCGAGGACGAGGAAGCGGACGCCGTCGATCTCCTCCAGGCTGTAGATCGCCGCGATGTTCGGGTGGTTCAGGCTGGCGAGAACGTGGGCCTCGCGCGTGAAGCGCTGGAGGCGGTCGGCGTCCTGGGCGAAGGCCTCGGGAAGGACCTTGATCGCGACGTCGCGCTGCAGGCGCGTGTCGCGGGCCCTCCACACTTCGCCCATTCCTCCCGCGCCCAGGCGCGAGAGAACCTCGAACGGCCCAAGGCGGGAACCGGGTTCGAGAAGCATGGCGTCGCGAGGATTATCTACAATCCCGGCCTTATGTTGATTCACGGTGCGTCCGCGTCCGCCGCCGCGCTCCTCGCCCTCCTCGCCGCTGGGCCGGGCGCCCCCGCCGAATCGCCCGCAGCAGGCCTCTGGAACGCGTGGCCGGCCGCACGCGTTTACACGGGCGATCCGTTCGCGCTCAAGTCGGCGGCGCTCCGGGCGGAGATCGCGCGCCTCGTCGAGCGCTACCCCGGCCTCGTCCGCCTCGCCGGGGAAGGGCTCTCGTCCGAGGGCCGCCCGATTCCTCTCCTCCTCGTCGGCGAGGGGCCCACGACGGTCCTTCTCTGGTCGCAGATGCACGGCGACGAGCCGACAGCCACGGCGGCGCTCCTCGACGTGTTGAACCACCTCGGCGCCACGCGTGGAGCGCCCGCGACGAAGGCGCTCCTCTCGAAGCTCACGCTGGCCGTGATCCCGATGCTCAACCCCGACGGCGCCGAGCGCACGCGCCGGACGAACGCGCAGGGCATCGACATCAACCGCGACGCGGGCCGCCTCCAGACGCCCGAGGGGCGGTTCCTCAAGTCCGTGCGCGACCGGCTGAACCCGGCGGTCGGCTACAACCTCCACAACCAGGGCCCGAACCAGCTCGCCGGCCCGGTCGGCGCCCAGGCCGCGATCTCGCTCCTCGCCGTGCCGTTCGACGAGGCGTTCACGGAAAACGACGGGCGGCGCACGACGAAGCGGCTCGCGGTCCTCATCCGCGACGTCCTGCAGCCGTGGGCGCCGGGCCGCGTCTCGCGCTACGACATGGAGTACACGCCTCGGGCGTTCGGCGACTCGATGACGCGCTGGGGGACGCCGACGCTCCTGATCGAATCGGGCGGCTTCGCGGCCGCCGGGCCCGACGAGGCCGCGGCTCTCGTCCGCCTGAACTTCGTCGCGCTCCTCGCGACGCTCTCCGCGCTCGCGGACGGCTCCGTCGCGAAGGTGGATGCGGCGGCGTACGACGCGATCGCGCTGAACGTGCGCGACAGGCTCATGGACGTCGTCGTCCGGAAGGCTCTCGTCATCGGAGGCGGCGGCCTCTCGCCCTATCTCGCGGACGTCGGCTGGAACGCCCCCGTCACGCGGCCGGGATTCACCGGCTCGGCCGTGGGGCGCGGCAGGGGCGGCGCGGTCCTCGAGGTGGGCGACCTCGACTCGTACAAGGGCAAGGCCGAGATCGACGCGACGAACCGCGTTCTCGTCGTCGCGCCGAAGGGCGGCGTCGAGGGATGGGCGAAGGCGCTCGAGGGGCTCAAGGCGAAGGGCCTCGCGACGCCCGACGGGACGCTCACGCTCACGCTCGACACGCTCTCGCAGGAGGCGAAGGCGTGGAGCGAGGGCGCGGCCACGCTCGCGCCGGGTTACGCCGGCGACTTCCTGCTGATCGCGCCGTCCGGGGACGGCCGGTTCCGCGTGGAGCGGCGGCTCTCGGTCGCGAGTCCCTAGACGAACGCGCCGACGACGTCCTGGACGTACTCCGGCCGGCGCATGCCGGCGAGGACGGCGTCGACGCCCGGCGTCGCGAGGAGGGCGCGCAGCGTGCGCTGGGCGAGGGAGCCTGCGGCGGGCGCCGCACCCGCGAAGGCCGACGTGACCCACGCCTGCAGCTCGCGTACGCGCGCGCTTTCCCACGCCGCGTCACGGCCGAGTTCCGCGAGCGCGTCGGGCGGAAGGTCCGCGAAGCGGACGAGTCCGCGGCCCGAGAACGCGTTGAACGGCCGGTTCACGAGAACGCCGAGGCCGGATGCGCGCGCGACGTCGAGGACGCTCCGGCCGTCCTCGGTGTGGATCGGCTCGCGGGCGCCCGTCTCGATCGGGTTGAACGGCAGCTGCACGGCGGCGAAGCCCGGACCCGCGCCGGCGAGGAGCCGCTCGAGCGAGACCGCGTCCGCGCGCTCCCGCGCGACGACGAGCGTGTTCGACGAGACGCCGTACGCCCCGATGCGCCCGGCGGCGACCTCGGATTCGAGGCGGCCGAACGCGCGCGCGGTCCGGTCGTAGAACACGGCCCGCGCTTCCTCCCGGGGAATCCCCGCGTGAACGGCGTGCGTCAGGAAGTACTCCGGGTTGTGGAGGAGCAGGAGGTCCACACGCGGCATCGCGAGGCGCCCGAGCGAGGCCGTGAGCTGGTCCTCGAGGAAGTCGGGCGAGATCGCGTGCCAGAGGTCGGGTCCGTATTCGACGACCTCGGTCCACGGCCGGCCCGCGCGAACGCGCCGGCGCGCCTCGTCGAGGTTTCCGCCCTGCAGGTAGCCGATCTTCGTGACGACGACGATGTCCTCGCGCCGGACGGCATCACGCGCGACGGAGTCCGCGAGAACCTCGCCCACGAGCGTCTCGCTGTGGCCGTCGGCGTAGTTCGTCGACGTGTCGATCAGCGTGACGCCCGCCTCGAGTGCGCCGGCCAGCGCGCGCCGATGGACGCCTTCGCGGTCGTCCACGCGGTAGCACCCGAACCCGGCGCGCGAGACGCGCGGGTGCACGCGGCCGAGGGGCGCGTACGCGTCGTCCCGAAGACGCGGGATCGTCAACGGGGCGCCGCTGCGGGCGCGGTGGCCTTGGCCGGGGTGTGATCGCAGTAGCGCGCCCAGAGCGTGGCCGAGACGAGCGCGGCGATCGAGAGCGTCACGACCACGACGAGGGCGACGGGCCGCGCCTTGCGGGCCGGCGTCACCGAGAGGGACTGCGCGAGGCGCTCGGCGCTCGTCGTCGGGTGCGCTCCGCCGGCCTCGAAGGACGCCTCGACGTCCCCGAAGCGCACCGACGCGCCGGAGGAGAGCGGCGCCTCGGAGACGCGCTTGCCCTCGACGAACAGACCGTTGGCGCTGCCGAGGTCGCGGGCGACCCAGGCGTCTCCTATTCGCTCCACGATCGCGTGCTTGCGCGAGACGGACCGGCTCTGGAGGACGACGGCACAGTCGGGATCGCGACCGACGACGGCGCGTGCGTCGAAGACGATTCGCCGCTCGTTGCCCGCCTCGCGCACGGTCAGCACGCCCGGCATCCTTCTTCCTCCTCGCCCGCCCGGAATCTTATGTTGCCTGCGATTCGGGCGTCCCGGGCTGCGGCGCGAGGACGAAAGCCACGTCGCCGACGTTCGTCCCCGTCGGCCCCGGACAGAACGCGTCGCCGAGCGCCTCGAAGAACGGTCCGGCGTCGTTGTCATGGAGCGCGTGGCCGGGGTCGAGGCCGAGCGCCTCCGCGCGCGAGAGCGTCGTCCCGTCCGCGAACGCGCCCGCCGCGGACGCCTCGTAGTCGATGCCGTCCGTTCCGGCGCAGAGGATGGTCGCGCCGGAAATTCCCGCGATCGCGTACGCGGCGGCGAGAGCGAGCTCGCGGTTTCGCCCGCCGCGCCCCGCGCCGCGGACGGTGACGGTCGTCTCGCCCCCGAAGATCGTGAGGAGGCGCCGTGCCGCGACGCTGCGCCTGCGCAGGTTGCCGGCGCTCGCCCCCGCGAGCGCGAGGCGCCGGCCGGCCGCGCGCGCCTCGCCCGCGAGGAGATCGGGCACGACGCGCGTCTCGAGACCGAGGCGACTCGCCTCGACGCGCGCCCCGTCGAGAGCGGTCCGGACGTCCGCGAGCAGGACGCTCCAGCGCGGGCCGACGCCCTCGCCGCCCGGGGCGGCAGGGAGGTCGAGGTGGGCGCGGACGGCCTGCGGCACGAGCGGTCCGAGCCGGTACCGCTCGAGGATCGCGCGGGCCTCGGCGGGCCTCGGCGGGACGCCGAGCGTCGGCCCGGACGCGACGAGGTGCCAGCCGTCGTCTCCGAGGTCGGAAAGGACGAGCGTCATGAGGTCGGCGGCGCCGGCGGCCGCCGCGAGGCGGCCGCCCTTGACGCGCGAGAGCGCGCCGCGCACGACGTTGAGGTCGGCGATCGGCGCCCCGGCGGCCATGAGGAGCGACGCCGTGCGGGACTTGTCCTCGAGAGAGAGACCCTCGGCCGGCACGGCGAGCAGGCTGGAGCCGCCGCCGGAGAGGAGGACGAGGAGGAGGTCGCCCTTGCGCTGCCGCCGGGCGAGCGCGAGGGCGGCCTCGCCGGCCGCGAGGCTGTTTTCGTCCGGGTGCGGGTGGCGCGCGTGGATGACGGCGGCGCCGGGCGGCAGGCCCTCGGTCGCCGAACCGGCGGGCGCGACCACGAGCGCCTCGTCCAGCCGGCGGCCGAGGCTGGCCGCGGCCGCGACCGTCATGGGCACGGCGGACTTGCCGACGGCGAGGACCGTGACGCGCTCGGGCGCGAAGACGAACTCGCGACGCGCGGTCGAAGACACGGAGCGGACGAAAACCGCGTCGCCCCGCCGGCCGAGGGCCTCGGAGACGAGCGCGGCCGGGTCCACGGCGCCGACGGCGGCGCGGTAGAGCCGCGTCAGGATCTCGCGGTCGTCCAAAGCGCCCGGAGTCTAGCGAAACCGCCGGGTGCCGGAGGGGTAAACTCGTCTACAGGAGAACCGCCATGGCACGCTCACGGATGGACGACATTCTCGGATCGGTCAAGGACGCCGGCGACCGCGGCCAGGAGATCGCCTCGCAGGTCGCCGCGCGCGTCGAGGACGTACTCGACGAGGCGGGCGCCCAGGGCAAGCGCGTCCGAAAGGAGCTCGCGCGCCGCTGGAAGCACGTGGACCGCATGGGACGCGACAACGCCTTCGTGATGGCGTTCGGCGCGCTCGCCGTCGGGGTTCTGATCGGGTACCTCGTCGCCCGCGACGACGACTGACGCTCCGCCGACTCACGGGAGGACGCCCATGGGCATGTACATCATCGCGGAGCCCTGTGTGGGCGTGAAGGACACCGCGTGCGTCGAGGTCTGTCCGGTCGACTGCATCCACCCGAAGAAGGACGAGGCCGGGCACGCCGAGGCGACGCAGCTTTACATCGACCCGAACACGTGCATCCAGTGCGGAAACTGCGAGCCGGTGTGTCCGCCGAAGGCCATTTTCACGGAGGAGACGATCCCCGAGAAGTGGAAGCACTACCAGCAGATCAACGCCGACCACTACGCCTGACCGTCCGCGCACCCGCGCCGGAGGACTCTTGGATCTCGCCGCACGACTCAAGGTCCTCCGCACGGGCTTCACGCGCACGTTCTGGGTCGCGAACGTCCTCGAGCTGTTCGAGCGCTTCGCGTTCTACGGTTCGAAGGCTGTCCTCGCCGTCTACCTGAACCGGGCCGTCGGGCTCGGCACCACCGGCAACGACCTCGTCGGCGTCTACGGCGGCCTCGTCTTCGGGCTGCCGATCTTCGCGGGCGTCGTCGTGGACCGGTTCGGGTTCAAGCGCAGCCTCCTCGCGTGCTTCTCGATCTTCTGCGTCGGGTACACGCTCATCGGGCTCGCGGGCATGCCGGCCGGGCAGCCGTTCGTCGACGCGCTCGGCAAGAAAGGCTTCGTCGTCCTCGCCCTCGTCGTCACGGCGATCGGCGGCTCGCTGATCAAGCCGTGCATCGTCGGGACCGTCGCGCGCACGACGACCGAGGACACGAAGTCCCTCGGCTACTCGATCTACTACTCGCTCGTGAACTTCGGCGGGTTCTTCGGGCCGATTCTCGCGGGCGAGGTGCGGACGCGTTTCGGGATCGCGTCCGTCCTCCTGATGTCGGCCGGCGTCTCGGCCGCGCTCGTGGTCGGGACGCTGCTGTTCTACCGGGAGCCCGAGGGGCCGCGCGAGGGCCGCACGTTCGCCAAGGTCTTCTCCGACGCGGCGCTCGTCCTCCGGAACGTCCGCTTCATGGCCTTTCTCGTCGTCTTCTCGGGCTTCTGGATCATGTTCTGGCAGGTCTTCTACGCGCTGCCGTTCTACGTGACGGACATCCTGAAGATCGCGCGTTTCGAGCTTCTCGAGACCGTGGACGCGCTCGGGATCATCTTTCTCTCGATCCCGGCGACGGCGCTCATGAAGAAGGTCCGCCCGATCCGCGCCATGGCGGGGGGCTTCGCCGTGGCGAGCGCCTCCTGGCTCGTGATCACGCTCAGCCAGAGCTGGCAGGGCGTCGTCGTCGCGATGCTCCTCTTCGCGCTCGGCGAGTCCATGCAGGCGCCGCGCTTCTACGAGTACGTCGCGGACCTCGCTCCGGAGGGTCAGACCGGCACGTACATGGGCTTCGCGTTCCTGCCCGTCGCGATCGGCGCGTTCGCCGCCGGGCCTCTCTCGGGCTACCTCATCGAGCATTACCTCAAGGGCCCGAATCCCGGCGGCATGTGGATCCTCCTCTCCGCGATCGGCTTCGCGTCGACCGCGGGCATGCTGCTCTACGACCGTTTCGTCGCGCCGAAGAAGGCCGCCGCCTGACGGCGGAGCGCGCGCCTTGTTTACCTTCTTCGCCCTCCTCGTCGCTTTCGCCGCCCTCGCCCTCGCGGCGTGGCTGCGCGAACGCGTCGTGCGGCTGGAGAGCGAGGTCGCCGCGCTGCGCGCGCGGATGGAAGAGGGAAGAATTTCTCCGACGGTGAAACCTGCGGCGGTTCAGGCCGCGCCGCCGGTCGCATTTGCCGTCCCGCCGGTGGCCTTCACGCCGCCGCTTCCGACACCTTCTGAGAAATCCCTGGCGCCGCCTCCGGCGGCGCGCATGGACTGGGAGAGCTTCGTGGGGATCAAGCTCTTCTCGTGGATCGCCGGAATCTTCCTGACCATCGGCGCGATCCTCTTCCTGCGTTATTCGATCGACCGCGGCTGGCTCACCGAGCCCGTCCAGATGGCGATCGGGATCGCCGCCGGAGCGGGGCTCCTCGTCCTGTGCGAGCTCCGGGCCGCGCGCCGGTACGCGGTGACCGCGAACGCGCTCGACGCCGCGGGCCTCGTGATCCTGTTCTCGACGCTCTTCGCGGCGCACGCGCGCTGGGGGATCCTCGGCTCCGGCGCGAC
>JBDTTJ010000084.1:0-12015 GCA_039930645.1 Acidobacteriota bacterium
CCGAGAAGAGCGACTCGCGCGGAGGCGGAACGAAGCAGGTCGAGAAGTCGATCGCGGTCCTCTACTTCGAGAATCTCTCGGGCGTGAAGGAAGACGAGTATTTCCGCGACGGCATCACCGAGGACATCATCACCGAGCTCTCGAAGATCAAGGGCCTGAACATCTTCTCGCGCCCCACGGTCCTCGCGTACCGCGACAAGCCCGTGACGCCCGCGCAGATCGGCCAGCAGCTCAACGCGGCGTACGTCCTCGCGGGAAGCCTCCGCCGTTCCGGCAGCCGGCTGCGGATCAACGCGCAGCTCGTCGACACGCACACCGACTTTCCCCTCTGGTCGGAGCGATACGACCGGCAGATGGAGGACGTCTTCGAGCTGCAGGACGAGATCGCCCGGAAGATCGCCGAGGCGCTCCGGGTGACGCTGACGCCTCAGGAGGAGGAGGCGCTCGCCGCCAAACCGACCGAGAACCTGCAGGCGTACGACCTCTACCTGCGCGGGAAGAGCTACGCGCGCCGCCTCACGCGGCGCGACTTCGAGTTCGCGCTCCAGATGTTCGAGAACGCCGTCGCGCTGGATCCGGACTTCGCGCTCGCGCATGCGGCGATCGCGAACGTCTGCGCGCAGACGCACTACAACTACGGGCGAGACCCCGTCTGGCTCGAGAAAGCCAAGGCGGCGTCCGCACGGGCCGTCGCCCTCCGGCCGGAGCTCCCCGAGCCGCTCGTCGCGCAGGCCTGGATCCTCTACGCCGACGGCCAGTACGACGCGGCCGCCCGCTGCGCGCGAGTCGCCATCGAACGCAAGAGCGACTGCGAGGGTGCGTACTACCTGCTCGGCCGCTCGCTCTTCGCGTCCGGTCGCTACCAGGAGATCGCGAGCGTCGTGGACGCGGCCATGGAGGCGAGCGGTCAGGACTACAACATCTACATCCCGATCCAGAACGCGCTCGGAGCGCTCGGGAAGGACGAGATGGTCCGGAACGTCCGCCAGCGCTCGATGCAGGCGCTCGAGACCCACCTGCGGTCCGTTCCCGAGGACGCGCGCGCACGCGTTCTTCTCGCGAGCGACTACGCGGAGACGGGCCGGCGCGAGGACGCGATCCGTGAGGCGAACCTCGCGGTCGTGCTGCGCCCCGACGAGGCCACGGTTCTCTACAACGCGGCGTGCGTCTTCTGCGGCCTCAAGGACAAGGCGCAGGCCCTCGACGCGCTCCGCAAGGCCTGGCACGCGGGCTTCAGGGACTCGGGCTGGGCGCGCCGCGACCCCGACCTCGCCCTCGTGCACGACGACCCCGAGTTCCTGCGGCTCTATCCCGAGAAGCCCGCGGGCGCCTGAAACCTCCGGCGCTCAGAACCTCAGCGTCATCTCGCCGACGTAGCGCCGCTTCGGCGCGAGGTAGAACTGCGCGTCGCCGAGCTCGCTCTCGGTCACGACGTGGCGGTCGTCGCCGAGGTTGCGGCCGGTGAAGGAGAACCGCACCCATTCGTTCTCCCACGAGACGCCCGCGTCCCATTCGTAGAACGCCGGCGCGTACGCCGTGTTGCGGCGCGTGTACGGGCGGATGCCCTGGTGCCGCACGGCGCCCCAGAACCCGAGGCCCGACTTGGGCGCCCACGCAAGGCGGGCGTTCCAGAGGTCGCGCGGCACGAGCTCGACGCGCTTGCCGTCCACGACGCGCAGCTCGCCGTCCGGCGTCACGAAGGAGAAGCTCACATACGTCGCGTCGTGGTGCGCGTAGCCGGCGCCGAGCGAGAAGCCTTTCCATGCGGGAGGCGCCCACGTGACCTGGCCCTCGAAGCCCTGGAAGCGCTCCTCGCCCGCGTTCGTGAGCGCGGGCCGGCCGTCGGGCCCGAGCGTCGAGACGACGACGTTCTCGAGCTTCATGTGGAAGAGCGAAGCCTCGAGCGAGACGTTGCCGCCGAAGAGGCGCGACTTGAGGCCGGCCTCGCCCGAGCGCGAGCGCTCCGGCTCGAGGATGTTCGTGGCCGCGGCCTCGAGGATGTTCGGCGCGGCGGGCTTGAAGTTGCTCTTCGCCGCGGCGTACAGGTGGAGGACATTCAGGAAGCCGTTCGCCTTGTCGACGATCCGGACGAGCGCCGAGACGCCGCCCGACCAGTTGCCGTCGGTGCGCTCGCTCGAGCCCGCCCGAGATTCGGGTCCGGCGGCGCTGGTGACCGCGGCCGAGAGCGTCTCGGTCGTCCGGTCGTACCGCGCGCCGAACGTCAGGGCGAGCCACTTCCACGGCGTCCACGTGTCGTTCGCGTAGAAGCCCCAGAACGTCCGCTGGTCCTCCGCGGACCTGGTGTCGCCGGCGGGGAGCGAGTCGATGGAAGGCACCATCGGGCTCGAGCCCGTCGTGAGCGTGAAGTCGAAGCCCGTGCCGTCGGCCGTCGTCTTCCCGGACGTGAGCGCGATCCCCGTCACGAGGCGGTGCCTGCCGGCCGTGGTCACGACGCGCGCATCCTCGAAGAAGGTCGTCTGGACGGGGAGCAGCGACGTCCCGCGTGCCGTGGCCGTGTTCCCGTCGACGCCGTCGATGAAGGAACGGACGGCGATCTGCTCGTCGCGCGTGAGGCCGAACGTGTTCTCCATCTGCACCTGCGGGGAGAGCCTCCGCGCGACCGTGGACGTCAGGGAGTAGACGCGGTGGTCCATGCGCGCACCGCCGACGGCGTAGTTCCGGTCCACCTCGAAGCCGGGGACGAACTCGCCGCCTTCGATCGGAAGCGGCGAGCCCCAGGTCGCCGTGTCCCGGAGGACGCTGAGCGTGAGATCCCACGAGCCCTCGCGCGTCCTTCCCCCGAACCCGATCGAGAGCCGATCGACGGAGGAACCGGTGTTGTCCTGGAATCCGTTGTCGCGGAACATCGAGCCGGCGACGTGCACGATCGAGTTCCCGTCTTGCTTCTCCCAGGCGAGCGAAGCGTGCCGGTCGTTCCATGATCCGAGCCCGAGGGTCAGGCTCGTGTTCTTCCCGCGCCGCGTGAAGACCTGCACCATGCCCGCGAACGCCGAGACGCCGTAGAGCGTGCCCTGCGGCCCCTTCGCGATCTCGATGCGGTCGATGTCCTCGATGGGGATCAGCGCGAGCGACGGGTTGAACGGCCCGCCCGCGGGGACTCCGTCCACCGTCACGAGGAGCGCGTCGAACTCCTTCAGGCCCCACATTCCGAGGTTCGGCAAGCGCGGCCCGCCGTCCGAGCCGCCGCCGGCCTCGACGCCCACGACGTTCTGGAGGGCGTCCTGAAGCGTGCGGGCGCCGGTGCGGCGCAACTCCTCGCCCGTGACGACTTCGACGGCTCCCGTCACGTCCATCGTGTCTTCCGGCGTTTTCGAGCCCGAAACGACCATCTGCGCGGACGCGGACGGCGTCGGGACGCGCGGCGCCTGGGCCCGGGCGACGGGAGCGAGGGATGCGGCGGCGGCCAGGGCGAGAGCGAAAAGAGGTTTCACCCCGCGATGTTAACTAAACTCCGCGCGTGAGGATCGGAATCGATTTCGGCACGACGCACACGGTCGTCGCCCTCGTGGACCGCGGGAACTACCCCGTGGTCTCGTTCGAGGGGGGCGACTTCGTGCCGTCGCTGGTCGCGGCGCACGATTCGTCGGGCACGCTGCGCTGGGGATGGGACGCGGCCGCCGTGCGGCACGAGCCCGGCTGGACGGTCCTTCCCTCCGTCAAACGCCTCCTGAGCGACGCAGGGCCGTCGACGGAGGTCTCGGTGGGGCGCAGACGCCTCCCGATCGCCGCCCTCCTCGAGGGCTTCTTTTCGGCGCTGCACCGCGAGCTCGTCGCGCGTTCGAACGCCGGCATCGCGGCCAACGACGAGATCACGGCGGCCGTGTCGGTCCCCGCGAACGCGTCGACGGCGCAGCGTTTCCTGACGCTCGAAGCGTTCAAGAGCGGCGGCTTCGCCGTGGAGGCGCTCCTGAACGAGCCGTCCGCGGCGGGCTTCGAGTACGCGCACCGCAACCGGCGCGACGGACGGCGCGAGCACCTCGTCGTGTACGACCTCGGAGGCGGCACGTTCGACGCGTCGCTGCTGCGCATGACGGGGAAGACGAACGAGGTCGTCGCGACGCACGGCGTCCAGCGCCTCGGCGGGGACGACTTCGACGAGGTGATCCTCGCGCTCGTCCTCGAGAAGGCCGGCGCCCGCGACGCGGATGCCGCAACGAGTGCGCTGGTTCTCGAGGAGTGCGTGCGCGCCAAGGAGTCCCTGTCGCCGAACTCGCGCCGGTTCCTCGTGGATCTTTCCGCGCTGGGCCGGGAGCCGCTCGTGTTCCCGGTCGACGAGGTCTGGGAGGCCTGCGTCCCGCTCGTCGCGCGCACGCTCGAGGCCGTCGGCGCGCTCGTGGAGGAGGACGGCGGCGTCACGTGGGCGGACGTCGCGTCGCTCTACGTCGTGGGCGGCGCCGGCCTCCTGCCGCTCGTGCCGCGCCTTCTGAAGGAGCGTTTCGGGGACAAGCGCGTCAAGCGCTCGCCGCACCCGTTCGCCGCTACGGCGATGGGCCTCGCCGTGTGGCTGGACCGCGAGGGCGGATACGCGCTCGAGGACCGGCTCTCACGACACTTCGGCGTCTTCCGCGAGGGCGGCGGGGGCGAGGACGTCGTCTTCGACACGATCTTCGAGAAGGGGACGCCGCTGCCCGCGCCCGGCGAGCGGCCGGTCGTCGTCGCGCGCCGGTACCGCGCGGTGCACGACGTCGGCCACTTCCGGTTCCTCGAATGCTCGCGCCTCACGGGCGGACGCCCGGACGGCGACGTCACGCCGTGGGACGAGGCGTACTTCCCGTTCGACCCGGCGCTGCGCGCCGCCGATCTTGCCGCCGCCGCGGTCCGCCGAAGGGACGGCGGGCCCGACGTCGCCGAGACCTACGCGCTCGGGAGCGAAGGCGCGATCACCGTGACGGTCACGGACGAGGCGGACGGGTTTGCGCGGACGTTCCGTCTGACGCGCTGACTTGTGAGCCGAGGGAGTCGGTTCGACGGGAGGCGGACGCGCGCCGTGGCTGCGGCGAGCCTCGCGGTCATCGGAGGAGGACGCGCGCGCGCGGTCCGGCCTCGAGACGCCAGAGCGTCACGCTCTTGTCCTCGCCGCTCGCAGCGAGCCAGGACCCGTCGGGGCTGAAAGAGACGGAATGGACGTCCCCCGGATGCCCCGCGAGGGCTTGCTGAAGAGAGCCGTCGTGGACCTCCCAAAGACGGACGTTGCGGCCGGGTCCCCCGCTCAGCCGGCCTCCGGCGACCTGCTTCCAGAGCGTCCCCAGAGCTCCCTTTTCGCGGCTTCCGCTCGCAAGCCACCGTCCATCGGGGCTGAAGGCCACCGCGTAGACGTGCTCCGACCCACCCGTCAGCGTGTTCACGAGCGTCCCGTCCTCCGTGAGCCAGAGCTTGACGGACGAATCGTCGCTGCCGGTGGCGAGCAGGCGGGAATCGGGGCTGAAGGCGAGCTCCACGATCGCCTGCGCGTGTCCCGAAAGGACATGCGCGAGGGCGCCGGAGGCCGCATGCCAGAGTCTCACCGTCTTGTCGAAGCTCCCGCTCGCAAGCCACTTTCCGTCGGGACTGAAGGCGACGGACCAGACGATCAACGAGTGCCCTCTCAGCGTCTGAAGAAGCGTGCCGTCGCTCAGGCGCCAGATTCTCACCGTCTTGTCTTCACCGGTGCTCGCCAGCCTCTGCCCATCGGGGCTGAAGGCGACCGACCACACGGTGCCCGAATGCCCGGTCAACGTTCGCTCGACGGCGCCGTCGCGCAGGCGCCAGACCCTGACGACGCGATCATAGCTTCCGCTCGCGAGGGTGTTTCCGTCCGGGCTGAAGGCGATGGACGTGACTCCCTCCGGGTGCGTCAGCGTTTGCGCGAGCGATCCGTCGGGCTGGTGCCAGAGTTTCACAGTGCGGTCCACGCTCGCGCTCGCAAGGGTCGACGCGTCCGGGCTGAAGGCAACCTGCCACACGTGGCGCGAATGACCGGCAATCGTGTGATCGAGGTGCGCGTTCAACACCGGGTCGGGCCGGGCCATGTCGTGCGGGCTGTGCGAAGCGGACCAGAAACGAAAAGCGACCGTCGCGACGACGCCGGCCGCAAGGAGAACCCAGAGGGTCCGTGCGGTCAAGCGGATGGCTCTTCCTTCGACGCCGATCCCCGCTCTTCGATCCTGAGGACGAGCAGCGTCCGGTCGTCGTCCGTCTCGTCGTGCCCGGTGTGTGCGCGTTGCGAGGCGAGAATGCGGTCCCGCAGCGCTGCGGCCGAGCCGCCGGCGCCCTCGCGGAGGCACTGTTCGAGCCTCACGAAGCCCCAGGGCTCTCCGCCTTCCTCACCCTTCGCGGCCTCGACGAGGCCGTCCGAGTAGACGACCCAGAGGTCGCCGGGGAGAAGCGGCGCCGTCACGGTCTTCCATCCGGGCGGCAGCGCGACGCCGAGCGGGCGCGCCGCGTTCACCAGCGCCTCGACGGTCCCGTCGGGCCGCACGCGGTACGGGTACGGGTGGCCGGCATTCGTGAACGACACCGTCGCCGTGCTGAAATCGAAGGCGAGGGTGGCAAGCGTCACGAACGTCCGCGGGTCCGTCGAGCGGACGACTTCGACGTCGAGAAGCTCCATGAGTCGCGTCCCGGAGGCCCCGGTCTTCGCGAGGGCCGAGAGCGCCGCTTTCGAAGCCGCCATCACGATGCCCGTCGGAAGCCCGTGGCCGGAGACGTCCGCCACGACGACCGTCAGCGTCTTCGCGTCGCCAGACAGGTCGTAGAAGTCTCCGCCGATCGCGGCCGCCGGGCGGAAGTCGACGGCGATCGAGACGCCCGGGAAGGAGAAGCCCGCCGGCGGGAGGAGCCGCCGCTGCAGGTCGCGCGCGACCTCGAGCTCGCGCTCGAGGGCTTCCTTCTCGGCCCGCGCCGCGACGCTCGCCGCGAGGCGCTCGGCCATGTGGTTGAAGCTCCCGACGAGGGCCGCAAGCTGGTCGTGCCCCTTGAGAACGGCGCGATGGGCGAAGTTGCCCTTCTCGATCTCGCCGAATCCCGTGGACAGCCGCCGCGTGGCGCGGGCGATCCGGTAGACGAGAAGGCCGGCGACGAGCGACGCGAGGATGAAGACGACGAGCGTCGCGATCCCGAGGCCGCCGAGAACCCCGAGGACGACGCGGCTCATCGGGACGTGCTCCGACCCGGCGACCGTCACGTCGCGGAACAGCTCCGTCGTTTCCCGTGCCAGAGACGTGCGGACGAGAAAGAGGACCGGCTGCTTTTCAAGGGGCTGGCCGGTTTCGGCGTCGTGGACGCTCTCGCGCAGGAACAGGGGAAACGCGCTCCAGCGGCCGCTCCACGGTCCCGAGCCCGCCGGAGGCGCGGCCGTTTCGCCGCCGGTCTCGCCCTCGCCCCCCGAGTCGGCCTCCCTCGAGAGGCTGACACCCTTCTTCTTGCCGCCCGCGTCGAGCGAGAAGCGCACCGTTCCCTTCTTCTCGTCGACTGCCTGCTCGCGGACCTTCACGGCCCCGAGGAGGCGGATCACGTTGCCGGTCTCCTTCTCGAGGTCGCGGCGAAGGCCGGAGTCGAGCCGCTCGGCCAGGACGAAAGGCCCATCCGGCCGGGGCACCACGGCGATCTCGTAGATCGCGGACCCCTGTTTGACGAGGTACGCGCCCCGCTCTTTCATCCAGGGGCGCGGGGCCACCTCGGCGGGCGCGCCCGGGCCGCGGAGCGCGAGGTCCCGCGCGCGGCTGAGGAGGCTTGCTTGCCGCTTCGAGAGCGCCGCCTCGACGCGGCGCGTCCCAAGCTGACCCGCGACGACGAGGAGGCCGGCGTAGACGAAGAACGCCGCGAAGACGACGGCGGACATCAGCAGCAGGTACGAGACGACGAGCCGGCTCCCGACGCGCCACAGGAGGCCCCGCAGGAGCGCGCGCGTCGCGCTCACGCAGAAGACGGCGCCGCCGAAGATGAGGAGAACGGCTCCGAGTCCCGCCCCCGGCGTCTTGTCGGAGGAGAGCGCCAGGACGAGAGCGCCGGCGGCCGCAACGAGGCCGCTGACTCTGAACGTGCGCGTGAGCCTCATCGGGGCGCGCGCGATTCGGCGGGCGGGGCGGCGGGCTCGAGGGCCCTTGCCTCGGACGCGAGATAAGTCGTCTGCGTCGGGAACGCGAAGCCGCTCCCCGCTTCCTCGACGGCGTGCATGAGCGAGACAAGCAGCTCCTCCTGCGCCGCGAGGAAGGCCGCCCAGTCGGGCACGAGGAGGTAGGCGAAGACCTCGACGTCGAGCGTGTACGCGCTGAGCTTCCGGAAACGCACGCGCGCCGTCGCGGATTCGACGCGCGGGTTGGAGGCAAGCCGCTTTCGGCAGGCGTCGAGGACGGCCTGCATCTGGGCGGCCGTGGTCTCGAAGGTGAGGCCGAGCGTGTGCCGGAACAGGAACTTGTCGCGCCGGCTCAGGTTCTCGATCTGCGAGGTCATCATCATCCCGTTGGGGATCGAGACGACGGTCCGCTCGAACGTGCGGATTCTGGTCGCGTAGAGCGTCACGTCCTCGACCTCGCCCTGAACGGTCCCGACCTTCACGACGTCGCCGACGCGCAGGATCTTGTCCGTGAGGACGACGACGCCTCCGAACAGGTTCTCGAGGCTCTTCTGGGCCGCGAAGGCGACCGCGAGGCCGCCGATCCCGAGGCCCGCGAGCGTCGCGGTGAGGTTGACGCCGAGGACGCCGAGAGCCGCGATGGCGGCGCCGAGGACGACGATTCCCTGCAGGACGCGCCTGCCGATCGTGAGCGAGGACGTGGCGGCCTGCCCCGAGGCGAGGAGGCGCATCGTCGCCCGCGAGGTCAGGAAGCCGACGAGCTGGACGAGGAGCCAGCCGACGGCGAAGACGAACGCGAGGCGCACTCCGCGGGCGTACGCGTACCGCCCGAGCAGCGGGAGGCCCATGCGATCGACGAAAGACGCGTGGAGCGGGATCGCGACGAGGAGGGCGATCGGCGCGCGGAAGGAGGCGAGGCTGCTGCGGATGTTGGCGAATCCCTGGCGGCGGCTCGCCGTCCGGTCGACGAGGCGCGCCGCGCCGTACACGAGGAGCCGCGCGACGAGCCATGCGGCGGCAAGCAGCAGAAGGAACGCGAGGATCTGCCAGAGGCGGTACGAGCCTCCGACCTGGCGGCGGAGTAGCGACGGCATGATCCGGTCCAGCTCGGGGACCGAGAGGTCGGCGAAGGCGGCCGGGATGTCGCGCAGCGTCTGCGACGAGACGAGCCAGATCGCCGGGCCTTCGGCCGGCCGCGTCCTGACGAGGAGCACGTCGAAGGACTCTTCCCCGCGTTCGACCGTTCCCGCACGCTCGTAGTCGGGCCCGAGGCCGCCGTCCACGTTGCTGAGCGGCGTGCGGCTGAGCTTCTCGAGGTCGCCCGTGAAACGCTCGTCGAGGACGGCCTTGAGCTCCCGCGCGATCTCCTCCCGCGACTTTTTGGAGCCTTTCGGCCACTGGAGGTACTCGGCGGCCGTCGTCCAGTTGTCCTTCGCGGCGGCGCGCATGAAGCCGAGGAACGCGCCGTACGGCGTCTCGCGCCTGTAGGGGTCGCCCGCGGCCTCGGCCGCGGCCGGCGCCGGCGTCGGGGCGAGCCCGGGGCTCTGTGCGCGGAGCGGGGCGGCGAGGAGCGCGGCGCCGAGGGCGCAGGCCGCCACGGAGGCGAAGTTCCGTCGGGTCGAGAGAGCCATGCGAAGACCCAGCCTACCGCAACGACGTCAGAAGGGATCCGGCCCGTCCATGGCGCTCGCGGGCGGCTCCTGGCGGCGCGGCGGGCGGACGACCGTGACGGAGCAGTCGGCCTTCGACGCGACCTCGGCCGAAACGCTCCCGAGGATCGAACGCTTGACGGAGTCCGTCCGGGCGCCGATCACGACGTGGTCGACGTGGTTCGCCTCGACGTATTCGAGGATGGCCTCGGCGGGGTCCCTCGCCTCGAGCACATGGAACGTGAGGCGCGTCTCTCCGATCGCGAGGGGCCGGGCCCAGTGCTTGAGCTCGACGAGGCGCTCCACGTGCTTGTTGCGCCCCGCTTCGTCCAGCGTCGTGTCGATCCCGATCCGCCGCTGCTTGAGGACGTTGACGATCGCGAAGCGCGCGCCCGGGACGATCTCGACGAGGCGTCGGATCGTCACGCGCAGCGCCTCGAGGAGGTCCTCGTCGCCGTCGAGGTCGACGGCGGCCATCACGATGGGCGTGTCGGCCTTCGGGGGCGCGATCTCGCGGAGCGCCGTGGGACGCACCTCCGGGTTGAACCGGCGGCGGACCCGGGCGCTCCAGGGGTCGCGCTCGAGCTTCTCCGAGCGCGCGGTGAGCTTGACCTGGTCCGGGTGGGAGAGGTCGAACGCGACATACGCCGCAGTCGGGTAGCGGCGGAGCGGGTCGACCTCGAGGCACCGCAGGACGACCTCCTGGAGCCACGGCGGGTAGTCCGCCTTCAGGCGTCGGGGCGGCACGGGATCCCACCAGAGCCGCTTCTTCAGCGCGCGGGCGCCCTTCGGGTCTCCGAACGGGCGCACCCCCGTCGAGAAGAAGTAGAGGAGGACGCCAAGCGCGAAGATGTCGCTCCTCGGGTCGGTGCGGTTGCCGAGGATCTGCTCGGGCGCCATGTACGGCGCCGTCCCGTACGGGACGCGGAACTCCTCTCCCATGAGGTCCGGGAGCTGGTCGTGGTGCGCGAGGCCGAAGTCCACGAGCGCGGCCTCGCCGGTCTCGCGCATGATGATGTTCGAGGGTTTGATGTCGAGATGCACGACGTTCTGGTGGTGGAGGTCGAGCAGGGCGGCGGCGACCTTGATCCCGATCCTCGCGACCTCGGCGTAGGGGAGCGGGAGGTCGTCGAGTCTCGTGAGGAGCGTCTTGCCGTCGATGCGCTCCATCACGATGTAGGGCTGCACGGCGAAGTCGCCCGAGGCGACGAACTTCGGCACGTGGATGCCCGACAGGCGCGGCAGGATCATCTGCTCCATCTCGAAGCCGACGATCGCCGCAGGGTCCTCGCCCTCGAGCAGCGCGGGGATCTTCATGAGGAGCTCCATCGAGATCCCGGGGCGCTCGACGCGGCGCAGCGTCGCCATCCCGCCCGTGTGGAGGAGGTCGCCCACGACGAAGCCGTCGATCACGGCGCCCTTCTGGACGCGGATGCGGACGTTCACGAGCTCACTGCCCCCACGTGAGGCGCTCGGCGTACATGTCGGGCAGGGCGGCGCGCCGGATTTTCTTCGCGGCCTCTTCGACTTCGTAGGGGACGCGGTGGTACGTGATCTCGGCGCGCGCCGTGTCGACGAGCGCCCAGCACGCGGCCGGATTGCCGTCGCGCGGCTGACCGACCGAGCCCATCACGGCGAGCCAGCGGCGCTGCGGAAGAAGGGGAATCGCCACGCCGGCCACGGGCCGGAACGTGATGAGCTTGAGCGTCTCGGACATGTTGTAGACGGCCGGCCGGTGCACGTGCCCGCAGAACGTGACACGCCGGCGCGTCGCCTTGAGGCTGCGAGCCGCGTCCGCGGCGTCCGTCACATACGTCCAGCGCGCCGGCGCCGCGGCGTCCGCATGGACGAACAGGCAGTCGCCCTCCTCGAGCGTGAGCGGCAGCGCCGCGAGGAACGCGCGCTGCTCGGGGCCGAGCTGGTTGCGCGTCCATTCGAGCCCGGACTCGACGGAGGAGCCCATCGTCGGGGTCTTTCCGCCCACCGCGGCGTCGTGGTTGCCCTTGAGCGCGATGGCGAGGCCCTTCGCGACGCGGTCCATGATCGTCGTCACGACCCAGTCGGGGTCGGCGCCGTAGTTCACGTAGTCGCCGAGGAAGACGAGCCGCTCGGCGTGGCGAGCGGCGGCGTCGGCGAGGCAGGCCTCGAACGCCTCCCGGTTGGCGTGGATGTCCGCCATGAGCGCCAGACGCATCGCGGGAGCGTACCGCGACCGGCAGCGGCCTGGGAGAGGGAGCTGGTACCGCGTACGGGATTTGAACCCGTGATCTCCGCCTTGAGAGGGCGGCGTCC
>JBDTTJ010000085.1:0-11947 GCA_039930645.1 Acidobacteriota bacterium
GCCGCGTCCTCCTCGAGGAAGTTGGAGAGGAGGAGCCGGCCCGTCTCCGAGGATTTCTCCGGGTGGAACTGGCAGCCCCACACGTTCGCCTTCTGGACGATCGCCGGAAAGCCGCCGCCGTAGTCGCACGTCGCCCCGACGTCCGCCGGCGCGACTCCCTCGGGCCGGTATGAATGGACGAAGTACACGTAACTGCCGTCCTCGAGCCGCTTCACGAGGCCGTCCTCGCGCGTCGGGCGGAGCTGGTTCCACCCGACGTGCGGACTCCGGGTCCCGCCGGCGAACGGCGCGACGCGGCCGCCCACGAGGCCAAGACCCTTGTGTCGCCCGTGCTCGAGGCTTTCCTCGAACAGGAGCTGGAACCCGAGGCAGAGCCCGAGGAGGCGCCCGCCTCGGTTCACGGCCGCGTGCACGGCGGCCTCGAGGCCCGTCTCCAGCAGACGCTGCATCGCGGGCGCGAACGCGGCGACGCCCGGCAGGACGAGGCGCGACGCCGCGGCGACGCGGTCGAGATCCGACGTTAAATCGACGTCGGCGCCGAGCCTGAGGAATGCGCGCGTGACGGACGCGACGTTTCCGACCCCGTAGTCGACGAGCGTGACGCGCGGGACGTTCATGCGGTCAGCGTCCCCTTCGTCGAGAGGACCTCGGTCCCGGTCACGGCGCAGGCCTGCCGCAGCGCGCGCGCGGCGGACTTGAAGACGGCCTCGGCGGCGTGGTGCCCGTTCTTCGCCCGGATCACGTCCACGTGGAGGTTGAACTTGCCCCGAAACGCGGCGGATTTCCAGAACTCCTCGACGAGCGCGAACGGGAAGTCCTTCGTGACGAGGAGAAGCTCCTTGTCGATGGGCGAGTCGAAGACGATGTACGGGCGCCCCGAGAGGTCCACGACGGAGCGCGCGAGCGCCTCGTCGAGCGGGACGTACGAGGCCCCGAAGCGCTCGAGGCCCACGCGCGTCCCGAGGGCCTGGTCGAGCGCCTCCCCGAAGGCGAGGCCGACGTCCTCGACCGTGTGATGCGCGTCGATGTGCACGTCACCGTCCGCATTCACGGAGAGATCGACGCGGGCGTGCTTCGCGATCGTCTCGAGCATGTGCGAGAGGAACCCGACGGGCGTCGCGATGTCGGCGCGGCCCGTCCCGTCGAGGTCGAGCGAGAGAGACACGGACGTCTCTTTCGTCTTTCGGTCCACGCGTCCCGTCCGGCTCATGAAACCTCCTGAAGAGCGCCGAGAAAGAGATCGTTCTCCACGGGCGAACCGATCGTGACACGCAGGCGCCCCTCGGCCGCCGCCGTCATGTCGCGGACGAGAACGCCTCTTTCGAGGAGCGCCCTGCGCACGCCGGCGGCGTCGCCCCCGCGCGGCTTCACGAACAGGAAATTCGCGGACGAGGACGCGACGGCGTGTCCGGCCCGCCGCAGGGCCCCGGCCACCCGCTCCCTCTCCGCGACGACGCTCGCGACACGAGCCCTCGCGCTTTCGGGCCGCGCGAGGAGCGCGAGCGCGAGCTCCTCCGCCGCGAGGTCGACGTTGAACGGCAGCACGGCCTTGTCGATCTCACGGGCGAGGTCCGGCGGAGCGACGGCGTACCCGATTCGGAAACCCGCGGCCGCGTAGGCCTTCGAGAGCGTGCGGAAGAGGACGAGATTCGGGCGCGAGGCGACGAGGCGCGTGAAGTCGTCCTCGGCGGCCGCGAACTCGACGTAGGCCTGGTCGAGGAGGACGACGAGCGCCGCGTCGAGGAGCTTCTCGACGAAGGCCCGGCTCGCGACGCCGCCCGTCGGGTTGTTCGGCGAGCAGAGGAGCGCCACGCCGTCGGCGGCCGCCGCGAGGAATCCCGCCTCGTCGACGACGAAGTCGGTCCCGGTCCGGGGAACGGCGACGACCTTGGCCGACGCGATCGCGGCGATCTGCCCGTACAGCGAGAACGTCGGAGGCGCGAGTACGACGGAGCCCCCGCCCGCGAAGACGGAAACGGCCGCGAGAATCGTCTCGCCCGACCCGTTCCCGACGACGATCTCGTCCGGGCTGCGGCCGATCGACGCCGCGATCGCTTTCTTCAGCCGCGGCGCGCCGAACTCCGGATAGTGGCCCCAGCGGCGGGCCTTCAGGCGCTCGAGCACTTCGGAGCGGATCTCCTCGGGCACGTCGTCGGGCGACTCGTTGAAGTCCAGCTTGGCGCGGATCTCGAACGGCTCCTCGACGCCCGGCGTGTACGCCTGCAGCGCGCGGATCTCGGGGCGGATCGGAATCGCCTTGGTCATCGCGCCCTCCGGGCGAGCGCGGCCGCGTGGGCGACGAGGCCCTCGAAGCGCGCGAGGACGGCGGCGGGACGCGCGAGAGAGCGCGCCGCCACGGCGGGCGCCGAGACGGATCGGCCCCAGCGGAAGAAGTCGCGCGTCGACAGGCCCGAGTATCCGCGCGCGGCGCCGCCCGTCGGAAGGACGTGGTTCGGCCCAGCCATGTAATCGCCGAGCGCGGTCGGCGTCGCGGAGCCGATGAAGAGCGCGCCCGCCGTGGGAAGAAGAGAAGAGGCGAACCGCTCCGCTCCCCTGCCCATGACCTGCACGTGCTCGGCGGCCACGGCGGCGCAGGCCGAGGCGGCGCGGGAGATTTCCCTGAAAATGAAGATCCGCCCGCCGCGGTGGAGGGCCGCTCTCATCACCTTCAAAGAAATCTTCTCTTCGAATTCCTTCAGCTGCGCGGCGACCTCTCCGGAAACGGCGGCGGCGAGACGGCTTGAGTTCGTAAAGAGAAGGCACTTCGCGTCCGGGTCGTGCTCGGCCTGAGCAAGGAGGTCCGCCGCCACGAGCGCGGGGTCCGCGTCGGCCGACGCGAGGATCGCGACCTCGGAAGGCCCGGCCGGGAGGTCCACCGCGACGAGGCCCGAGACGAGGTGCTTGGCGGCCGCGACCCAGCGATTGCCGGGGCCGACGATCTTCGCGACCTTCGCGACGGAGACGAGCCCGGCGACGCCGTGCGCCCCTCCCGCAAGGAGAACGGAGTCGACGCCGAGTTCGCGCACCGCCCAGCGCAGCTCCGGGCTGAGGGCCCACGCGCGCGGAGGCGTCGCGACCACGATGCGCGGGACCCCCGCGACCTGCGCGGGCACGACGCCCATCAGGAGCGACGAGGGGTAGAACGCGCGACCGCCCGGGACGTAGACCCCGACGGAGTCGAGCGGTACGGGACGCTCGACGAACGAGACACCGAGGCGGTCCGTGAACGCGAAGCCCACAGGAACCTGTTTGCGGTGGTACGACTCGATGCGCCGCCGCGCCGCGCGGAACGCGCGGCGGAATTCGGAGGAGATTTCTGCTTCGGACCCGAGCGCGCGAGGGGACTTCCCGTCGGAGGACACGGGGAAGAAGATCTTCTTAGAAGGTGAAGAGGGGCGTCCGTCGAAGCGTTTCACGTACTCCCGGAGCGCCGGCTCACCCTTTCTAAGAACTCTTTCGACGATGGGCAGGACCTGCTTCAGCGTCGCGAAGTCCGGGACGGCCCGTCTCGAGGCCAGAAGAGCGTCCAAGTCCCTCTGCCCGGCCCGCGTCGCCGCGTCGACGATCCTGATCACGGTGCCCCCGCCTTCTCGCGCAGCCGGCCGAGGAATGCCGCGATCTCGCTTCGGCGCGACACGAGCGCGGCGCGGCCGAGGATGACGGTCGCACGGCTCGTCTCGATCGTCTCGATCTCGGCGAGGCCGTTGGCGGCAATCGTCGAGCCCGTCTCGATGAGGTCCACGACGACGTCCGTGAGGCGCAGGGCCGCCGCGAGCTCGACCGAGCCCGCGAGCGGGACGATCTCGTGCGCGATCTTGCGCGAGTCGAAGTACCGCGCCGCGAGGCGCCGGTATTTCGTGCCCACGCGCACGGGTTGACCGTTCGGCCGGAACTCCTCGCCGGCCCGCCCGATGAGAGACAGGCGGCACTCCCCGAACGGCAGCTCGACGGGCGAAAAGACGTCCTCGCCCGACTCGGCCACGCGGTCGCTCCCGACGACGCCGAGGTCGGCGCCGCCGTGCGCGACGTATGTCGGAACGTCGTCGTCCTTGAGGAGCAGGAGCTCGAACGCCCTGTCCGAGGACGGAACGAGGAGGCGCCGGCCGTCGGGCTCGCCGAAGGATGCCCCGCCAGCGCGCAGGGCCGCGAGCGTCTTGCCGAGGAGGCGTCCCTTGCCGACCGCGATGCGCAACGGGCGGGCCGCTGCCGACTCAGGCGCCGCGAGCGCCGAGGCCAGCGCCTCGAGGCCGACACAGAAGCCGAGCGCCGGCGCGGACACGCCGAAGCGGGCGAGCAGCGCGTCGTAGCGCCCACCGGCCGCGAGGGCGCCGGGAACCCCGGCCGCGTCGACCGCGAAGGTCAGGCCGGTGTAGTAGGGCGCATCGGGCGTGGCGGCCAGATCGACGACGACCGAGAGCCCCGGGCGACGAGAACGCGCGAAAGCGGCGGCCCGGGCAAGCCTCTCGGCCTCTTCCGCGAGCGCGGAGGACCGGAAGAGAGACGACGAAGGTTCGAATCCCCTGAGAAGGCCGCTGGCAATCTCGTTCGCGACGGCGCTCGGCGCCCCCGCGTCGCGCAGCAGCGGTTCGATTGCAGACACCCGGCGTTCCCGCGCGAGGCGCATGACGTCCTCGAGGCGCATCCCGCCGCCCGAGGCGACTCCCGGCGCCGCGGCCTCGACCACCTTTCCAAGGAGTCCCGCAAAGCCGAGGGTGAGCCGAAGCGCCGAACTCGAAAGCGAGCCGAGCGCGTCGAGGAGCAGCGCGAGCATCTCCTCGTCGGCCTCGAAGCGCGAGTCTCCGTAACGCTCGGCGCCGACCTGCGCGAACTCGCGCGGGCGGCCGACGCCGGTTTCCTCGTTCCGCACGACGTCGCCCCGGTAGAAGAGCGACGCCGCGCCGGCAAGCTGGCCCAGGCGCGGAGCGATGATGCGTGCCGCCATCGGCGTGAAGTCGGCCCTCAGCGCGAGCGCCTGGCCCTCGCGGTCGAGGAACCGGTAGAGGCGCTCGTCGCCCTCGGCCGTCACGCCCGCGTACGGGTCCGCGTAGTCCAGCACGGGCAGAATGACTTCGCGGAGGCCCGCCGCGCGCAGGACGCCGACGACGCCCTCCTCGGCCCGGCGGCGCCGGTCGGCCGCGTCGAAGAGCAGGGCCTGGACGCCGCGCGGCAGGTTGGGGTCGGGACGGTCGGACTTCACGCGACACCCTCCACGGTCGCCGCGAGACGGGCTTTCCACGCGGCCGTGAAGTTCGCCCTGAGGCGGGGCGCGAGCCGGTCGAGCAGGTCCGAGGGACGCGTCTCGGCGCCCGTGAACCGGGTCGCCTGCCCGGCGGCCTGCAGGAGCAGCAGCGTCTGGCCGTCCACGACCGCGGCGCCCGCGGCGTACGCGGCGCGGGCGAGGTCGGTCCCCTCCGGACGGTAGGGCGCGTCGATCACGAGCACGCCCGGACGCAGGAACTGCGGCGGGCAGGGAATGGCATCTCCTTCGCGGAGGCCAAGGGCGGTGGCATTCACGACGACGGCTGGAAATGGAATCGGATCGGAAGATTTCTTCGAATGAAAGATGGCCCCGGTCTCTCTGGCGAGCTGCTCGCCTCGCTCCTCGCCGCGATTCACGAGGCGGACCTCCCACCCCTTTCTCAGAAGCACTTCCACCGCCACCCGCGCCGTGCCGCCTGCCCCAAGGACGAGAGCTGGCCCGCCCTCCGTTTTCGTCGATCGCTCCGGGACCACCTGCTCAAAGGCGACTCGGTCCGTGTTCGCGGAGCGGAAGCGCGCCGGCGCGCCCGGGCCCGACACGCGCACGAGCGTGTTCACGGTCTTCTCGTCGGCGTCCGCGAGATGCGCGGCCTCTTCCTTGAAGGGGATCGTGACGGACGCGGCGACGAGCGGCAGGCCGAGGGCGTCGAGGCCGGCGACGAGCGCCGGCAGCTCCGTGCCGAGGGCGCGCAGCGCGAACGGCACGTAGAGAGCGTCCTGTCCGAGAGCCTCGAAGTTCGCGTTGTGGAGCGCCGGCGAAAGCGAGTGCGACACGCGGTCGCCAAGGAGGGCGAAGACGCGCCGTATCCGGCGCGGACGACCGATCGCGTAAACGTCGGCGAGGTCGTGTGCCGCGATCTGCCCGGGGGCTGTCGCCCGAGCCGGGTCGAGAGCGCCGAAGGCGAGGGCTGCGCCCAGGTACGGCGAGAGGACACGCGTCGCGATCCCGGCCTCGCCCATCCCGAAGGCGGAGAACCGCCCGTCGCGGTTGGCTGCCTGCAGCTCGAGGAGGCGGAGGACGTCCGAGACGTCGTTCGCCGTCGCGACGAGCTTCACGAAGCGCGCGCCCGAGGAAAGCATCCGGGACGCAAGCGGTCCCAAATCGGGAGGCACGCCCTCGGTGTCATGGAGAGAAGAGATTTTCTTAGAAGGGGGTATGGCGGCGAGGCGCTGCCCGACGTCGCGGCGAAACTCGACGTCGGCGAAATCGAATCCCGCGGCGAGGGCGCCTTCCAAGAAATTCTTCTCTTCCTCCTCGGTGCCCGCGAATTCCCCCCCCTCCTGGACGGACCGGACCGTCGCGATGAGGGTCCTTCCCGCGAACGCCGCGCGAAGCGCGCCGAATTCCGGCACTTCCCGCATCGCGTCGAGGCGCACTTCGACCGCCGTCCCCTTTGGAAGGCTCGCGGCGATCCGCGCGGCCGCGAACGCCTCGGCGTTGGACGCCGGGGCGACGGAGGCGACGAGAAGCGTCTTTTCGGCGGTCAGGTCCAAAAGGAAAAACCCCTCCGGTCCGGAGGGGCTGGTGTCGGCCTTGAATGACCCTGCGCCTCCGGACCTCGATCAGGCCGGCGGCGCGCTGCGCTGCCGGCTTATGTGTGGTGGCTGTGCCAGTGGCGCGAAGCGGACGTCATGGAACGCGGATTGGACCCCGACAGGCCCCGCCCTGTCAAGTTTTCCGCTTCCAGCGGACGCCCTGGGGGGTGTCCTCGAGGACGATCCCCTTCGCGAGGAGCTCGTCGCGGATGGCGTCGGCGGTCTTGAAGTCCCGGGCCTTCTTGGCGGCCTTCCGGGCCTCGATGCGGTCCAGGATCCACGGCTCGTCGGAGGAGGAAGAAGAGGATTCGGAGGAAGATTTCTTTGAAGGTGAAGAGGGCAGGCCGGCAGCGGCCGTGCCCGGCATGACACCGAAGATGTCTCCTGCGATCTCCCGCAGGAGACCGCGTGCGGCGGCGGCGTCGGCGGGCGAGAGGCGCCCGGCCTCGAGGTCGACGTTCGTCCCCTTGACGAACGAGAACAGGGCACCCAGCGCCCCCGCCGTATTCAGATCGTCTTCGAGAGCGGCGAATACCGCGGCGCGCGAGGCCGCAACCCGCCCCGCGAAGCCTTCTTCCGTGCCCTCTTCACCATTCAAAGAAATCTTCTTCTTCTCTTCTGCCTTCTCCCTCTCCGAAAGCCTGAGATCCAGAGAATCCAGCCGCTCCAAGGCCGACGCCGCGCCCTTCAGCGCGTCGAACGTGAAGTTCAGCTTCATGCGATACGGCACGGACTGGAAGAGGTAGCGGATCGCGCGGGGCGTGTAGCCCTTCTCGACGAGCGCGGGCAGCGTGAAGAAGTTGCCCTTGCTCTTCGCCATCTTCTCGCCGTCCACGATGAGGTGCTCGGCGTGGAGCCAGTACTTCACGAACGGCTTTCCCGTCGCGCCCTCGCTCTGGGCGATCTCGTTCTCGTGGTGCGGGAAGATGTTGTCGACGGCGCCCGTGTGGATGTCGAGCGTTTCGCCGAGGTACTTCATCGACATCGCGCTGCACTCGAGGTGCCAGCCGGGCCGGCCGCGGCCGAGCTCCGTCGTCCACGTCGCGGACTCGGGCTCGCCTTCCTTGGCCGCCTTCCAGACGGCGAAGTCGCGGACGTCTTCCTTCTCGTACTCGTCGTCCGCGACGCGGGCGCCGCGCTTGACGGCCGTCAGGTCGATCTTCGAGAGCTTCCCGTAGTCCGGAAACGTCGCGATACGGAACCAGATCGAGCCATCGCTCTCGTACGTGTGGCCGCGCTCGGCAAGCTTCCTCACGATCTCGACCATCTCGGGGATGTGGTCCGTCGCGCGCGGGTAGACCGCCGCGGGGACGACCCCGAGCGCGTTCAGGTCCTCGAAGAACGTCGCGACGTGCCGCTCCGTGAACTCCCGAAGCGGCACTCCGGCGGCTACAGCGCCCCGGATCGTCTTGTCGTCGATGTCCGTGAGGTTCATGACCTGCGTGACGTCGTAGCCGAGGGCCCTGAGGACGCGGCACATCACGTCCTCCCACACGAACGTCCGGAGGTTGCCGATGTGGGCGCGGTCGTAGACGGTAGGGCCGCAGGTGTAGAGGCTCACCTTGCCGGGCACGAGAGGCCGAAATTCTTCCAGCGAGCGGGTCAGCGTGTTGTGAAGGCGAAGCGCCACGAGGCCGGATTGTCGAGCATCCGGGCCTTCGCCGCCAGCGGCTTGGCTCGAACCCCGTGCTATAAAGCCCGAACGCGCATGTTTCGCACGGCTGCGGCCCCGCCGCTGATCCTCCTCGTCGACGACGACCCTTACCAGGCCGAGGTCGCCTCTTACATTGCATACGAACTTGGCTGCGACTTCGAGAGCGCCCTGTCCGGCACCGAGGCGCTCCAGAAGGTGGACGCGAGGCGGCCCGACGTCGTCCTCCTCGACGTGCGGATGCCCGACCTCTCCGGATACGAGGTTTGCCGCCGGATCAAGACCGCCGCCTCGACCGCGGGGACCCAGGTCATCTTCGTGACCGCCCGGACCGAAGAGGAAGACCTCCTCCAGGGCTTCGAAGCTCTCGCGAACGATTACGTCACGAAGCCCTTCTCGGCGCGCGAGCTGAAGGCGCGCGTGAAGAACGCCCTGCGCGTCAAACAGCTCGTCGACACGCTCACGGCCCGGGCGCACCTGCTCGAGCTCGAACAGGAGATCGCCTCACGGCTGGACGACGAGGGGATCTCGGTCGCCGAGCTCCGCGGCCGCCTCCTCGTTCCGGCGCTCGACCGGATCGCCTCGGTGTTCGGGGCCGACGGCGCGACCCTCCACGTCCGGCGCCCGGGCGTTGCCGAGCTGCACGCGGCCGCTTCGACGACGTGGCCCGGGGGCGCGCCCCCGGCGTACGTCGCGGCGCTCGCCCTCGACGCGGATCCCCGGTTCGGGCGCGCGCCCCGGCTCGCGGGAGCGCCCCAGGACGAATGGACGGTGGCCGCGGCGCCGCTTTTCGCGGGCAGCGACCTCATCGGGACGCTCCGCGTCCACCGCCGCGGCCCAGCGCCGGCGCCCGGCGCCTCGCACGAGCTGGAGCACCTGCTCGACTTCGCCGGGCACTTCGGGCGCGCGCTCAGGCGCGTTCAGGTCCTCGACGAGCTGAGGGCGAAGGCCGGGGCCTGACCTACCAGGAACCGTGCTTCTGGCGTTTCAGGACCTTCCGGAGGACGAGACCCTTCTTCAGGGACGAGAGCCGGTCCACGAAGAGGCGCTGGTCGAGATGGTCGATCTCGTGGCAGAACGCCCTCGCCAGGAGGTCGCGGCCTTCCAGCGCGCGCTTCGCGCCCCGCTCGTCGAGGGCCTCGATCGTGACTCTCTCGGGCCGCTCGACCGTCTCGACGAAGTCCGGCAGCGACAGGCAACCCTCCTCGTCCCGGATCGAGCCCTGCATGTCCACGACGACCGGGTTGACGAGGACGAGGACCTGGGACGGGTCCTTGCCCACCGAGAGGTCCACGATCGCGATCCGGAGGTTCACGCCGATCTGCGGAGCCGCGAGGCCCAGGCCGGGCGCCGCCCAGCAAGTCTGCTTGAGGTCCTCGATCAGCTGCGGCAGGGACGGGTCTTCGAAGTTCGTGATGGTCTCGTTTCGGGCCACGAGCCTCGGGTCCCCGTACTTGACGATGTCGCGGATGGCCAACCGGCTCTCCCTTCCCGAAGCCCGGATTCCCCTTTTGGGGAGCGGTTCCGGCCGCCGAGAGTGCCGGTGTGGCCCGCCCCCGGTCAAGCGTCCCCGCCGGGGGACGAGAATGAGGACGTGGCGCTGGTACGCGTGTCGCATGGGATGGGATGGAGACGCAACATGAGACCGCCCACGTTCCGCCCCGCAATCCCGTTCCTCCTCCTCGCCGGCGCGCTTCTCGCGCCGGGGCAGGCCAGGGCGCAGCGGGAGGGATACACGTACCTGTCCTTCGTCGGCCCCGAGGTGTCCCTCGTGTCCCCGGCGGACGAGGACGCGGCGGCGCGCATCAACATGCCCGTCCTGCCCGGCGACGTCCTCGTCACCGGCAGCGGCTCACGCGCCGAAGCCGTGCTTTCGGATGGCAACGTCGTGCGCCTGGACGGGCGCTCGGAGCTCCGGTTCGAGCGGCTCAACCGAACGTACGAGTCGGACGACGACCGCACGATCCTCGTGCTCGCCCGCGGCAGCGTGGCGGTCGAGGTGCGCGAGGCCGCGCCGGACCGGGCCCTGCGCCTCGACACCGACGACGCCACGATCGTCTCGCCGGCCCGCTCGTTCTTCCGGGTCGACGCGGGCCGCCGGGGGACCGAGGTCTACGTCCTCACGGGCCGGGTGGAGTTGAACGGCCGGGGCGGCCGGGTTCTCGTGCGCGCCGGCGAATACGCCTACGTCAGCGCCGACACGGACGTCGAGGTCGAGGCCGCCGCCGTTCCGCGGGACCGCTTCACGCGTTTTCTCGAGGAACGGTACGACCGCGCCGACCGCCGTGACGTGAAGCGCTACGTGGGCTCGGAGTACAGCTACGACTACGACGCCGCCGACTTCGAGGCGAACGGCACGTGGGTGTACGTTCCGTCCGCCGGCACGACCTGCTGGCGCCCGAACGTCCCGCCCGACTGGACGCCCTATTCTCTCGGGACGTGGCGCCGGACGCCCGCCGGGTTGACGTGGGTTTCCTACGAGTCCTGGGGCTGGCTGCCGTACCACTATGGGATGTGGGCGTGGGATCCGGATCTGGGCTGGTACTGGATCCCCGGCAGCCTGTACGCCCCCGCATGGGTCTACTGGTCGTACGGGGAGGACTGGACCGGGTGGTGCCCCGTCGGCTGGTACGGCGGGTATTACGACACGTACTACCGCTCGACGCGCCTGGCGTACGGAAACGAGCGCGGAGGCCCGTGGCTTCCGAACCTGCGCGGCAAGGTCGAGGTCACGCAGATCGACCGCCGCGGCTGGAACTTCGCTCCGACGTCGCGCATCGGCTCGCGCCTCGACTCCCGCGACGTCACGCGCGGCGACCGCGTCCCGTTCCCGAGGGGCGCAACCGTCGTCGTGACTTCGGCTCCCCTCCGTGTCGAGCGCGGCGCGAGCCCGTCCTTCTCCGTGCCCGAGGCGATCCGCCGGACGTCGTCCTCCGACGCCGCCGTGCGGCCCGGAGGGGAGCGGGGACTGACCTCGATCCTTCGCCGCGACCGCGTGCTGGACGCGGCGGGCCAGGAGGAGCTGCGCCGCGTCGTGCGCCCGAGCCGCGAGTTCGGCGGCCGCGCCGCGCCCGCCGACGCCTCCCGGCCGCGCGAGAGCGCGGGGTCGTGGCGCGAATCCGGGTCCCGCGCCGTGCGGAGCGACGGCTCGCCGGTGCGCGAGAGGACCGGCCGCAGCGACGAGGGTTGGCGATCGTCGACAACCGTGCTGCCCGTACCCGTCGAGCGCCGTGGCGGTGAGAGCCGCGAGCGGGCGGGCGATTCGGGCTGGCGCGCTCCGGCGCCGCGTGTCATCGACCGGTCGGGCGAACGCCCCGTCGCCCGGGGGAACGACGCGCCCGCACGCCGCGACTCCGCGCCGTCCGGACGCGAAGCTCCCGCGCGGAGCGAACCGGCTCATTCGGCCCCGGCGCCCGTGCATTCCGCCCCGGCCTACTCGGCTCCGGCGCCCGCGCCGGTGTCGGCGCCGGTTTCCGCGCCCGCGCCCGCCGCAGCGCCCGC
>JBDTTJ010000086.1:0-11923 GCA_039930645.1 Acidobacteriota bacterium
AGGGGCGCGGCCTCGTACATGAGGCGGATCTTCCCCTGCGGGCTCTTCGCGGTCGCCGGGTAGAGGTAGATCCCTCCCTTGAGGACGATCCGGTGGAAGTCGGCGACGAGGGCGCCGGAGTAGCGTGTCGAGTACGGGCGGCCCGAGGCCTCGTCCGTCTCACGCGCCCACTCCTCGACGAAGCGGCGCGGGCCCTCCTCCCAGTCGCGGATGCCGCCCTCGTTCGCGCCGTAGTACGGCCCATGGTCCGGGATGCGGATCTCGGGATGGGACAGGAGAAACTCGCCGACGCCGGGGTCCAGCGTGAAGCCGTGGACCGTTCTCCCTTCCGTGTACACGAGCACCGTCGAGGGGCCGTAGAGGAAGTAGCCCGCGACGACCTGCTCCTGCGAGATGCGCGCCATGAGCTCGGCCTCGGACTCCACCTCGCCGCGCCCGGAGAGCTTGCGCACGGAGAAGATCGAGCCGACGCTCCCGTTCACGTCGAGGTTCGACGAGCCGTCGAGTGGGTCGAGGAAGACGATGTACTTGCCGGTCTCGAGGTTCTCCGGGAGGTGGGCGGGCAGATCCATCTCCTCGGTCACGATCGTCGGGACGAGCTGGCCGTACGCGAACGCCTCGAGAAACACCTCGTTGGCGAGGTCGTCGAGCTTCTGCTGCTTCTCCCCCTGGATGTTGACGTCTCCGGAGGAGCCGAGGACTTCCGTGAGGCCCGCCGACGAGAGGATCCTGCTGATGCGCTTGCCGGCGAACGCGAGCTGGGAGAGGAGGTCGGAGAGCTCGCCGGTCGCGGCCGGGTAGTGGCGCTCCGTCTCCCACAGGAAGCGGTTCAGTCTCGTGCCGACCGTCGCCATGCGCGAAGATTACGCGCCCGGGCTGACGAGATCGAGCAGAAAACCCGTCACCCGGGCCCTGTTTCCCCGGTCAGCGCGGCCGCGTCCGAGAGGAATACGAGCGTCCCGTCCCGCGGCGCGACACGGGCGGCCGGCAGGGATTGATCGCCGTTCAGGACGCGCCGGAGCGCCGCGTTCTTGTCCGCGCCGGTCACGAGAAATGCGACGTGGCGCGCCGCGTTGATGAGCGGCAGCGTGAACGTGACGCGCGACGGGGGCGGCTTCGGCGCGCCGTCCACGCGGACGACGAGGCGCGTCTTCTCCTCGAGGGCCGGGTGGCCCGGGAAGAGCGACGCCGTGTGCCCGTCCGGGCCCATGCCGAGCAGAATCAAATCAAACCGCGGGATTTCGGAGAGAAGAGAAAAGGAAGATTCTTTGAGCGGAAGAGGGAGAGAGGAGGAAAACGCCCGGAGCAGGTCGGACTCGTATCTCCGCGCCGCATCCGCCTCGTTGGCGGGAATCCGGTGGATGTTCTTAGAAGGTATGGGAACTCTTCGCAGAAGCGCTTCGAGGGCTGCCTCGTCATTGCGGTCGGGATCGCCCTCGGGAACGCACCGCTCGTCGCTCCAGAAGACGTGGGTCTTCTCCCAATTCACCTTCGAAGAAATCAGCGGTGCGGCGAGGATGCGGTAGCTCGACAAGGGAGTCGTGCCCCCGGCGAGGGAGCAAAAGAATTCTCCCCTCTCCGCCACGGCCTTCGCCGCGAGCGTCACGAAGAGGAACACGGCGGCGTCGGCGACGTCGTCCGCCGTCGCGAACGGGCGCACGTCGCTCACGGGCGGCGCCAGCGTCTCCCGTCCCGCGCGAGGAGGGCGACGGCGGCGTCGGGGCCCCACGTGCCCGCCTCGTAGTTCGGGTGGTCGAGCGGCGGGTTCTCGCGCCACGCGTCGAGAAGCGGCGTCACGCGCTCCCACGCGGCTTCGACCTCGTCGCGCCGCGCGAAGAGCGTAGAGTCGCCGTGCATCGCGTCCATCAGCAGGCGTTCGTACGCCTCGGGCTGTGACGCGCCGAAGAACTCCGAGTACCGGAAGTCCATCGTGACCGGGTCCACCTTCATCGTCGGCCCGGGTTCCTTCGCGCCGAACTTCAGTGCGATGCCCTCGTCGGGCTGGATCCTCAGGATGAGGGCGTTCGGCTCCTGCCGCACGACGCCCGCCTGCCGGAAGAGTGAAATCGGAGGCGTCTTGAACTGGATCGCGATCTCCGTGACGCGCTTGGCGAGGCGCTTGCCCGCGCGGAGGTAGAACGGGACGCCCGCCCAACGCCAGTTCTCGACCTGCACCTTCCACGCCGCGTACGTGTCGCGAAGCGACATCGGGTTGACGTCCTTCTCGGAGCGGTAGCCGACGACGGGCTGCCCGCCGATCGCGCCGGCGCCGTACTGGCCTCGCACCGTGTCGCGGATGATCTCCTCCGGCGTCTGCGGCTGGATGCACTTGAGGACCTTGACCTTCTCGTCGCGCACGGCGTTCGGGTCGAAGGCCACGGGCGGCTCCATCGCGACGAGGCAGAGGAGCTGGAGCATGTGGTTCTGCACGATGTCCCTGAGGACGCCCGACTCCTCGTAGAACCGGCCGCGATTCTCGACGCCGATGGACTCGGCGACCGTGATCTGGACGTGATCGACGTACCGGCGATTCCAGAGCGGTTCGAAGATCCCGTTCCCGAGGCGGAAGACGAGGATGTTCTGCGTCGTCTCCTTGCCGAGGTAGTGGTCGATGCGGAAGATCTGCCGTTCGCGGAAGACGTGCGACAGTTCCTCGTTGAGGGCGCGCGCCGTCGCGAGGTCGCGCCCGAACGGCTTCTCGACGATGACGCGAGACCAGGGGCCATGTTCGACCGGGTAGACGAATTGCGCATCCCCGAGGTTCTTCACGACCGTGCCGATCATCGACGGCGGGATCGCGAGGTAGAAGATGCGATTGCCCGGCGTCCCGCGCTCCTTCTCGAGCGTCTCGAGGCGCGTCTTGAGGTCCCCGAAAGTCTTGCCGCTGTTCAGGTCGCCACGGAAGAAGAAGAGGCGGGACTCGAAGGCCTTCCACTTCGCCTCGTCCACCGGCTTGACGCGGGCGAACTCGCCCACGGCCTGCCTCATCTCCGCGCGATAGGTCTCGTCGGACTCCCCCGTGCGGGCGTAGCCCACGATGCAGGTCCCGGACGGGAGCTGTCCCTGGGCGTCGAGCTCGAAGAGCGCGGGCACGAGCTTCCTCTTCGAGAGGTCGCCCGACCCTCCGAAAATGACGATGGTCGCGGGGTCGGGAGGTGCGGCGCTCACGGCTTCTTCACCTCTTCCCCGCGAGGGCCGCTCTCACGGCCGTCGCGATGCCGGCTCCGTCCAGGCCCATGAGCCGGTAGAGGTCCTTCGCGGGGCCGGAGGAGGCGTAACGCGTGACGCCGAGCTTCACGACGCGCGCCGGAAGGCCGAGGTCGTTGAAGCGCGCCTGCAGGAGCGTCCCGAGGCCCGTCTTCGGATTGTGGTCCTCGACGCTCACGACGAGGCCGTGGCGCGCCATGAAGGCGAGGTCCTCGTCCGCGAGGTCGCTCCATGCGCAGACCGAGACGAGGTCCGCGCGAACGCCCTCCTTCGCGAGGGCGTTCCACGCGTCGAGCGCGTGCGGGAGCATGTTGCCGGCCGAGACGAGCGCGAGGCCCGCGTCCCCGGCCCGGACCCGGTCCGCGCGCGTCGGGTCGAACGTCCAGTCGCCCGCGAAAAGCGGCGCCCCGTCCTCCTTCAGCGCGAAAGGAATCTTCGACCGCCCCATGACGAGGGCGTGGTTGCCGCGGTGCGTCGCCATCCAGCGGACGACGCGGTCGGTCTGGTTCGGGTCGCCGGGCGTGAAGACCTTCCACCCGAACGTCGAATTCAGCAGGCCGAAATAGTCGATCGACTGGTGCGTCTTCCCGTCCTCGCCGACGTCGATGCCCGCGTGCGTGACGGCGAGCTTCGCGTTCGCGCCGTTGATGTCGTTCAGGCGCTGCTGGTTGTAGGCCTCCGCGACGCCGAACATCGCGAACTCGCCCCACCAGGACTGCACGCCGGCGAGCGAGAGTGCGCCGTTCAGGACCGCCGCGTGGTGCTCGGCGATCCCACACTGGAAGAACGCGGAGGGGACCTTCGCCTCGACCGTCTCCGTCTTCGTGGACACGGAAAGGTCGCAGTCGATCACCGCGAACGGCGTCCCCGCGGCGGCCGCGGCCGCCGCGAGGTCGGCAAGCGCGTTTCCGAACGCACTCCGGTTGTCGGTCTGCTTGTCGAGGGGGTACGTCCGCGGCGACCCGCCGGTCGGCAGGACGACGGATTCCTCCGGACGACGCGGAAGGGCCTTGTGCCAGTCGGGTGCGGGCTTCTTCCGCTCCTCGATCCAGCGGTCCAGGTCGTCCTCGACCCCGAGGATCGCGAGCGCCTCGCGGCACTTGTCGGCCGGCAGCGAGGCACCGTGCCACTTGAATCCGTCCTTCTCCATGAAGGGGACGCCCTTCGACATCACCGTGTGCGCCGCGACGAGCGTGGGCTTTTCCGCGCGGAGGGCCGCACGGATCGCGCGATAGAGGGCGCGCACGTCGTGTCCGTCCACCTCGATCACGCCCCACCCGTCGGCCTCCCAGTCCGCGACGATGTCCTGCTTCAGGATCGCGTCGTTCGACCCGGAAAGCTGCTCGCGATTCCAGTCGAGGACGCCGACGAGATTCGTCAACGCGTACTTGACCGCGAACCGGCGCGCCTCGGCGAGCTGGCCCTTCTGCTGCTCGCCGTCGCCCATCGCGCAGAAGGTCCTCGACCCGTCGCCCTTCATCTTCGCCGCCAGCGCGAACCCGGTGGCCGCCGACAGGCCCTGCCCGAGATTGCCTGTTCCCCAGTCGATCCCCGGCACGTCGCGCTCGACGTGCCCCTCGAACGGCGACCCGGGGCGCCGGAACCCGGCGAGCGGGAGCGATCGGTCGAACCAGCCGAGGTGGGCGAGCGCCGCGTACGCCGCGGGCGACGTGTGTCCGTGGCTGATCACGACGCGGTCGCGCTTCGGGTCGAACGGGTTTTTCGGGTCGCAGTTCCCGAACCCCCAGAGGATCAGCTCGAAGTCGATCGACGACATCGAGCCGCCCGGGTGGCCGGAGGCCGCGAGCGTCGTCATCCGGAGGATGTCGCCGCGCGCCGCGGTGCCGAGCGCCGCCAGTTTCGCCGCCTGCGCGTCCGTGAGCTCGGGCGCTTCGAACGTGCCGAGAATCAAGCCTTCACCCCCGCGGCCGCGGCCTGACGCCGCTGCTCGATCGTCCCCAGGAGCTGGTCGTACGACTTCTCGAACAGGACGACGCCGTCCTTCTGGAGCTCCTCGCCGACGGCCTCGACGTCGATCCCGATCGCCTCGAGGTCGTCGAGGACCTTCCGGCTCTCGGCCACGTGCTCGAGCACCGTGTCGGACGGGGTCTTGCTGCCGCGGTCGAGGAGGGCCTCGAGCGTCTTTTCCGGCATCGTGTTCACGGTGTCGTTGCCGACGAGGTTCTCGACGTAGAGAAGATCGGAGTAGGCCGGGTTCTTCGTGCCGGTCGACGCCCAGAGCGGGCGTTGCAGCCGGGCGCCTCTCCCGCGGAGCGCCGTGAACGGCTCGGTCCCGAAGATCGCGCGGAAGTCCTGGTAGACGACCTTGCAGTTCGCGAGACCGGCCTTGCCGCGCAGACCGAGGAGGCGGTCCTTTTCGGCTCCGGCGGCCGCCGCGGCCTTCTCGTCGAGACGCTTGTCGATCAGCGTGTCCACGCGAGACACGAAAAACGAGGCCACGGAGTGGACGCGAGAGAGGTCGCCGCCCTTCGCCGCGAGGTCTCCGAGGCCGCCAAGGTATGCCAGTGCGACGTCCCGGTAGTGCTTTCGGTTGAACATGAGCGTCACGTTCACCGAGACGCCCTCGCCGATGAGCCGGCGGATCGCCGGGACTCCCTCTGGCGTAGCCGGCACCTTGATGAAGACGTTCGGACGGCCGAGGGCCGACGCGAGGCGCCTCGCCTCGGCGACCGTCTTCTCCGTATCGCGTGCGAGGGAGGGCAGGACCTCGAGCGAGATCCAGCCGTCCACCGGGTTGCGGTCGTGGACCGCGCGGAACGCGTCGGCGCCCTCGGCGATGTCCTGCTGCGTGAGCGCGTCGTAGATCGCGAAGGCGTCCTTGCCCTCGCGCCCGAGGCGCTCGATCCCCGCGTTGTAGTCGCCCTCGTTCTTCTCGATCGCCTGCCCGAAGATCGACGGGTTCGAGGTGACGCCGTAGATCGTCCCGGCGTCGATGAGGGACTTCAGCCGGCCGGCCCGGATCATCTTGTTCGAGATGCTGTCCAGCCACACGGCCTGGCCGCGGCGGCGGTATGCGATCGGTGCGGTCATGGGCTCTCCCTCACTCCACGGATCGTATTACGACGCGGACTCGCTCTCGTGGACCCCGTATCTGTGGAGGCGCGCCCCGAGCGCGGACAGGCGCGCGACGATCGCCTCGCGCAGCTCCGGCAGTCCCGCGCCGCTCGCGGCCGAGATCTGGAGCCCGTCGGCGTCGAGCGCCTCCGGGGACGGACGGTCCGTCTTGTTGAAGGCCAGGAGGACGCGGCGTTTCTCGACGCCCAGCTCCTCGAGGACCTGCTCGGCGACGGCCTTCTGCTCGGACGCGGCCGGCGAGGACGCGTCCACCACGTGGACGAGGAGGTCCGCGTCGCGCACCTCGGCGAGCGTGGACTTGAACGACGCCACAAGGTCGTGCGGCAGCTTGCGGAGGAAGCCGACCGTGTCCGCGAGCACGATCGCGCGCCCGCCGACGCCGTGCAGGCGCGCGTGGCGCGGGTCGAGCGTGGCGAACAGCCGGTCCTCGGCGAACTCCTTCGAGGACGTGAGGCGGTTGAAGAGCGTCGTCTTCCCCGCGTTCGTGTACCCGACGAGGGAGACGGTCGCGACCCGCTTCATGCCCTTGCGCCGAACGTCGCGCTGCGTCTCGATCTTCCCGAGCTCCCCCTTGAGCTTCGCGATGCGCATCCTCAGGCGCCGGCGGTCGAGCTCGATCTTGCGCTCGCCCGCTCCGCCGCGGAACGCGCCGCCGCCGCGCTGCTGCGCGAGCCCCTCCGACTTGCCCGCGAGGCGCGGGAGCTGGTACTGCAGGCTCGCGAGCTCGACCTGTGTCATGGCCTCGCGCGAGCGGGCGCGCGCCGCGAAGATCCTGAGGATCACTCCCGCACGATCGAGGACGTTCGTCGGGAGCGCCTTCTCGAGATTGCGCGACTGCGTCGGAGTGAGCTCGTCGTCGAAGATCGTCCAGCCGGCGCCCTGCGCCCGCGCGACCTCCGCGAGCTCCTCGACCTTGCCGGAGCCTACGTACGTCGCCGGATCCGGCGAGCGCCGCTCCTGCAGGGCGCGCGCGACGACGACGCCGCCCGCCGTGTCGACGAGGCGCTGGAGCTCGTCGAGGTGGTCCTCGGCGAGGGCGCGCGGCACCTCCCGCCCGTAGACCCCCACGAGGATCGTCCGGTTCGAGTCGGGTTTGTCGGGCGGAGGGGAAGCGTCCTTCGGGGCGCGGGGAGGGCTCACGTGGGAGGGATGCTAGCGTAAGCGGCCATGGCCTCCCGGCGCGCCGGCCCCCGCGACCTTCCCCTCCTCGGCGAGAGCCTCGAGGCGCTGCGCCGGGACTGGTCCTCCCGGCGGCTGGACTCCGACCCCCTCGCGTTCGCGCACCGCTTCACGGACCCGGGCGACCGCGAGGTCGTCGCGTTCCTGGCAGCGTCGCTGGCGTTCGGGCGCGTGGCGTCGATTCAGGCTTCGGTGGCGCGCGTGCTCGAGCCGATGGGGCCGAATCCGGCGGAGTTCCTTCAGAGATGGGACGAGAGACCGCTAGGTGCCTTGCGCGCCTTCCGGCACCGGTGGGTCTCGGGCAAGGACATTGAAGATTTTCTTCGAATGGTGAAGAGGGCGCGGCGCGCGCACGGCTCCCTCGGCGCCCTGTTCGCGGCGGGCGACGGCGGCGGGGAAGATTTCGTCGTCTCCCTTTCTTCCTTTCATCGGAATCTTCTCTTTCTCTCGTCTCCCTCTTCCGAACCTTCCCGCGGCTTGAAGTTCCTGCTGCCCGTGCCGGAGGGCGGCTCGGCCTGCAAGCGCTCGCACCTCTTCCTCCGCTGGATGGTGCGGACCGAGGGCTTCGACCTCGGCCTCTGGACGGGCGGACGCTTTACGCCCGCGCGCCTCCTGCTGCCGATGGACACGCACGTCCACCGCATCGCGCGCTACCTCGGCCTCACGCGCCGCCCGGCCGCCGACCTCGCGGCGTCGCGCGAGGCGACGGGCTGGCTGCGCGTCCTCAACCCGGAAGACCCCGTCGCCTACGACTGGGCGCTCTCGCGCCTCGGCATCCTCGCCGAGTGTGTCACCGAGCGCACGCGCCGCCACTGCGAGCGGTGTGCCGTGAGGCCCGTCTGCCGCGCGTCCCTCATCCCCTCCCAAGGAGCCGCCGCCGCATGAACGATTTCCTCGACCGAAAGAAGGCCCTCGGCCTCGGCATCGCCGCCCTCGTCTGCGGCGCGCTCGCCTGGATCGCGAAGGACGCCCTGAAGCCGCCCGGCGTGAGCGCGCCCCGACCCGCCGCCCCCGCCGCCCGTGCGGCATTCCCCGCCGGGTCGTTGCCCGTGTCCCTGCGCAACGGCGTGGCGCGCGACCTCGCCGCGAAGACCGGAAAGGGATTCATCCTCCACTTCTGGGCGACGTGGTGCGGCCCCTGCCGCGAGGAGATGCCGGCGCTCGTGAAGTTCGTGAAGGACACGAAAGGCGACCGGAACGTCGAGTTCCTCGCCGTCTCCGTCGACGAGGACTGGAAAGTCGTGGACGCGTGGCTCAAGGAGCGCGGCATCACGGACCTGCCGCTCGCGCTCGACCCGAAGGGCGACACGGCGCACCGCGTCGGAACGGACAAGTTCCCCGAGACGTGGTTCGTCGCGCCGTCGGGCGAGATCGTCCACCACATCGCGGGCGCGGCGGACTGGAACGACCCGAAGCTGCGCGAGCTCGCGGCCGAGTTCAGCCGCGCGTCGGGCGCTAGGTCCTGAGTTAAAACCCATTTCCTGGCGACAGGCCTATCCGTGGCGTTACTCGCCGTTTGTGACGACTTACTTGACATAAAGGTATTTATTCGTCATAAATGACGTGTTATGCGAATCAACAAACAAGCTACTGACGCAGCGGTTCTCAGAGAGCTGGGCGGCCGGTTCGCCCAGCTGCGCCTGGAGCGGAACCTCACCCAGGCCCAACTGGCGGAGCAGGCCGGCGTCTCGAAGCGAACGGTGGAACGGCTCGAATCGGGCAGCGTGGCCACGCAGCTATCGGGCTTCATCCGCGTGTGCCGGGTGCTCGATCTCGTCGAGCGCTTCGATCTGCTTGTCCCGGAACCCGTGCCGAGCCCGGTCGAGCAACTGAAGCTCCGGGGAAGGAAGCGGCAGCGCGCGTCGGCAGGACGGAAGGCGAGGTCATCATCGAAGAAATGGCAATGGGGAGATGAACGATGACGCTGGCGGAGGTCAGACTCTGGGGGCGAACGATCGGGGCCGTCTCCCTGGAAGACAGAGGCCGCTTCGCGGCGTTCCAGTATGACCCCGCGTTTGCGCGAAGCGGGATCGAAGTCTCGCCCATCACAATGCCGCTCAGTGATCGGGTCTATCTCTTTCCGGACTTGCCAGAGCGGACCTTTCATGGCCTGCCGGGTCTGCTGGCCGATTCGCTGCCGGACCGATTCGGGAACGCCCTGATTGACGCCTGGCTGGCAACACTGGGCCGGACGTCACCGAGTTTCGATGCGGTCGAACGGCTTTGCTACACCGGGGCACGCGGCATGGGAGCGTTGGAGTTTGTGCCGGCCCTGGGACCGGAGCCGGAAACCGCGAAGAAGATCGAGATTGACGTCCTGGTCAACCTCGCGTCGGAGATTCTCAGCCAGCGCGAGGACTTGAAGACCAGCTTTGCGCGCGATCGCAGGAAGGGCGCCCTGAACGACATTCTGCGCGTCGGCACCTCAGCCGGCGGCGCGCGAGCGAAGGCGGTCATCGCCTGGAATCCCGAGACCAACGAGGTCCGCTCCGGACAGATCGCGGCCGGAAAGGGCTTCGGCTACTGGCTGTTGAAATTCGACGGCGTCACCGGGAACAAAGACAAGGAGCTCGAAGACCCCAAAGGGTATGGCGCCATCGAATACGCCTATTCGCTCATGGCAAAAGCGGCCGGCGTCACGATGACGGAGTGCCGTCTGCTCGAAGAAAGCGGCCGACGCCATTTCATGACCCGACGCTTTGACCGGCTCGAGCACGGCGAGAAGCTGCACATGCAGTCGCTGTGCGCGCTGGGCCATTTTGATTTCAACCACGCGGGCGCCTATTCCTACGAACAGGCATTCCTCACGATTCGCCAGTTGAACCTGCCGATGGAGGCCGTGGAAGAGCAGTTTCGTCGGATGACCTTCAACGTCATCGCGCGCAACCAGGACGATCACGTCAAGAACATTGCTTTCCTGATGGACAAGGCCGGGCGCTGGTCGCTAGCTCCGGCGTTCGATGTGACCTACAGCTACAACCCGGCCGGTAGTTGGACCGCGACACATCAGATGACGATGAACGGCAAGCGCGACGGATTCACACGGGCCGACTTTCGCGCCTGCGCCAGGACCGCCCTGATGAAACGGGGTCGGGCGGAGGCCATCGTGGATGAAGTCCGTGCCGCGGTCGCGAGATGGCCGGATTATGCCGAGCAGGCGCTGGTGATGAGGGACTGGCTCAGGCGGATTCAGGGCAACCATCGACTGGTGTTGCCCCCGGCATGACAACCCGGAGCCGTCTCAGTCGGAAAGGGAGAGCGTCACGTCGGCCTTCGCGACGCCGTTCGCGGGCACGACGACGGATTGGACCTTCTCCCCGAGGAGCTCGTGCCACGCGTGGAGGCGGTACGTGCCGGGCGCGACGCCCGGGAACGCGAAGCGGCCTTCCCTGTCGGTGACCGCCGCGAACGGTGAGTCCGCGACGAAGACCCACGCGTTCATCCAGGCGTGGACGTCGCACTTCACGCGCACGACGCCCGGCGTCGTGAACGCTTCTTTGAAGCTCTGTCCCTTCACCGGGATCGCCTTGTTGAAGAGCGCGTCGCCTTTCACGGTCGTCGCGTGGACGTTGTGGAGGACCGGGTCGGAGTTCAGGACGGTGACGGGCGCTCCCTTGCTCACGACCTGCGCGTAGGGCTCGAACGCGCAGCCCTTCTGGTCGATCCGAAACGGGCCCTTCGGAAGGTCGCCGCCCTTGGCACCCTCGAGCCACACGAAGGCGTTCCCGAGCTCCTTGCCCTTGCCGAGGACGAGCGCGGGCGACGGGCGGTCGGCCTTGCCGCAGATCGCGACGTCCGAGATCACGGGGCGCGCCGCGAGGCGCGGCACGGGACCGGCGAGAGTCACCCTGCCGAAGACTCCGTCGGGAGGGACCCGGGATTCGGATTTCCTGGAAGGTGAAGAGGGCGCCTGCGCGCCCTGACCCTCATGCCCTTCCAGGAGAAAAACCACCGACCCGACGAGCGCGAACGCGTGCACGAATCGCACGGGTCTTCCTGTTCAGTGCGACGCGACCTGCGTCGGCGCCTTCTTGCGCGGGGCGGACGGCGCCGTCAGGAAGTCGTTCCCGAGCGACCAGATGTGGTCGCGCAGCGCCTTCGTCACGCGCTCGGGGTCGCCGAGATAGGCCTTCGCCTCCGCCTCCGAACCCCAGATCGCGACGAGCTGCCGCTTGAGGTCCGCGAAGGCCGGCGTGTCGAGCGCGGGAGCCAGCGGCGATATGCGCTTGTCGGACTTGTCGTCCATCTTCGGGAAGTTCGTCGGCATCCGAGTGCCCGGCATCCACTCGTCGGGACGCTTGATCCAGTCCGCGATCCAGTCGTACCGCAGCCGCGTGTGCGCCGCCGCGAGGATCGGCGCGAGGTCCGCGGGCGTCTTGCCCTCCTTGAGGGCCTGGGCGAACGCGTCCTGCGACGTCGGGTGGCACTGGGCGCACTTGAG
>JBDTTJ010000087.1:0-11913 GCA_039930645.1 Acidobacteriota bacterium
GTCTCGTGCTCGCGCGCGACGTCGAAGATGCGCGACGGCAACCACCTCTCCGCGATGGCGTGCTGCGGGTTTCGCGCGTAGGCGGCCAGGAGATCGCGCCGCGCCGCGCGCGTCTCGTCCCGCCATGCGAACCCCTCGAGCGTCGGCGCGAGGAGCGCGAGCGAGAGCGTGCGCTCCGGGAAGTCGAGCGCGAACTGGAGGGCGATCTCGGCGCCGTCGTCGTGGGCGAGGACGTGCGTCTTCTCCGTCGAGAGCCAGTCGAGGAACGCGGCGAGCTCCGCGGCTTCTTCGGCGAGCGGAAGCGGTTCGGACGCCTCGCCGGAGCGGCCGTGGCCGCGGCGGTCGTAGCGGATCGCGCGGAAGCCCGACGAGATCGCGGTCGCGGGCGCCTCGAGGAGGTCCGCGTTCGCGAACGCTCCGTGCAGGAGGACGACCGTTTCGCCCTCGCCGCCGACCTCGTAGTAAAGGCGGCGCCCGTTCACGCCCGCATACGGCATCGTCGTCAGGCCGGCGCGGCCGCCTCCGCGCGCGGCGCGACGCGCCGCCCGCGCCGCCGCCGGCGGCGCTTCGCCGGCGCGCCGGCGGGAGAGCCCGGGGGCGCCGGCTCGGGAGCGTCCTCGCCGAACCCGCCCTCGGGCGCTTCGAGGCCGAACGCCTCGCGAGTCCAGAAGTCCGCGGTGAGGAGAGAAAGAGAAGAGATTCCTTCGAGTGAAGAAACCGGAGAGGGAATTGGAGAAGAGGGGACCGAAGAGGGGATTTCTATGAAGATGCTCGGGGCGGGGGCGGCCGGTTCGCGCGGCGCGATGTGTTTCGGCTCCGGCGCCGCGGCAGGCCCTTCCACCTTCGAAGAAATCTCCGGCGCCGGAGGCGCGATCTTCTCTTCCACCTTCGAAGAAATCCGCGGCGCCGCAGGCGCCGTCTTCTCTCCCATCTGCGCCGAAGGCGCTGCAAGTCTCTCGGTCTTCTCGACCTTCGGCGTCGCGCCGGGAGGCGCGAACAGCTTGTCGTCCGCGAACTCCACCGGGATCTTCATCCCGATGAGCTTCTGGATCGCGTCGAGCGAGAAAACGTAATCCTCGTCCGCGAGCGAGATCGCCTTGCCCGTCCGGCCCGCCCGCGCCGTGCGCCCGATGCGGTGGACGTAGTCCTCGGGGTCCTGCGGAAGGTCCACGTTGACGACGTGCGTGACGCCCTCGATGTGGAGGCCGCGCGAGGCGACGTCCGTCGCGACGAGGAGCGGGAGCGTTCCGTTCTTGAAGTCCGCGAGGATCTTCATCCGCCGCGCCTGCGGGATGTCGCCGGTCAGCGCGCCGATCTTCCAGCCGTGCCGCTCGAGCGTCCCGACGAGGCGTTCGGCGAACCGCTTCGTGTTCACGAAGAGGAGAGTCCGGAGAGGCTCTCCGCGCGGGGCCGCGGCGGCCTCGCGGCGGAGGATGCCGAGGAGGAGCGGCATCTTCTCGCGCTGCGACACGTGGTAGAGCGCCTGCGTGACGCGGTCGGCGGTGACCTGCTCCGGCCGGATCTCGACCTTCACGGCGTCGTTCATGTGCTCGTAGGCGAGCTCCATCACGCGCAGCGAGAGCGTGGCCGAGAACATCATCGAGTGGCGCTTCCCGGGCGGCGGGCAGCGGCGGAGGATGCGCCGGAGGTCGCGGATGAAGCCGAGGTCGAAGAGGCGGTCGGCCTCGTCGATCACGAGGGACTCCACCTCGCCGAAGGACGTCGCACCCTGCTGCTCGTAGTCGAGGAGGCGGCCCGGCGTCCCGATCAGAAGGTCGCAGCCGGCCTTGAGCTGGTCGCGCTGCTTGACGTAGTCGATCCCGCCGAAGACGGTGACGATCCTCGGCTTGAGGAAGTGGCCGAGGGCCTTCGCGTCCTCCTGGATCTGGATGGCGAGCTCCCGTGTGGGGGCGACCGCGAGGGCTCGGGGATAGGGCGAGGGCTTCGGGCGCTTCGTGCGCGCGAGGCGCGCGAAGATCCCGATCAGGAAGGCGGCCGTCTTGCCCGTGCCCGTCTGGGCCTGGGCGGCGACGTCCTTGCCGGCGAGGAGGAGGGGCAGGGTCGCGGCCTGCACCGGGGTCGCGCGCACGAACCCGCACGCGGCAACGCCCGCGCTCACGGCGTGGGGGAGCTTGAGGTCGGCGAAGTAGACGTCGGTGAGGTGATCGCCGAATTTTCCCGGGGGCGCAGCCATCCAGCCTTCATTGTAGCGTCCGCGGCCTTCCGGAACGTCCGCGTATACTCGGTCGAGTCGTGCCTTTTCGGGAGTTGACCAAACGGATCTTCCTCGGCAAGAGCCGGGATCCCCTCGATCCGCAGGTCTTCCACCAGCTGTCCCTCGTGGCCTTCCTCGCGTGGGTGGGCCTCGGCGCGGATGGATTGTCGTCCTCGGCGTACGGTCCGGAAGAGGCGTTCCTCGCCCTCGGGACGCACACGCATCTCGCGGTCTTCCTCGCGGTGGCGACCGCGCTCACGGTCATCCTCATCTCGGCGTCCTACGCCCAGCTCATCGAGCTGTTCCCGTCCGGTGGCGGCGGCTACCTCGTCGCGACCCACCTCCTGGGCGAGACGGCCGGTCTCGTTTCGGGCGCCGCTCTCCTCATCGACTACGTCCTCACGATCTCGACATCCTGCGTGGCGGGCGTCGCCGCCCTCTCCTCGTTCTTCGGCGAGATCTCTCCGTCCCGCCAGCTCGCGTATGCCTGCCTCTCCGTCGTGGTCCTCGTGGTCCTGAACCTGCGCGGCGTCCGCGAGTCGATCCAGGTGCTGCTCCCGATCTTCCTCGCGTTCCTGCTGTCGCACGTCGGGATCCTGCTTTTCGGGATGTTCCGCCACGTGGGCGCGGTCCCCGAGCTCGTCGCCCAGACGGCCCACGAGACGCGGTCCACCTGGGCCGAGCTCGGCGCATGGGGCACGATCATGTTGCTCCTCAAGGCGTTCTCCCTCGGCGGCGGCACGTACACCGGCATCGAGGCGGTCTCGAACGGGCTCCAGATCCTGCGCGAGCCGCGCGTGAAGACCGGCAAGCGCACGATGGCGTACATGGCGATCTCCCTCTCGTTCATGGCGGGAGGGCTGATCCTCTGCTACCTCCTCGCCAACGTGCGGAAGGCCGAAGGCGCGACGCTGAACGCGTCGCTCTACCAGATCCTCTCCCGCGAGCTGTTCGGGACCGGCGGCCTCTCGGCCGCGTTCGTCCTCGTCCTCCTCGTCTCGGAAGGCCTCCTCCTCTTCGTCGCGGCGCAGTCGAGCTTCCTGGCGGGCCCGCGCGTCCTCGCGAACATGGCGATCGACTCGTGGGTGCCGCACCGCTTCAGCCTCCTCTCCGAGCGGCTCGTGACGCAGAACGGCGTGATCCTCATGGGCGCGGCCGCGATCGCGATGCTGGTTTACGCGCGGGGCTCGATCCACATCCTCGTCCTGATGTACTCGATCAACGTCTTCCTGACGTTCACGCTGTCCCAGCTCGGGATGTGCGTGCACTGGTGGCAGGTGCGGAAGACGGATCGCACGTGGGTCCGCCGTTTCGCCGTGAACGGCGCGGGGCTCGCCATCTCGGTGACGATCCTCGTCGTCTCCACCGCCCTGAAGTTCCGCGAGGGCGCGTGGATGACGGTCTTGATCACGGGAGCGCTCGTGGCGCTGTGCATCGCCGTTCGGAAGCACTACGGTTCGGTGAGCCTCCTCATGAAGCGCGCCGACGACGTTCTCACGACGCTTCCGACGCCGAAGACGGCGCCCGGCGCCGCCGTGCCGGCGCCGGAACGCGGAGCGCCGACGGCGGTCTTCCTCGTCTCGGGCTTCAACGGGCTCGGCATCCACTCGCTCCTGCAGGTCCAGAAGTACTGGCCGCGCTACTACCGCAACGCCGTGTTTCTCTCCGTCGGCGTCGTGGACTCGGCGAAGTTCAAGGGCACGGACGAGATGGAAAACCTCCGCCTCGAGACCGAGCGGGACCTCGACAAGTACGTCGAGTTCGCGCGGGGGCTCGGGATGAACGCCGAGCAGCACTACACGATCGGGATCGACCTTCTCGACGAGATCGTCGCCCTGTGCAAGGGCGTCAAGGAGCAGTACGACCGGCCCGTCTTCTTCGCGTCGAAGCTCATCTTCCCGAACGAGAACCTCGCGAACCGGCTGCTCCACAACCAGACTCCGTTCGCCGTCCAGCGGCGCCTCCAGTTCGAGGGCCTCCAGACGGTGATCCTCCCGATTCAGGTCTCGATTTGAAACGGGAGGCGCGGCCGGCTCCTCGAGGACCTTTCTCGTCCCGCCGCCCGCTCGCCTTCGCTCTCGGGATCGCCGCCCTCGTTCTGGCCCTCACGACGGACGAGCGCGTGTTCGGCCTCGTCACCGACGGCCAGATCATGACCCGCACGGCGTATTCGATGGCGGCGCTCGGAGAGATCGGGATCGCGAAGGGCCATCCGGTGGACATCGTTCGGCCGGCGGGTGACGCGGTGACGCGCTACGGGATGGGGCCGTCCTTCGTGCGCCTGCCGGTGGCCGCGCTCGGCGGCCCGTTCGAGAACGTGTTCGGACTCGGCGCGTCGCAGACGCTCTTCGTCTTCGAGCAGATCCTCCTCGTCCTCCTCGCGGCGCTTTCGGCCGGACTCCTGGCCCGCGCGTGCGGCGCGGATGCGAGAGCCGTTCGCCGCGCGGCGCTCGCATCCGCGCTCGCGTCGCCCCTCTGGGCGTACGCGTCGTCGGACTGGTCCGAGCCGCTTCAGGCCGCGTGCGTCGGCGGCGCCTTCGCGTGCGCGGCGCTCGCGGGCTCTCCGGGCGCGCGGCGCCCGGCGCTACTCGCGGCCGGCGCCGGCGCGATCGCCGGATTTGCGCTGCTCTCGAAGTCGATCTTCATCGTGCTGCCGCCGCTCGTCTTCCTCGTCGTCGTCCTCGAGTCCGCGAAGGGAGCGCGGATGCGGCGGGCGCTCGCGTTCGTCGCCGGCGCCGCGCCGCTCGCGGCGCTCTGGCTCGCGCTCGAGATCACGCGCTTCGGGGCGCCGCTCGCCTCGTACGGCGGGGAGCGCTTCAGCCATCCGCCGCTGGACGGCCTCTGGCGGCTGACGGTCGGACCGAACAAGGGCCTCTTCGTCTACTTCCCCCTCGCGCTCGTCGGCGTCTGGGGCTTCGTCCGCCTCGCGCGGACGCGCCGCGTCCTCGGGCTCGCGCTCGCGGGGTTCTCGACTTTCGTGCTCCTCTCGACGGCGGCATGGTGGTCGTGGGACGGCACGGCGGGCTGGGGCCCCCGGCTGCTCGTCCCGCTCGTCCCGCTCCTGGCGGCGGCGGCGGCTCTCGCGGCCCCGGCTCTTCCCGCCGCGGCGTTCGCCGCGCTCTTCGCGTTCGGCGTCGCCGTGAACGCGCTCGGCGCGCTGCAGCCCGACGCGGTCCTCACCTGGTACTACGCGACGGTCAAGCCGCGCGTGCTCTCCGAGGCGGAGCAGCGCGCGTTCCCGTCCTTCGCCCTGGAGACGGACGCCGCGGGCGCCGTGCGGCTGCTCCCGGTCCACGACGTCGCGAATCACGCCGCGCTCTCGCCGCTCACCGTGAACGCCTGGCTTCTCGCGCGGCGCCTCGCGGGAGGGGACGTCCTGGCCGCCCTGAGGACGCCGCCCTGGCGCACGGACATTCCCGGGCAGGAGGCCGGTCTCCCGCCCGAGCAGGCGATTCCGGCCAGCGCTCTCCAGTTCCTCACGTCGCCGTTCCGCTGGCCGCACCTCGGGATGTCGCTTTCTCGCGCCACCGCGCAGACGGACACGGTCCTCGCGTGGATCGACTGCCTTTACGACCAGGCGCTGCGCGCGCAGGACATGGAGCGAGGCGACCGGGCGGTCGCGTTCGCCGAGGAGCTCTACCGGCGCGTGCCGGGGGCTCAGACCGCCGCCACGCTCGCGGAGGCGTACCGGATCGCGGGGCGCCGCGAAACCCTCGCGGACTTCGTCGGGTCGCTTCCGCCCGCGCAGAAGGCCACGCCCGAATTCGGGATGGTGCTCGCGCTCGCGACGCGCGACACGGGCAACGAGGCGGGAGCGCGCAAGATCCTCGGGCAGGTGCTCGCCGCGAGGCCGAAGCCCGAGTACGCCCGGCTCGCGGCCGCGCCGCTCGCCGCGTGGCCCGCGACGCTGCGGAAAATCCAGTATCCGGCCTCGTTTCTCGCGCCGAAGACGCCGTGAAGATCCGGCGCCCTCTCGCCGCCGCGCTGCTCCTCGCGGGCGCCGTCCTCGCGCTCACCGCGGACGAGCGCGTCTACGGCCTCATGGCGGACGGGAGGACGATGCTCCGCACCGCCGTGTCGATCGCGACGCTCGGGGAGATCGGGATCGCGCGCGGGAGCGCCGTCGACGTCGCCCGGCCCGGTGGTGACGCCGTTTCGCGTTACGGGATGGGCGCGTCGCTCGTCCTCGTGGTCCCCGCGCTCCTCGCGCCGGGATTCGAGAAGGCGCTCGGGACCGGCACGTCGCAGACCCTCTTCGTCCTCCTGCAGATCCTGCTCGTCCTGCTCGCGGCGCTCTCCGCCGGCCTCCTCGCGCGCGCGTGGGGCGGAGGGGAGAATTCCGCGGCAGGCGCCGCACTCGCGACCGCTCTCTCCTCGCCGCTCTGGGCGTACGTCGCGCTCGACTTCTCCGAGCCGCTCCAGGCCGCGCTGTGCGGCGGGGCGTTCGCGGCGGCCGCGCAGTCGGCCGCGGGCGGCGCCCGGACGCGGCGGACGCTGATCCTCGCCGCGCTCGCGGGCTTCTGCGCCGGATTCGGGCTCCTGACCAAGAGTCTCCTCGTCCTCCTCTTCCCCGCGGTCCTCGCCGCGCTCGCGCTCGCGGAGACTGAGGGCCGACCGCGGCGCCTCCTTGCCGCCTGCGCGGGATTCGCTCCGCCCGCCGCCCTGTGGCTCGCGTTCGAGGTCGTCCGCTTCGGGAGGCCGTTCGCGTCCTACGGAGGCGAGCGCTTCGACCACCCGCTCTTCGACGGCCTGTGGCGCCTCCTTCTCGGAGCGAACAAGGGCCTCGTCTTCTACTTCCCGCTCGTCCTTCTCGCGGCGTGGGGAGCGTTCGATCTGCTCAAGGCGCGCCGCGCCGCCGCGCGACCCGCCTTCGCCTTCGCCGCGGCGCTCCTCGCCGCCGCCGCCGCGTGGTGGGCGTGGGACGGGACGTTCGGATGGGGTCCGCGGCTCCTCCTGCCGGCGATTCCATTGCTCGCCGCCGCGGCGGCCGTGGCGCCGGCGCCCCGTGTCCTCTTCGCGGCGCTGCTTGCGGCCGGAGTCGCCGTGAACGGCCTCGCGGCGCTCCAGCCCTCGACGCTCACGACGTGGACGTTCGCGACGCTCGCGCCGCGGCCCCTCGCGCCCGCGGACGCCGCGCTCTATCCGGACTTCGCGCTCCGGCGCGGGGCGGACGGCACGGCGTCTCTCTACCCGCAGTACTTCGCGTCGCGCGAGGCCGCGCTCGCCCCGATCCCGCTCGCGGGCCGGCTCCTGGCGGCGCGCCTCTCCGGCCGAGGCGCCGCCGGGGTCGACGCGGCGCTCTGGAAGGGAGAGCCTGCCCCCGCCTTCGGCGTCGCCGCCGCGCTGCCCGCGAGCTCCCTCGTGCACCTCACGGCGCCGTTCCGGTGGCCGCGCCTCGGGATGTCGTTTGCCCGCCGGAAGAACGAGGCGGACTGGTCGTTCGCGTTCGTCGAGGCGCTGCTCGACCAGGCGCTCCGCGCGCAGGACATGGGGCGCGCGGACCGGGCTCTCGACTTCGGCGAGCGCCTCTTCGCGGCGCTGCCGAACCCGGAGACGGCCACCGTCCTGGCGGAGGGCTACCGCCTCGCGCGGCGGCCCGAGACGCTCGAGGCGTTTGCCGGAACGATCCGTCGCAAGGGAATGGAGCCCGAGTTCGCCGTTGTCCTCGCGCTCGCGGCGCGCGACGCCGGGGACGCACCGGGCGCCGCCGCCCGGATGGGCGAGGCCGCGGAACGGAGCGGCCGGCGAGACCTCCAGGCGCTCGCCGCGGCGCCGCCGACCACGTGGCCCGCGACGCTCCGTTCGATCCAGTCCGCGGCGGGTAGGATGCCGCCGTGAGCGCCGCCCCGATCCGCGTCGTCTCGCCCGCGACGGGCGTTTTCGTCGGCGAGGTCCCGGACTCCGGGGCCGCCGGCGCCGCGGAAGCGTTCGCCCGCGCGCGCTCAGCCCAGCCGGCGTGGGCGGCGTGGGACCTCGAGCAGCGCGTCGAGGCGATCCGCAGGTGGCGCGACGCCGTGCTTGACGAGCCCGCCGTGCCGGAGACGCTCGTCAAAGAGAGCGGCAAGCCCCGGATGGAGGCCGAGGGAATCGAGGTCCTCTACCTCTGCGAGCTGATCCGCGCGATGACGCGACTCGCGCCGAGGGCTTTCCGGGAGGAGACGCGGCACCCCCTCCTTTTCCTGACGAAGAAGACGCGACTCGTGCGGCGCCCGCTCGGAGTCGTAGGGGTCGTCGGCCCCTGGAACTTCCCGATCCTGAACAACGCCGCCGACGCGGTCGCGCCGCTGCTCGCGGGAAACGCCGTCGTCCTCAAGCCGTCCGAGGTGACGCCGCTGACGTCCGTCCTCCTCGCGGAGCTCTGGCGGCGGGCCGGGAACCCTCCCGGCGTCTTCGAGGTCGTGACGGGCCGGGGCGAGACGGGCGCCGCCGTCGTGGACCTCGCGGATGGCGTCATGTTCACGGGCTCCGTCGCCACCGGCCGCCGCGTCGGGGCGCGCTGCGGCGAGCGGCTCGTCCCGTGCGTCCTCGAGCTGGGCGGCAAGTCGCCATTCGTCGTCCTCGCGGGCGCCGACGTCGAGCGCGCGGCCGAGGCGGCCGCGTGGTCGAGCTTCGTCCACTCGGGCCAGGTCTGCGTCCGGACCGAACGCATCTTCGTGGACGCCTCGGTCGCGGACCGCTTCGAGTCGCTTCTCGTCACCCGCGTCGCGGCGCTGCGGCAGATGGCGCCCGATCCCTCCGGCGCCGTGACCTGCGACCTCGGTTCGGTGACGTTCGCGCGGCAGATCGAGGTCGTGGAGCGCCAGATCGCCGACGCGCTCGCGAAGGGCGCGCGCGTCCTCACGGGGGGTGCGCGCGCGGCGGATCGCGGCGGCCTCTTCTTCCAGCCGACCGTTCTCGCGGGCGCGACGCCCGACATGGCCGTCATGCGCGAGGAGACCTTCGGCCCGCTCGTGCCCGTCATGCGCGTCTCGAGCGCCGAGGAGGCGCTCCGCCTCGCGAACGACACGCACCTGGGTCTCAACGCGACGGTGTTCGGCCCGAGGGCCGACGCGATCGCCTTCGCTCGAAAGCTGCAGTCGGGCCAGGCGATCGTGAACGACGTCCTCGTGAACTACTTCGTCGTCGAGTCGCCGCTCGGCGGCTGGAAGCAGAGCGGTCTCGGCGTGCGGCACGGCGTCGAGGGCCTGCGCCAGTGGACGCGCATCGAGGCGATCACGATCGGCCGGCCGCTTCTCGCGCCCGTCGGGCGGTTCCTCGCGCGCATGCTCGCGTTCCCGTACGACCGTCGCGTCCTCGTGGTGCTGCGCCGCGCCAGCCGGCTGCTGTACCGTCGCGGATGGGCCGAGAAGCTGAAGTCCCCTCCCGGCCCCTCGCGCCCGTAGAATCCGCCGGATGAAGCGCTCCCTCGCCGCTTTTGCGGCCTTGTCGTTCCTGTCGTCCGCCGCGGCCGCCCAGTCCGGCGCCGCCGCGAAGAAACCCACCCCGATGGCCGCGCCCGGGTTCCAGGTGTCGACCTCGACCGAAGCGCCGAAGGGTGCGACCGTCAGCGCCGGGGACCTCCGCGCGGTTCAGGGCGAGAAGCAGGACCCCTTCGAGCTCGAGCGCCTCGGCCTCGCCGCGGTCAACGCGAACGAACTCGACCGCGCGCGAATTTTCTTCGAGAAGGCCTGGAAAGTGGGCGAGCTGCCGACCGCCGCCTACAACCTCGCGTGCCTCGACGCGCGCAAGGGACGCGCGGACGCGGCGTTCGCGAATCTCGACAAGGCGCTCGTGGCCGGCTTCGACGACGGAACGTCGCTCGAGAAGGACCCGGACCTCGCCTCGCTGCGCGGCAAGCCGAAGTGGCCGTCGGTCGTCGCGGGCGCGGCGCGGAACCGCGCCGCCGGTGACGCGGCCGTCGTGAAGGAAGGCGTCTTCCTCATGCCGAAGGAGAAGCCGCTCGCGATCCTCGTCCTCGTGCACGACAAGCAGTCGGACCCCTACTCCGTGAGCGGCCCGTTCGCGGACGTCGCGCTCTCTCACCGCATCTTCGTCGCCGCGCCGCGCGGCCCCGGCCGGTCGGCGAAGAAGCGCTTCGGCTGGGGCTCGGCGGACCGCGCCGCGAAGGCGATCGACGCCGCCATCGACGCGGCGCGCAAGAAGGCCGGCAACGCGAAGCTCCCGATCCTGATCGTCGGCGTCGGGAGAGGCGGCACCGAGGTGTTCACGGTCGCCGCGAAGAAGGCGCCGAAGACGTTCGAGGGCATCGCGTCCATCGGGGGCCCGTTCGACCCCGGCGCCGCGCCTAACACGGCCGGCTTGCGGGGGGCGAAGCTGTTCCTCGGGTCCTCGCGCGACGCGGAGCCGAACGAGATCAACGCGATGCGCCGGGGCATCGAGACGCTTCGCCAGCAGGGGTTCCAGCCGGCTGTGGCCCAGTGGCCGGGCACGGCGGCGGGCTTCCCGACGGACGTCCCGCGCGCCGTCAAGGAAACGCTCGACGCCTTCGCCGGAATGGTGCCGGCCGCACGCTGATGGCCGTCGACTTCTACCGCCATTCGCTCGGCGACGAGGAGAAGGACGCGGTCCGCTCCGTCCTCGACTCGCTGTTCCTCACGACGGGCCAGAAGGTCTACGCGTTCGAGAAGGCGTTCGAGGACTACCTCGGAGTGCCGGCCGTCGTCTGCACCGCTCACGCGACCGCCTCGCTCCACATGGCGATGCTCGCGTCCGGCATCGGCCCCGGCGACGAGGTCGTCACGACTCCGATGACGTTCCTCTCGTCGGCAAACGCCGTGCTCTACGCCGGCGGCACGCCGGTGTTCGCGGACGTCGACCCGTCGACCGCGAACATCGATCCGGACGCCGTCGAGGCGGCGATCACGCCGCGGACGAAGGCGATCGTCGCCGTGGACCTCTACGGCCTTCTCGCGGACATGAAGGCGCTGCGGAAGATCGCGGACCGGTACTCCCTGGTCCTCGTCGAGGACGCGGCGCACTGCGTCGAGGGGCGGCGCGATGGCGTCGGGCCGGGACAGCTCGCGGACCTCGCCTGCTTCAGTTTCTACGCGACGAAGAACCTCACGTGCGGCGAGGGCGGCGCGATCTCGGCGCGCGACGCCTCGAAGAAGAACCTGCTCCGCCAGCTCGGCTCGCACGGGATGTCCCGCAACGCGGCCGACCGCTACGCGGGCAAGTACCAGCACTGGGACATGGAGCGGCTCGGCTACAAGTACAACCTCTCGGACGTCGCGGCGTCGCTGCTCCTCCCGCAGCTTCCGAAGCTGGCCGCGCGCTTGAAACGCCGCGAGGAAATCTGCCTCCGGTACGAGACGGCGTTCCGCGACGCGCCCGGAATCACGTTCCCGGTCGTGCCCGCTGGCGCGACTTCGGCGCGGCATCTCTTCACGATCTGGGTCGAGCCGGCCGACCGCGACGCGATCCTCGCGGGGATCCAGGCGCGCGGCGTCGGCGTCGCCGTGAACTACCGCGCCGTCCATCTCACGTCGTACTACGCCGAGCGCTTCGGGTTCACGCGCGGGATGTTCCCGAAGGCCGAGCTCATCGGCGACTCGACGATCACGATCCCGCTCTGGCCCGCGATGACGGACGAGCAGGTGGACGAGGTCATCGCGGCGGTGAAGGCGGCCGTGGCGGAGACGGGCTAGCTGTCGCGGCTAAACAGGTTGTTCACTCTGGACACCGGTGGTTTACCTCCG
>JBDTTJ010000088.1:0-11896 GCA_039930645.1 Acidobacteriota bacterium
CGAGGGCCGCGGCATCGTCGTCCGCGAACCCTCGATCGTCGCCGTCAACAAGATCTCCAACAGGGTCGAGGCCGTCGGGAGCGCCGCCAAGGAGATGCTCGGGCGCACGCCCGGGAACATCGTCGCGATCCGGCCCATGAAAGACGGCGTCATCGCCGACTTCGAGGTCACCGAGCGGATGCTCGACTACTTCATCAAGAAGGCGCACGGTCGCTCGCTCTTCGTACGCCCGAAAATCGTGATCTCCGTCCCGTCCGACATCACGCAGGTCGAGAAGCGGGCCGTGAAGGACTCCGCGCTCCAGGCGGGCGCGAGCGAGGTCTTCATCGTCGAGCAGGCGATGGCGGCCGCGATCGGCGCGGGCCTCCCGATCACGGAGCCCACGGGCAACATGATCGTGGACATCGGGGGCGGCACGACGGACGTCGCCGTCATCTCGCTCGCGGGCATCGTCTACTCGAAGTCCGTGCGCGTCGCGTCGAACGAGATGGACGAGGCGATCATTCAGTACATCAAACGCAAGTACAACCTCCTGATCGGCGAGCGCACGGCCGAAGCGATCAAGATCGAGATCGGGTCGGCTTACCCGCTCGACGAGCCCATCTCGATGGAGATCAAGGGCCGCGACCTCGTCGAGGGCGTGCCGAAGACGCTCACGCTGACGGACGCGGAGGTTCGCGAGGCGCTTGCGGAGACCGTCGGGATCATCCTCGACGCCGTCCGTGTCGCGCTCGAGAAGACGCCGCCCGAGCTTTCGGCCGACATCATGGACAAGGGGATCGTTCTCACGGGCGGCGGGTCGATGCTGAAGAACCTCGACCGGCGCCTGCGCGAGGAGACGGGGCTTCCCATCGCGACGGCCGAGGATCCGCTCTCGTCCGTCGCCCTCGGGACCGGCGCGATGCTGGCGGACGTCGACCTCCTGCGGAAGATCAGTCTCGACTAGGCGCGCGTGGCTTCGCCGTCACTCGCCGCCCGCCGACCCGAAATCCTGCTGGCGGTGCTGCTCTCGGTGTGCCTCGTCGGGCTGTCTCTCCAGGTGAGACGGCCTGGCGGGCGGACGGCCGGCCAGGCGTGGCTTCTTGCCGCGGCGTCCCCGTTCGTCGAGGCGGTGACGTCGCTCCGCGCGGGAGCGGTGGACGTCGGTACGTGGGCGTCTTCGCGCCGCCGCCTCCTCGCGGCGAACCGTTCGCTCTCGGGCGAGATCGAGCGCCTCGAGGGCGCGCTCCTCAATCTCCGCGACGCCGAGCGCGACAAGACGCGCCTTCTCGAGCTCCTCGGCGCACAGCCGTCGCCTCCCGTGGGCACCGTGCCCGCCCGCCTCATCGCGATCGAATCCTCGGGCCCGTTCCGCACGGGCCTCCTCGATCGCGGCTCCTCCGACGGCGTCCGCGTCGACGGCGTCGTCGTCGCGCCGGGCGGCCTCGTCGGCCGCGTGATCGCGGTCGGGCCGCGCACGGCCCGCCTTCAGCTCCTCTCCGACAAGACCGCCGCCGCGGGCGTCCTTCTCCCGCGCGGAGCGCGGGCGGGCGTCGCCAAGGGGGACGGCAGGGGCGGGATCGCGGTCGAGTACGTCCCCACGATCGAGCCTGTCGAGAAGAACGACCTCGTCGTGTCTTCGGGGACGGACGGCGTCTACCCGAACGGCCTGCCCGTGGGCCGCGTTTCGGCGATGACGCGCAAGAGCACGCTCTTCTGGGACATCCAGCTCGAGCCCGCGACCGACCCGCGCCGCGAGTCGATGGTGTTCGTCCTCCCACCCGTCAAGCGCGCGGACGTCGAGGGCGGCCCCGCGGCCGGAGAGCGCCGGTGAAGACCCTTCGCGTCGCGATCGGCCTCGCCCTCGCCGTCCTCGCGACGCTCGCGCTCGGAGCGCTTCGCTTCCCCGCGCCTCCCGATTTCTTCCTCCTCGTCGTCGCGTACATGGCGCGCGGCGGCGCCGTCGTACCGGCGCTGCTCGCGGGCCTGCCCGCGGGCCTCATCGAGGACGCGCTCCAGGGACCGCAGGGCCTCCTCGGGCTGCACTCCTTCTCGAAGATCCTGACGGGCTACCTCCTCGCGACGATCGGAGCGCGGACGATCGTCGAGAAGCCTCTCGCGGTCGGCGGGCTGCTCGCCGGCGCCGTCCTGGCCGAGGCCCTGACGCTCACGTTTCTTCTCTGGGTCCTCCGCGGCGACTTCCTCGCTCCCGCGCCTTGGCTCCTCCTGGGTCGCGCGGCGACGACCGGCCTCCTCGGGGGCGCGCTCCACGCCGCGTCGCGGGTCCCGTGGCGCCAGCGCCGCGGCGCGCGGCGCCGGATGCGGTTGAACTGATGCCGGCCAGCGCCCGCGAAGACCGCCGCCCCGTTCTCTCGCGCATCGACCTCGCGATGCGGATCCTGTGGGGCCTTCTCGGCCTCCTCGCGGGCGTGTACTGGGTCCACCAGGTGCTGCGTGGCGAGGACTACGAGCGCCAGGCGGAGAACAACCGCATGCGCAAGGTCCCGGTCACGGCGCCGCGCGGCTTCATCCTGGATCGAAACGGCGTCGTCCTGGCCGAGAACGAGCCCTCCTTCACGCTTCTCCTGTACCGGCGGGAGACGAAGGACCTCGACGCCTCGATCCGGTTCGTCGCCGAGCTCTTCAACCGGCCGTTCGACGAGATGAAGCGGCGCGTCGAGCGCGACCGTTCGTACTACGACTTCGTGCCCGTCGTCCTCCAGGAGAACCTGACGGTCTCTGAGGTCGGCGCCGTGCAGGCGCGCGCGCTCGAGCACCCCGAGCTCGTCGTCCAGAAGACGGAGCGCCGCGTCTACACGCAGGGAACCGTCGCCGCGCACCTCCTCGGCCAACTCGGCGAGGCGACGGCCGAACAGGTCGCCGCGCGCGCGAAGACGCACCCCGGGGACGAGTCGCTGCCGCGCCCGGGCGAGGCGATCGGGCAGCAGGGCGTCGAGGCCTCCTACCAGGACCTCCTCGCGGGCTTCTCGGGCTCGCGCTCGTACGTGATCGACTCGTTCGGCCGCGAGGTCGGCGAGTCCGGCCACGTCGACCCCATGCCGGGCAACACGCTCCAGCTCACGATCGACGCCGGACTCCAGCACCTCGCGGAGGACCATTTCGCCGGAAAGGTTGGAGCGGCGGTCGCGCTCGACCCGAAGACGGGCGAGGTGCTCGCGCTCGTCTCGGCGCCCGCGTACGACCCGAACCTCTTCACTCGGCGCGTGACCCGCGCCGAGTGGGACGTGATTCTGACGGACCCGAACCGGCCCCTCAACAACCGCGTCCTGCAGAACCTCTACTCACCGGGCTCGACGTGGAAGCCGTTCATGGCGTACGCGATCCTCAAGCACGGCATCGACCCGAAGGAGCGCGTCTTCTGTCCCGGCGGGCTCACGTTCTACGGCCGCCCGTTCCGCTGCCACGGGAAGCACGGAAGCGTGGACCTCGCGACGGCGCTCCAGGTCTCCTGCGACTCCTATTTCTACACGATGGGCAAGCGGCTCGGGATCGACGCGATCGCCGACACGGGAAGACACTTCGGCTTCGGCCGCGCGACGGGGATCGACCTCGCACACGAGAAGGCCGGCATCGTCCCGTCGTCCGAGTGGAGCGCCACGGTGCGCAAGCACCCCTGGTACGCGGGCGAAACGATCTCCGTCGCGATCGGGCAGGGCCCCGTCCTCGTCTCGGCCCTCCAGCTCGCGCGGGCGCTGTGCGGGATCGCGAACGCGGACGGAGCGCTTCCGACGCCGCACCTCTTTCACATCGGCGAGAACGTGCGCTCGGGCGAGCGCTTCGTGTACCGGCCCGCCGTGAAGGAGTCCGTCGCGTGGGCGGGCCTGCCGCGCGACATCGTCCTCGACGGCCTCTGGCGCGTCGTGAACCAGCCGGGCGGGACCGCGTACGGCTCGCGCGTCGCCGGGCTCGACCTCTGCGGCAAGACGGGCTCGGTCCAGGTCGTCGGGCAGAAAGAAGCAAAGAAGGGCCACCTCCTCCCCGCGCAGCTGCGCGACCACGGCTGGTTCATCGGCTTTGCACCGAAGGACGACGCGCGGATCGTCGTCGTCGTCTTCGCCGAGCACGGCGAGCACGGGTCGAGCGCGGCCGCGCCGCTGGCCGCGAAGATGGCGGATTACTGGGTCACGAAGCGCCGGGCCGGCCCGCCGCCGGTCGTCGCGCAGGCGGGGAGCGCGGCGCCGCGCGGAGCGAACTGAGTGTCGCGCCTCGCCGAGGTCCTCCCCCGCCGGATCGACCTGAGGTTCCTCCTCCTCGCCGCCCTTCTCACCGTGTTCGGCATCGTCATGGTCATCTCGACGACGGCCGGCTCGCCGCGAGCCGACCTCGCGGGCAAGCAGGTCCTGCTCGCGGCGCTCGGCGTCATCGCGGCGGGGGTCTTCCTCGCCGTGGACTACCGGATCCTGTTGCAGTACTCGCCCGGCCTCTACGGCCTCACGCTTCTCGTTCTCCTGTGGCTGCCGCTCTTCGGCAAGCGCATCGCGGGCGCGAAATCGTGGATCAAGATCGGCGGCGGTTTCCAGCTCCAGCCGTCCGAATTCGCGCGGATCTCGATCGCGCTCCTCCTCGCGTGGATTCTCGAGAACGACGACCGCCCGATCCTCAAGACCCGCACGATCGTCGCCCTCGCGGCCGCCGTCGGCGTCCCCGTCCTTCTCGTCCTCCTCCAGCCCGACCTCGGCGTCGCGCTCACGTATCTCCCGTTCATCGCCGGAGCGCTCTTCTTCGGGGGTCTGAAGGGGCGCTGGTGGGCCGCGCTCCTCATCGCGGGAACGCTCGCGGTCGGCGGCTCGTGGTTCCTCCTGAAGGACTACCAGAAGGACCGCATCCGGACGTTCCTCGATCCGAACCTCGCGGCGCGCGGCGCCGGGTACCAGGTGCGTCAGGCGCGCATCGCGATCGGGTCGGGCGGGATCCTCGGGAAGGGCTGGAAGCGGGGCACGCAGAGCCGGCTCGGGTTCCTGCCGGTGCGCCACACGGACTTCATCTTCGCGGCGCTCGCCGAGGAGTGGGGGTTCGTGGGCGTCGCGGTCCTCCTCGGCGCGTACGGCTTCCTGATCGCGAGGGCCCTCGCGATCGCAAGGGACGCGCGCGACCGTGGCGGGTCGATGCTCGTCCTCCTCCTCATCGTGAACATCGCGGGCCAGTTCCTCGTGAACGTCGCGATGAACGTCGGCGTCCTCCCGACGACGGGAATCACGCTGCCGTTCCTCTCGTACGGCGGCTCGTCGCTCATCGCGACGTGGTGCATGGTGGGGCTCATCCTGTCTGTCGCGTACCGGCGGTACGTGAACGTCTGACGCGTTCCCCGCGTACACTCCCCCCGTGCTGAAGGAACTTCTCGTCTCGGCGTCCGACCGCGAGACGCGCATCTCCGTCCTCGAGGAAGGGCGCGTCGCCGAGGTGCAGATCGAGCGCCGCAAGCAGCGCGGGACCGTCGGGAACATCTACAAGGGGCGCGTGACGCGCGTCCTGCCCGGCATGCAGTCGGCGTTCGTGGACGTCGGCCTCGAGAAGGACGCCTTCCTCTACGTCGCCGACGTCGGCGAGGAAGTGGACGACTTCGACGCCTTCGGGAGCGGCGGAGCCGCGGCGACCTTCGAGGCGTCGGCAGCCTCCGAAGGCGCCCCCGTGCCGGGCGACGGCGAGGCGCCCCCGAAGCCGGTCCTGCCGTCGATCGACGAGCTGCTTCGCGAGGGGCAGGAGCTCGTCGTCCAGGTCACGAAGGACCAGATCGCGCACAAGGGCGTGCGCGTCACGACGCACGTGACGCTCCCGGGCCGCACGCTCGTCTACATGCCGACGATCGACCACGTCGGCGTGTCGCGGCGCATCGAGAACGAGGAGGAGCGCTCCCGGCTCAAGGACATCCTGACCGCGCTGAAGAAGGGCCCGGGCGGCTACATCGTGCGCACGGCCGGCGAGGGCCGCGCCGCAGAGGAGTTCGCGGCGGACCGGCGCTACCTCACGAAGCTCTGGGAGCAGATCCGAAAGAAGGGCGAGCGCTCCGGCGCGCCGACGCTCCTCCACCGCGACCTCGACCTCACGCTCCGCGCGGCGCGCGACGTCTTCGGCTCGGATTTCACGACGCTCTGGGTGGACGACGACGAGGAGTACCAGCGGATCGTCGAGTTTCTCGACCAGGTTCAGCCCTCCCTCGTCTCGAAGGTGAAGCTGTACCGCAAGTCGACGCCGCTCTTCGAGGAGTACGGCGTCGAGAGCGAGATCGAGAACGCGCTCAAGTCGAAGGTCTGGCTCAAGTCCGGCGGTTACATCGTGATCAACCAGACCGAGGCGCTCGTCGCGATCGACGTGAACACGGGCAAGTTCGTCGGGAAGAAGCGGCTCGAGGAAACCGTCGTGAAGACGAACCTCGAGGCCGTCCAGGAGATCGTCCGGCAGATCCGCCTGCGCGATCTCGGCGGCCTCCTCGTCGTGGACTTCATCGACATGGAAGAGGAGGGAAACCGGCACGCGCTCTTCACGACGCTCGAGACCGAGCTCAAGAAGGACCGCTCGAAAAGCCGGATGCTGCCGGTCTCCGAGTTCGGCCTCGTCGAGATCACGCGCAAGCGCCAGCGGCAGAGCCTCGAGCGCGCCCTCACGATGCCCTGCCCCTACTGCGCGGGCTCCGGCCGCACGAAGAGCGTGCCGACGATCGTCCTCGAGATCCGCCGCGAGATCGCCAAGCGCGTGGAGGAGGGCGAGGCGCACTCCCTCATGCTCCGCGTCCACCCGGAGGTCTACCGGTCGCTCGTCGGGGAGGAGCGCCGGCTCGTCGAGGAGCTCGAGGAGCGGATCGGGATGCCGATCCACGTCCAGAGCGACGAGCACCTCCACCACGAACGTTTCGACATCGTTCTCGAGGCCTAGGGTCCTCCCGGGAGGCCGCAACGCGCCGTTTCGGCGCGAAATGGCTGGCACGGAGCGTGCGATAGACCGGTTGCGCACATCCAACCTCCTGCCAGGCCGCCCGGAAGGGCGGCCTCTTTTTTTCCCTGCCGTTCAGCCCCCTAGACTCCGGCCGTGAGCGCCGCCCCCCTCTTCACGCGCAAGTTCTTCGTGATGTGCGCCTTCACGTTCACGGTCTTCCTGTCGCTCTTCCAGCTCCTGCCGACCGCGCCCTTCCGGATCGTCGAGCTCGGCGGGTCGACGACGGCGGCGGGCCTCTTCCTCGGCCTCCTGACCTACGCCTCCGCGCTCTCGGCCCCGCTGACGGGCGCTCTGGCGGACCGGATCGGGCGGCGCCGGATGCTGCTCGTCTCGAGCGTCGCGATCGCCCTGTTCGCCTTTGCCTACGCGCTGGCGCCCCGCTGGGAGGTCCTCGCCCTCCTCGCTTTCTTCCACGGCCTCTTCTGGTCGGGCCTGCTCTCGGCCTCGGCCGCCTACATGACGGGCCTGATCCCGAACGAGCGGCGCGCCGAGGGGATCGGCTACTGGGGAATGGCGACCGTTCTGGCAACCGCGTTCGCGCCCGCGCTCGGTCTCGCCGTGTACGCGATCTCATGGAAGGCGCTCTGCGCGTCCGTCGGCGTCCTGAACCTCGCGATGGCCGCGATTGCCTGGAACCTCGAGCCCGACCCGCCGCGCGCGACGCCGCACGGCCCGTTCTTCACGAAGGACCTCGTCGAGTGGCGCGTCCTCGCGCCGTCCCTCGCGCTCTTTCTCTGCAGCTTCGGCTACGGAGGCGTGACGAGCTTCGTCGCGATGTGGACGGAAAAGAACGGGCTCGCGCCGCGCGGTCTCTTCTTCACGGTCTTCTCGCTCACGGTCCTCGTGCTGCGGCCGTTTCTCGGGCGGTTCGCCGACCGCATTGGGCCGCGAACCGTGATGTTCCCCCTGCTCGGCCTCACGGCGGCGGCGTTCGCGCTCCTCGCCGTCGCGACGACCCGGCCGCTCCTCGCGCTCGCGGCGTTTCTCTTCGGCGCGGGGTTCGGCAACGTCTATCCGGTCTTCGCCGCGCACGTGACGCGCCACGTGCGCGAGGAGCGCCGGGGTGCGGCGTTCGGCGCGATCCTCGCGGCGTTCGACATCGGGATCGGCACGGGCTCGATCGCGCTCGGCGCGGTCATCGGACGCTCGGGCTTCCCCGCGGCGTACGGAACCGCGGCCGTCCTCGCGGCACTGTCCCTCCCGGCGTTCCTTTTTCTGGAGCGCTTCCTCAGTGCGCCGGAGTCTCGGCGCCCGGCACCGGGCCGTCCCTGAGGACGAAGTGCCCGCCGCGGAAGCTCGCGCCCCGGAGCGTGACGGCGAGCGCCTCGCCGAGCCCGTCCACCGCGTGCACCTCGATCGCGTCCCGGACCTCCTTCGGCAGGTCCGCGAGGTCGGGCTCGTTGTCCTTCGGCAGGACGATCGCGCGAATCCCCGCGCGCACGGCGCCGAGGACCTTCTCCTTGAGTCCGCCGATCGGGAGGACGCGGCCCGAGAGCGTGATCTCGCCCGTCATGGCGATGTCGTGGCGCGCCGGCACCCGTGAGAGCGCCGACACGATGGACGTCGCCATCGCGATGCCCGCGGACGGCCCGTCCTTCGGGATCGCGCCCGCCGGCACGTGGACGTGGAGGTCGCGCTCGAACGCCTCGTCGGGGATCCCGAGCTCGGCCGCGTGCGAGCGCGCGTACGTCCACGCGGCGCGCGCCGACTCCTTCATGACGTCGCCGAGCTGGCCCGTGAGGACGACTTCGCCCTTGCCCTTCATGAGCATCGCCTCGATGAACATGATGTCGCCGCCCGCCGGCGTGTAGTACATGCCCGTTGCGAGGCCCACCTGGTCCGTGACGATCTTCTTCTCGGGATGGACGCGCTTCTTGCCGAGGAGCGGAAAGACGTCGGCCCCGTCGACGGACACGGCGGCGACTTCTCCGGCCGCGATCCTGCGCGCCACCTTTCGCGCGAGCTTTCCGATCTCGCGCTCGAGCTGCCGCACGCCCGCCTCGCGCGTGTAGCTCGTGACGATCTCCGCGATTGCGGCGTCCGTCAAGGCGAGCTGCGAGTCCGCGAGGCCGTTCTCGGCCAGCTGGCGCGGGACAAGGTACTGGCGCGCGATCGCGAGCTTCTCCCTTTCCGTGTAGCCCGAGAACTCGACGACCTCGAGGCGGTCGAGGAGCGGGCCCGGGATGTTCTGGATGAAGTTCGCGGTCGCGATGAAGAGGACCTCCGAGAGGTCGAACGGGACGCCGAGGTAGTGGTCCGTGAACGAGTCGTTCTGGGCCGGGTCGAGGACTTCGAGGAGCGCGCTCGCGGGGTCGCCCTGGAACGACACGCCGAGCTTGTCGAGCTCGTCGAGGAGGAAAACCGGGTTCTTGGTGCCCGCCTGCTTGAGACCCTGCACGATGCGCCCCGGCATCGCGCCGACGTACGTACGCCGGTGGCCGCGGATGTCGGCCTCGTCGCGGGCGCCGCCGAGCGAGATCCGGACGTACTTGCGGCCCATCGCGCGTGCGATGGACTTCGCGATCGACGTCTTGCCGACGCCGGGAGGGCCGACGAAGAGGAGGATGCGGCCCTTGCCGGTCGAGACCTCCTTCCTCGGCGCGGGCTCGGCGCCTTCGGCCCTCGCGCGCATCTGGCGCACCGCGAGGAATTCGAGGATGCGGTCCTTCACGTCGCCGAGGGCGTAGTGGTCCTCGTCGAGGATACGGGCCGCCTCGTTCACGTCGAGCTTGTCGTCGCTGCGCGCGCCCCAGGGCAGCTCCGCCACGTTCTCGAGGAACGTCCGGATCACCTGCGACTCCATCGACTCGCGGCCGATGCGGTCGAGGCGGGCGAGCTCGCGGTCGACCTCCTTGCGCACGTCCTCGGTGAGCGGATGCGCCGCGAGCTTCCTCTTCAGCTCCTCGAGGTCTGCGGCGTCCTTGCCCTCGCCCTCGCCGAGCTCCTTCTGGATGGCGCGGAGCTGCTCGCGCAGGAGCATCTCGCGCTGGCGGTCGCCGATCTGCTCTTTCACCTTGGACTGGATGTCCTCCTGGGCGGAAAGGACGCCGATCTGCCGCTGCACGGCGACGAGCACGCGGCGCAGGCGGTCCTCGACCGAGAGCGTCTCGAGAAGCTGCTGGCGGTCGGCCGTCGGGATGTCGATGTATCCGGCGACGAGGTCCGCGAGGCGGCCGGGCTCTTCGGCCTGCTCGAGGAACTGCTCGACGGCTTCCTCGGGGAGGCCCAGCTTTTCGCCCAGCTCGGCGGCGCGCTCGCGAGCCTCCTTGTGGAGCGCGAGAAAGACCGGATCCTTCGCGTCGGGCGGCGCCATCTCGGCCGCCGTCACGACGACGGCCTCGAGCATCCCGCCCTTCTTCTCCGTCACGCGCATCGCGATGCCGCGGCGCTGCCCCTCGAGGAGGAGCCTCATCCCGCCGAGCCCGCGCTGCACGGAGCTCACCTTCGCGATCGTGCCGATCGTGTAGAGGCCCTCGGACGTCACCTTCTCGACGTCCGCCCGCTGCGCGAGCGCGAAGACGAGGGCATCGCCGCCCGCGCGCAGCGCGGCCTCGATCGCCCGCACCGTGCCGCCGCGCCCCGCGGAGATCGGCGTCGCGACGCCCGGGAAGAGGACGGCGTTGCGAAGGGGAAGGACCGGAAGGGTCAAAGTTTCGGTCATGAACAGGCAAACGCGTCCGGGCCGTCCGCTATTCCCCCGATATGAGTCCGTGAGACGAAGATCGGAGAAAGAGAATTTCTCAGAGTGGTTTAGCAGGAGGCCAACCGGCGAACCAGGACGTCCACCCCCCGCAGCGCCGCGTCCGGCGGCACGGCCGTGTAGCAGAGCCTCACGTGCGTCGGGTGGGGGCCGAAGCTCGGGCCCGGCGCGAGGAAGAGACCCTCGCCCGCAACGTCCTCGAGAAGCCCCATGACGCCGCGCCCGTCGAGCGCGCCCGCGACGTCGAGGAACAGGAACATCCCGCCCTCGGGAGCGGGCAGAGAAAGCCGGCGCGCGGCTTCGCGCCCCGTCGCCGCGTACTCGGCCCGCGCCTCGGCCACCCACGCGTCGCCGCCGCCCGCGAGGATGCGGAGCGCCGCGTGCTGCGACGCCGTCGGCGCCGAGTAGATCGTGTGCGCCCCGACCTTCACGATCTCGGCGAGAGCCTTCTCCGGCCCGACGAGCCAGCCGCAGCGCGCCCCGGAGAGGCCCCACGCCTTGGAGAGCGAGTGGGCCGCGATCGTGCGCTCGGGCGCCGCGGCGTACGCGGGCCGGTGCGTTCCCGCGTATGCGTAAAGCTCGTACACCTCGTCCGCGAGAAGCCAGAGGTTCTTCTCTCGCGCGACGCGCGCGAGCGCGTCGACGGTCCCGGGCGGGAGGACGCGGCCCGTCGGGTTGCTCGGCGTGTTGACGTAGATCGCGGCCGTCCTTTCCGTGACGTGCGCGCGGACGACGGCAATGGCAGCCTCGGGCGACAGGTCGCCCAGGAACAGCGGCGCCTCGACGGGGATCGCGCCCGCGAGCCGGACGTGCCCCTCGATGAGCGGCCAGCGCGGCCCGAGGAGAAGGACCTCTTCGCCCGGCGCGACGAGCGCGGCCACCGCGGCCATGAGCCCCGCCGTCGCGCCGCCCGTCACGAGAATGTTCGCGCGCTCCACCGGCGCGCCCACCTGTTTGGACACGCGCGCGGCGATCGCGTCGCGCAGCTCGGGCAGGCCCCGGACGTCCGTGTAGCGATTGATCCCCGGCAGCCCGGGCCCGAGCTCTTCCGGCCGGCAACCGGCGGGGGCCTGGCGCCACGTGTCGCCGACGTGGAGCGGGAAGACCTCTCCCTCGTGCGTCGCCATGCGCGCGAGCAGGCTCGAATACGGGTTCCCCCCAAGCGCGGCGGCGGCGGGGGCGGTCCGGGGCGGACGGGGCATCGTCCTCATCCTAGCCCGCGCGGACTGCGGCACAATCGGACCGCCGAAGGAGGCTCCGTGGCAA
>JBDTTJ010000089.1:0-11709 GCA_039930645.1 Acidobacteriota bacterium
GAACCCGACGCTGGACGGCCTCGGCGGCCTCCACCTCATCTGGACCGACACGAAGGCGAACGAGCAGTACTACCCGGTGGTCTTCACGTCCTTCTGGATCGAGAAGCGCCTCTGGGGCCTCGCGCCCCTCGGCTACCACCTCGTCAACGTCCTCCTCCACGCGGCCAATGCGCTGCTGCTGTGGACGCTGCTCGCGCGGCTCGGCCTGCCGGGTCCGGGCTGGGCCGCCGCGCTCTTCGCCCTTCACCCGATGTGCGTCGAATCCGTGGCGTGGGTGACGGAGCGGAAGAACACGCTCTCGCTCTTTCTCTCCCTCCTCGCGATGCTCGCGTACCTCGCGTCACGCGAGGCGAGGGAAGAAGAGAAGAGCGGGAGATTTCTTAGAAAGGGTAAGAGGGAGCGGGCGCAGCGGGGATCACCCGCGGCGCAGCCCTCTCGCGCCGCGCGGCGCCCCCTTCTTTCATTCCTAGGATTCTTCTTCTTTGTCCTCGCCTGCTTCGCGAAGACGACCGCCGTCGTCGTCCCGGCCGTCCTCCTCGTCCTCGTGTGGTGGAAGCGCGGAGAGATCCGCGGGAAGGACGCCGGGCCGCTCATTCCGTGGTTCGCCGCCGGAATCGCACTCGCCGCGCACACCGCATGGCTCGAGCGGACGGTCGTCGCCGCGAGCGGAAAGGAGTGGTCGCTGAGCTTGCCAGGCCGCCTGGTCCTTGCCGGAGAAGTGGTCCTCTTCTATTCGAAGAAATTCTTCCTCCCCCTCGATCTCTCCTTCTTTTACGAGCGGTGGACGGTGGACGCGCGCGCGTTGGTTCAGTGGCTGCCGGCCCTCGGCGCGCTCGCTCTTCTCGTCCTGGCCTGGCGATTCCGGGAGCGCCTCGGCCGCGGCCCGCTCGCGGCGCTCCTGCTTTTCGGCGGCGTCCTTTTTCCCGCGATGGGCTTCTTCAACGTGTACGCCATGCGCTATTCCTGGGTCGCGGACCACTTCGCCTACCAGGCCGTCGCGGTCGCGGCGGCCTCGCTCGCCTGCGGAGCGGTCGCGCTCCTCCAGAAGGCGCCCGTCGTCGCACGGCGCGCGGCGGCTGCGGTCGCGGCCGGAATCCTCGTACTCCTCGGAGTCCTCACCTCGCGCCAGGCCCGCATCTATGATGGAGAGGAAACCCTCTGGAAAGACACACTTTCGAAGAACTCTTCGTGTTTCTCGTGTGAAACGAACTACGGGTTCTGGCTCGTGAACGCCGGCCGCACGTCCGAGGCAGTCCTCCACTTCGAGGCGTCGCTGAGACTCAAGCCCGACAACGTGCCGGCGCTCCTGAACCTCGGGCGCGCCGCCGAACAGCGCGGGAGCCTCGGCGAGGCCGCTTCGCGCCTTCGGTCCGCGTACGCGATCGACCCCTCGGACCCGGCCGTCCTCGTGAACCTCGCGACGGTCGAGGTAAAGCTCGGGCGGGCCGGCGAGGCGATCCCCCTCTATGAGGAGGCGTTGCGCCTCGGGACCGCCGACGCGCACCTCGCGCACAACGGACTCGGGGTCGCCTTCATGCGGCAGGGCCGGGTGGCCGAGGCCACGGAGCAGTTTCGCGAGGCCCTCCGCCTCAGGCCGGACTACGACTTCGCGCGGGCAAACCTCGAGCGGGCGCTCGCCGCCCCCGGCGCGGCTCCCTGAGGGCTTACTTCGCGGCCTGGAGCTGAGCGAGGTCGGCGAGCACGTCGTCGCTGTGCGTCGAGGGATTGACCTTCAGGTAGGTCTTCCGGATCACGCCCGCCGGGTCGATCAGGAACGTGTTGCGCGCCGAGTACGTCTTGCCGTCGCGCACCACCGCGGAATCGTAGGCCTTCGTGACGGCGCCTTCCGTGTCGGCGAGCAGCTTGAAGCTCAACGCTTCCTTCGTGCAGAAGCCCTTGTGCGAGTCCACGGTGTCGACGCTGACGCCGAGGATCACGGCGTTCGCCTTCTCGTACTTCGCGAGGTCCCGCTGGAAGTTGTGGGCCTCCATCGTGCAGCCGGACGTGAAGTCCTTCGGGTAGAAGTAGAGGACGACCCACTTGCCCTTGCTCTGCTCGAGGGTCACCGGCTGCCCCTCCTGACTCGGGAGGGAGACGGCCGGGGCCTTCGAGCCGACGGCCGGCGGCTCGGCGGCCGCGGGACGGGCCGCGGAAAGTACGAGGGCGGCGACCGCGATGGAGCGGAGGAAGATCTTCATGCCGTAGAGCCTAGCAGACCGAGTCTCAGCGCCCGGGGGCGCGTCACTTGCCCGGATCGTCAGCCGAGGGGCCGTAGATCGACGGGACCTTCGCGCCCATGGGCCGCAGGTACGTCGAGAGCTGCCCACGGTGGTGGATCGCGTCGAAGAGAAAGCCCCACATCATTTCGCCGAGGGTCGTCTCCCAAGCGACTTTTCCCTCCATGAGGAAGCGCACCTTCTTCTTCCAGGCGGCGTCCTTGACCCTCGCGAGACGCCGCTTGAGCAGCGCCGCGTTCTTCTCGTAGGCCGCGACGCTGACCCTGACGTCTGCCGGCGCCGGCTTCTGGACGAAATTCACCTCCCCCTTGGCGAGGACGACGCACGCGTCGTCGAGCTCGTTCGCGAGGAGCGAGGCGATTTCTGCGGCCGACATCGACCGCGGGTGCGGGCGGTAGCCCGCCTCGGCCGGAGGAACGGCTTTCAGGACCCGGACGAACTTGGGGATTTCCGACTTGAAGCACTGGACGAGGTATTCGCGGGTGTTCATGGTTTCCTCCCTCTCGTCTGTGACTTGAGCTCCGTTGCCTTCTTCACTTCGCCTCCGCGAGCGCCTTCAGGCGCGCCGCCTCGAACTCGTCGCCCTTGTTCCAGCGCGGCATCTCGGGCGCGTCCGCGGTTCGGCAGCCGAGCCAGAACGCGAGGCGCATGTCCTCGACGGCCCCGGAGAAGTCCCAGCTCTCCCGGAAATCGTCCGAAGGCTGGTGGTAGTCGGTCTTCACGTAGGCCTCTTCCTGCGTTCTGCCGTAGCCCGGCGCCTTTCCGATTACGTCCGTCCCCTTCTTCAGGTACGCGGCCGGCACGCCGATCCTCGCGAAGTTGAACTGGTCCGAACGGTAAAAGGTCCCCTTCTCCGGGGACTCGTCGCCATGCGTGACCCGTCCCTGCATCGCCGCGAGCGCGTTGAAGTCGGAGTCGAGCGAGGATTTCCCGAGGCCGATCATCCCGAGGTCTCGCGTCTTTCCGTAGACGCCGATCACGTCGACGTTCACGTTCGCGGCGATCCGGCCGGCAGAAACGGGGGGATGCTTCGCGAGCCATTCCGACCCGAGCAGTCCCTGCTCCTCCCCCGCAACGAGCGCGAAATACACGCTGCGCGCCGGCTTCTCCTTCAGAGCCGCAAACGCCTGCGCGATCGCGAGGATTCCCGCCACGCCCGACGCGTTGTCGAGGGCGCCGTTGTAGATCGTGTCGCCGCCCGGCGTCGCCGCGGGCTTGATTCCGAGGTGATCGTGGTGCGCCGTGTAGATCACGGCCTCGCCCGCGCGGCGCGGATCCGAGCCGCGGAGCAATCCGATCACGTTGCCGGACTCCTTCTTCGAGACGGTGCTCGGGAAGGCGAGCGACAGCGTGACGCCCAGCGGCACCGGTTTGAACGCGCGCGTCTCGGCGGCGGCCCGCAGGGCGTCGAGATCCTTTCCGCCGAGGGCGGCCAGCTTTTTCGAGAGCTCGTCCGTCGCCCACATTTTTATCGCGACACGCGGGGAGCCGTCGTCGGGCAGCTCGAAGAGCTCGCCCTTCCACGACGTCTGGATCACCTGCCAGCCGTAACCGGCGGACGGCGGCGTGTGGATGATGATGGCGCCCGAGGCGCCGGCCTTCGCGGCCATGAGGTACTTGTAGTCCCAGCGCCCGTACCAGAGGCGCGTCTTCCCGGCGAAGAGGTTCGGCTCGGCCGGCGTGCCCTCCGGATCGTTGTTCATCATCAGGAGGACCTTGCCTTTGAGGTCCGCTCCCTTGTAGTCGTCCCACTTGTATTCGGGCGCGACGATCCCGTACCCGACGAACACGATCTCGGCGTTCTCGATCTTCGACGCCGCCTTCTGGTCGCCCGCCACGGCGACGAAGTCCTCGCCGGGGACTGCCGGGACCGTCCCCTTCGGCGATGCGAAGGCCGCGGGGCCGGCGTACGCCGGCCGGATGCCGACGAGCGGGACCTTCTGGATCCAGCCGCCGCCCGGCGCGCCGGGCTCGAGGCCGAGGGCCTCCAGCCGCGCCTGGATGTATGCCTCGGCGAGAGCGTCGCCGCGCGAGGCGGGACCGCGGCCCTCGAGGAGATCGGACGAGAGGAACCGGATGTCGGCAGCAAGGCCTTCGGCGGTGATCCCCGCCGCGGCTTGCTTCTGCGCCGGCGTCACGAGGTCGGCGGCGAAGAGCGCGGGCGAGACGAGGGCCGCGAGGACGGCGCCGAGGACGGAGAGACGATTTCTCATGACGGGACGCTAACAAGCCGCCCCGCCCGGCGCAACGCCCGTCTCTAGCCGTCCCGCTCCCGGAAGTCGTCCCACTCCTGCTCGGACCACCACTCGCGCTCGAGGCCCTCGCACGAGATGCCGTAGGAAGGACAAATCACGCAGCCTTCACCGCGGATCGCGCCCGCATCCTCGCTGGGCGGGTAGAGAGCGAAGAGCCGCTCGGCCCCGTCCCGCGCGGCGCGCTCCTCGGCGTCGGGCGGGCGGCCCTCGAGCTCCGGCGCTCCCGCGCGGCGCAGCCGGGCCTCGGCCTCGGGCAGGAGCACCGAGTTCTCGGCGTCGATGTGGGCCAGCAGGTCGCGCCGGTAGCGGGTCGAAAGGTCGAGCAGGCGCCCGCCTTGCCCGCGCGGCGCCGCGAGAACGGGCGCCATCTCCTCGAGCGTGCGGGCCATCGCCGCGTGCTGGTCGAACAGCGAGCGCACGGGCCCCGAGTCGGGGCGGATGGGCAGGTGCGCGAGGAGAGCCGGGAAGAGCGTGTCCTCCTCGCGCGCGTGGTGGTAGCGCCCGGCGAATAGCCGGAAAAAGGCGAGGAAGACGTCCGCGTCCACCGGGTCGCCGTTCCCCGCCAGACGCGCCTCGACGTACGTGCGCAGCGCGCCGAGCGTGCGCTCGATGATGACGTGCTCGGAGCGAAGCTCGTCGATCAGGCTCAAGGAGCGGTCAGCCCTTTTCGGGAGCGAGGGAGTCTACGAGGACGACGTACTTCTTCATCGCTTCGTCCTTCGGGGCGCCCTTCCGCTTCGCCCACGCGTCGTATTTCGCGCGGCCCTTGAGATCGAAGAGACCCGGCCGCTCGCCCGACACGTCGCCGTCCGTGGCCTGCTTGTAGAGGCCGTAGAGGTCCAGGAGCTGGTCGTTGGACGGCCGGGACGAGAGCTTCTCGACCCGCGCCTTGGCATCCTTGAACTGGTCGGCGACGGATTTCGCCTTCTTGGCCGGCATGCGTTGTCCTCCGTGCGCTCGATTCTGCGGCGAAGCCCGCCGATCCTGCAAACGTTGCCGATTCTCCCGGGCGGCTCTAGATTCGATGGATGATGCAGCCTCTCTACATCGCCGCCTACCACCAGTCGAAGTTCGGAAAGCTCATGGGGCTTACGGTTCCCGAGATCGTGACGCGCGCCGTGACGGAGACGGCCGCCTCGATCCCGGCGGACCCCTCGGCGTTCGACGTCGCCTCCATCGGGGCAACCTGCAACTTCACGCTCAACGAGCAGGGCCTTCTCGCGGGCCTCGTGGCGATGGCCCCGGGCATGGCGGCCAAGCCCATCGAGGCCGTGGAGAACGCCTGCGCGTCCGGCGGCGAGGCGATCCTCTCGGTCGCCCGCAAGCTCCTCCTCGGCGAGGGCGAGACGGGCATCGCCGTCGGCTTCGAGAAGATGCGCGACGCCGAGGGCAAGATGGACGGAAAGCTCATCGGCAAGGTCCTCGGGTACTTCTCGCACCCCGACGAGCGCGCCGGCAAGACGTTCGTCTTCCCGCACCTCTTCGCCGAGGTCATGGACGCCTACCTCCGGGAGTACGGCGCAACGGAAGCCGACCTCGCGGCGATCGCCGTGGAGGAGTATGCGAACGCGCGCCACAACCCCTTCGCCCAGATGCACAAGAACGACGTCACGCTCGAGAAGGCGCTCGCGATCGAGGGCATCAACCGGTACGTCGTCGACGGCTTGCCGCTCAAGACGCTGGACTGCTCGCAGATCACGGACGGCTACGCGGGGCTCGTCCTCGCGACCGAACAGGGACTCGCGAAGCTGGGCGTCGCGAAGAAGGACGCCGTCCGTCTGGCTGGTTTCGGCCAGGCGACCGACCCGCTTCTGAAGGCCGGGCGGGACGTGCTCCGCCCGTGCGGGGCGAAAACCGCGATGGCGAAGGCTTACACACGCGCCGGGGTCGACCCGCGGGACGTGAACGTCGCCGAGGTGCATGACTGCTTCACCGTGATGGGCGCGATCGGGACCGAGGTGATCGGCAAGGCGCCCGCCGGCAAGGGCGCGGCGTACTGGGTGGAGGGCAAGGCCAGGCCCGACGGCGAATGCGGGATCAACACGTCCGGCGGTCTCATCGCGAAGGGCCACCCCATCGGGGCGACCGGCGTCGCCATGGTGGGCTGGGCCGCCTGGCAGCTCCTCGGGAAAGTTCCCGAGAAGCTGCAGGTCCCGAACGCCCGGGCCGCGGCCACGTTCAACATCGGCGGCCCGATCTGCGCGTCCGTCTGCACGGTGCTGACGCCGGCCGTTTGAGGCCCGCACCGCATCTGCATCATGGCCGCGCCCGCCGGCCGGACCTAGCTTGACCCCAAATTGGGGTCGTACGTCCGAAAGGAGCGGGTTTGATGAATACACTCTGGATGGTCCTGATCGCCGTCCTCGTCATCTACGCGGCCTACAGCTACGCGAAGCGCGTGGACCGAAACGTCATTCAGGCGGACGCCAAGAGGGCGACTCCCGCGAAAATGTACATGGACGGCGTGGACTTCATGCCCACGTCCCGGAACGTCCTGTACGGCTACCACTTCAAGTCGATCGCGGCGGCGGGTCCGATCGTCGGTCCCATCACCGCTGCGAACATCTGGGGCTGGGAGCCGTCCCTCCTCTGGCTCGTCATCGGGGTGAGCCTGATCGGCTGGGCGAGCGACTACTCCGCGATCATGGTGGCCGTCCGGAACGACGGCAACAGCCTGAGCGCGATCTCACACAAGCTCATTGCCCCGCGCACGCGCCGCATCCTGTTCGTCTTCATCTTCTTCTACCTCATGCTCCTCGCGGGGGCCTTCGTCGGCATCCTCGCGGCCATCCTCTCGGCGCGGCCGGACGTCCCGTTCGGAATCATCATGCTGGCGCTCATGGGCCTGCTCGCGGGCCAGATGATGTACCGCTGGAAGATGGATCTCGTCCTCGTGACGCTGATCGTCGTCGTCGCGACGATCGTCGCGATGGCGCTCGGCCCGTGGGGCCAGCACAAGGACGACAAAGGCAAGCTCGTGCAGGGGCCGGTCGGAAGCGCAATCGTTTCGATCAACGCCTCCGTCGACGATCTCACGGGCAAGCAGCCGCTCATGCAGCTCGTGGATCCGACGAACGCCGACCCGCGCATCCCGGCGCCGGGACCCGACGGCAAGCGGCCCACGACCGCCGCGTACGACGCCGCCACGTCCCAGGTGAAGACTCTCCCGAACTACCTCCTCTGGATGGCGTTCCTCTTCGTCTTCTCATACTGCGGCGCGAACATGCCGATCTGGCGTTTCGCACAGCCCGTCAACTACATCGGCTTCTGGATCATGCTCATCACGATCGTCCTCTCGGCCGTCGGCATGATCGTCGCGCCGCTCAGCGGCGTGAAGGACGCCGCCGGGAACGTCATCGGCGCCTTCGCGCTCACCGCCGTCAAGGACCTCGGCTTCGCGCTGCCGCTCGCCGGCAAGGCCTGGCAGCCGCTGTGGCCGATGCTGTTCGTGACGATCGCCTGCGGGGCGATCTCGGGCTGGCATGCGCTCGTCGGCTCCGTCGGCACTGCCCGGCAGCTCGAGTACGAGACCGACTGCCTGCCCGTCGGCGCCGGCTCGATGCTCGGCGAGTACTCCCTCGCGACCCTGTCCCTCACCGCGGTCTCCATCGCGGGGGTCGGCGGCGGCGGCGGCCGGTTCGCGGCGGGCGTCGGCAAGCTCATCTTCGCCGGGACCTTCGGATGGATCCCGGAGGTGTTCGGCACCGCGCTCGGCTTCGGGGCCTTCGTCATGATCGTTCTCACCGTGACCCAGCTCGTCTTCCGCGTCATGCGCGTCACGCTGGCCGAGTGGATGGGCGACACCGTGCCGCTCTTCCGCAACATGCACGTGTCCAGCATCATCTCGATGGGGCTCACGGCGGCGCTCGTCCTGACGGGCACGTGGGTCTATCTCTGGCAGATGTTCGGCGCCTCGAACCAGCTCATGGCGGCGCTTTCGCTCCTCGTCGTCACGGTCTGGCTGAAGTCCGAAAAGCGCAACCCGAGCTACGCGCTCTACCCGATGCTGTTCATGTACTTCACGACCCTTTTCGCGACCTGCGTGACGGCGCGGAATCTCTACGTCACGATCGCCGTGAACCCGAAGATGAGCGGGCTCCCGGTCGCCGGGGCGTGGGCGATGATCATCGTCGCGGCGCTGCTCCTCGTCGCGTCGCTCGTCATCGGGTGGGACGGCCTCAAGGCCTACCGGAAGTACTCGGCACAGCCGGTAGCGAAGCCGGCGACGGCCTAGGCGGCGGCCGGCGCCTAACGGCGAGAAGCCAGCTCGCCGAGCGAGCGGACCGACCGGAAGAATCCCGCGGCGTCGAGAGACGCCGCGGGAAGGTCCACGTGGAATTCGAGGTGGGGCTCGTTGCGGCGCACCGAAAGACGCCGCACCGTCGCGCCGGCGGTCCGGGCTTCCTGCCAGAGCGCGTCCGCGCGCGCGAGAGCCTCGTCGAACCGGGTGAAGACCGCGAGCCCGCCGGGCTGAGGCGGCTCGCGCACGGACCAGCGCTCGTCCTTCATGCCGCGCAGCGCGTCACGCCCGGACCAGCTCGCCCGGTCGAGCATCTCGACGTCCGCGAGCGGGGGCTTCTCGAGCCGCGCCCGGACGATGAGCGTGTCGCGCCGCCCGCGCGCGCGGGAGATCGCCCACAGCCACGGCAGGTCCCTCGGGGCGAGAAAAACGACGAGGGAGGCGGACTCGAACGGCGCCTTCGCGTCCGCGAGGCTGAGATCCACGGCGGTCGTCCCGATCCAGCGCACGGTGGCCTTGTCGCCCAGCGCCTTGAGGCCGCCCTGCAGCCAGTTCAGCGCCCGGTTTCCCCGCTTCACGTTCGCACCGCTCCCCAGCGCGAACCAGCCGAGGACGAAGGCCACGAGGGCCAGGAGGGCCTGCGACATCTCGATCGTGCGACCTCCAAAAGACGATAGCAGACGCGGGCGCGTGCTAGCGTCACCTCCCGGAGGAGACGTGGAGTCCACGGGCTGGAAGAAGGCGACGCGAGAGTTCCTCTACGGGATGTTCCTGCACGAGCACGTCGAGCAAGCCCGCGATCAGCGCGGCGCCCTCGAGAGCCTGTTCCTCGTGGTCGTCTTCGGCGACATGGTCGGGCTGCCGATCCTGCCCCCCTATTACAGCCTGAGGCTCCTGCCCCACACGCTCGGCGCGCTGCCGGGCTGGAAGCGCCGGATTCTGCGCGAACGCTCCCTCGGGGACGACCACGAGCACCATCTCCACGGGGTCTGACCCCGAACCGTCCGGTTGCGCCAGGCTGGCTAATGCATCTGCATCGTGCAGCCGCTCCCCGGGACCGCTAAGTTGGGAGCAGCGGACAAGGAGGATCGGATGGTCGTGACGAAGGCCGAGCGGGCCGGGGGTCTCAAGGGCCTCTGGCAGGGCTTCAAAGAGACGATCTACGGGATGTCGGCTCACGACATGAGCCGTGCGGCGCTGCGGACCCGGGCGTCCATGGAGCACCTCTTCATTCTGATCACGATGGGCGACCTTCTCGGAATTCCGATCCTCCCCCCGTATTACAGCCTTCGTCTCCTTCCGCACGTGGTCCCGCAGATCGCGACGTGGAAGCGGCGGATGCTGCGCGAGAAGGACGTCTCGGACGCGATGTTCTGAGCCCGGTCTCGTCCTTCAGGCGATTCGAACGGGAGGCACCATGGGGATGAAGGAAGTCTTCGAGCAGAACCCGGGCCGCCGCTACATCATGTTCGGCGGCAAGGGCGGCCTCGGAAAGACCACGTTCTCGGCCGCGACGGCCTACTGGCTCGCGTCCCAGGGGAAGAAAGTTCTCGTCTTCTCCGTCGACCCTCAGGCGTCGCTCACCGACATCTTCCAGAAGGACATCTTCGGGAAGGGTCCGGTCAAGATCATGGAGAACCTTTGGGCGCAGGAGATCGACGCCGACACCCACATCAAGGCCTACCAGGACGAGATCCGCAAGAAGATCCGCGACATGTACGGCCTCGCGGAGGTGCCCGAGGAGATCGAGAGCTACATCCAGGCCGCCAGCGCGGAGCCCGCCATGGAGGAGAGCGCGATCTTCGACGCCGTCGTGGACGTCGTCGTCCAGAAGGACTACGACTACTACATCTACGACCTCGTCCCGCTCGGCCACGCCCTCTACTACCTCTCGATGGCCAAGGTCTACGACGAGTGGATCAACAAGGTCACGAAGCTGCGCGAGGACATGCGCGAGTACGAGGAGATGGTCAGTCGCCTGAAGCGTGAGAAGGAGACCGAGCAGGACGAGATCCTGAAGGAGCTCATCTACATCAAGGGCCGGATCAACGCGTCCTCGAAGATTCTCACGGACAAGGAGATGACGGCGTTCTTCTTCGTCGTGACGCCCGAGGACATGATCATCAGGGACACGGAGAAGGCCGCGAAGCTCTTCGCCCAGTTCGACGTCCCGATCGGCGGGTACGTCGTCAACCGCGTCATCCCGCACGAGCTGATCGACCAGAACATCCCCGACTACCTGCGCAACCGGATCCAGATGCAGGACAAGTACATCGGGAACATCAAGACGACGTTCGGCAAGGACGTCCTCGCCTACGTCCCGGAGCTCGAGCGCGACGTCACGGGCCTTCCGATGATCGAGAAGCTCGCAAAGATCATGTACGGCGACCAGAAGCTCGGCTGAGAGGAAGCGCCATGCCCGAAATCCAGACCTCCATGAGCGCCTACATCAAGGAGCACGCCGGCCTGAAGTACATCTTCTTCGGCGGCAAGGGCGGCGTCGGCAAGACGGTGTTCGCCGCCGCAACCGCGGTCCACAACGCCCAGCTCGGGCGCCGCACGATTCTCGCGTCCACGAACCCCGTGCACAGCCTCTCGAGCCTCCTCGGCCAGAACGTCCTCGGCAAGCACACGCCCGTCGACGGCGTCCCGAACCTCTGGGCGTACGAGATCGAGACGAAGGAGACGATCGAGCGCAGCAAGGTCGAGATCCGCGAGAAGATCCAGTGGTTCCTGAAGTTCGCCGATATCTCGACCAAGGCGGAGGACTTCGTCGAGTCCGCGACGATGAATCCGGCGTTCGAGGAGTCGGCGATGTTCGAGAACATGATCGACCTCATGTTCAAGGACGAGTACGACGTCTACGTCTTCGACACGGCGCCCACGGCGAACGCCCGGAGGCTGCTCGGGATGTCGAAGGTCTACGGGCTCTGGGTCAACAAGATGCTCAAGAGCCGCGAGGAGGCCAAGACGCTTC
>JBDTTJ010000090.1:0-11611 GCA_039930645.1 Acidobacteriota bacterium
TCGGCGCTGCGCGCGCGGAAGCCGTCGTAGAGGCCGTCGAACGCGCGAAAGAAGTCCGCGAGATCCGCGAGAAAGCCGAATCCGAGCACCTTGTCGGCCGCGCGCAGCAAGGCCGCGCCACCGCGCGAGGCTCCCGACAGCGCCTTGCCGAGGAGGCTGTCGGAGCGAAGGAAGAAGCGCAGCGCGTCGTTTTCGAGCAACTCGACCATGCGGCCCGGGGCCGCAAGGAAGTCGAGGCCGCGCGAGGCCGGCGGGGTGTCGAGGACGACGAGGTCCACGTCCGGGTCGGCCGCGTGCTCGTGCAGCGCCTCGACGCCCATGTACTCGAGGACGCCGGGCAGCGAGTCCACGAGGCCGGAGTAGAGGCGGTTCTCGTGGATGCGGCGGAGGGCGTCCGGGCTTGCGACACGGGCGAGGAGGCGCTCGAACGTCGCCTTCGGGTCGATCTGGAGGGCGAGGAGCTTCCCGCCGCGCGGCAGGCCCGGCATGCGCACGGCGACGGGCTCGCCGCTGCGGCAGTCGGCGGCGTCGAGACCGAGAGCCTGTGCGAGGCGCCGCGCCGGGTCCACGGTGAGGACGAGCGCGCGCCGCCCGCGCCGCGCGGCGGCGAGGCCGACGGCGGCGGAGAGCGTCGTCTTCCCGACGCCACCGGGGCCGGTCAACACGATGAGCTTCTCCCCGTCCAGCCAGGGGGCGAGGTCGAGATGCGGCTGGCTCGGAGGGAAAAAGGAAAGAGATTGAGGAAGAGAAGAAGATTCTCCTAGAGGGTCCCGGGCGGGGGCGCGGCCGGCGCGCTTCGAGCGAGAGGCACGCACGGGCGCGGGCGATTGAAGATTTTCTTCGAAGGTGGCGAGAAAGGCCGAGAAGAACCCTTCCTCCTCGATCTCAGGAACCTCGACGAGGGGAATCCCCGTCTCCCTCTTGAGCAAAATCTCCTCTCTTCCTCCTCTTCCGACGCGATTGACGACGACGAGCGCCGTCGCGACGCCTGCGGCGCCCTTCGCGCCCGCGACGAGCTCTTCCGTCTCCTTCGCCGCGAGCTCGGCGGGCTCGGCGACCGCGACGAGCGCCGTCCTTGCTGGGTCGGAGAAGAGCGCGTCGACGTCGAGCGCGAGCTTGCGGAGGGGGCCCGCGGGGACCGTCTTCAGGATCGTGCGGGGCAGGGCGAGGAGCGAGAGCGCGTGGCCGGTAGCCGGCGCGTCGAGGACGATGAGGTCGTAGCGCGGCTCCTTCTCCGTGCCGCGCGTCCGCTTCAGGACCTCGCGAATCTTCCCGAGCAGGAGGAGGTCCGGAAGGCCCGGCGTCGCGCGCGTGAAGAACCGGAACGCGGGCACGGCGAGCAGGCGGTCGCCGAGAAGGCGTACGGGCGACACGGCGCGGACGAAGTCGGTCAGGAGGGCGTCGAAGTCGGTCGTGAGGGTCCGGAGGTTGCCCTCGACCTTCGCTTCGGCGTAGCCGCGCTCGTCAAGCCCGAAAAGCACGGCGGCGTCGCCCCGCCCGTCCGTGGACACGAGGAGGACGGAGCGGCCGGACCGGGCGCCGAGGGCGGCAAGGGCGGAGGCGACCGTCGTCTTCCCGACGCCGCCCTTGCCCGAAACCACGAGAACCGTCCGGGACGCGAGGCGGGAGAGCAGATCCGTCGCGCTCAGGAAGGTCCTCCCTCCCGGCGGAAAAGGAACATAATCGGTCACTCTAGCAGGTGGCGCCGCCCGAGCGGCGCTCCGCGAAAGGCAAACGCCATGGGCGACTCACTCTTCGACCAGATCCGGACGCGGGGCGAAAGCTTCCTCACCGAGGTTTCGAACAACCTGATGGCGAACCCGGCCTTCCTCGAGGTGCTCAAGAAGGGCGTCGCGGCGAAGGAGGAAGTCGACAAGAAGGTTGCCGAGGGCCTCCGCGCGATGAACGTCGTCACGAAGAAGGACCTCCACAAGCTCGAAAACCGCCTTGCGGAGCTCGAGAAGGAGCTCGAGACCCTCAAGGCGAAGCCCGCGAAAAAGACCGCGCGGAAGAAGTAGATGCCGCGCAAGAACGTCGCCGGCGGACGCGTCGTCAGCTTCCCGAAGGCGGGCCCGCCTCCGTCGCGGCGGTCCAAGATCGCCGTGACGGGCGGCGCCGGCTTCTTCGGATCGCGTCTGGTCCGTTCGCTTCTGCTGCGGGGGGAGCACGAGGTCGTCGTGTTCGACCTCGTCCCGCCGGCGGAGATGCCGGGCGACGTCCGGCACCGCTTTCTCGACCTGAACCTCCCGTTCGCGGACGGGACGCTCTACAAGCTCCTCCTCGAGGAGAAGCCCGACGTCATCGTGCATCTCGCGCAGCTGCGCAGCCCCTCGCGGCAGATTACGTACGCGCACGAGCTGAACTCGATCGGCGCCCTTCATGTCTTCGCGGCGGCGGGAGAGGCGAAGGTCCCGCGCGTGGTCCTCGGTTCCATGTCGCTCGTCTACGGGGCGCGCGGCGACAACCCGAACTTCCTCACGGAGGAGCACCCGCTCCGCCCCGACCCGCAGGACCGGTTCGTGCAGGACTTCGTCGAAGCCGAAAAGCACGCGCGCGAGCACGCGCGCCGGCACCCGGAGACGGCCGTCCAGATCCTGCGCTTCGTGCCGCTCCTGTCGCCTGAGGTCCGCGACTACCGCACCAAACTGTTCGCGTCGCCCTTCGCGTGGACGCTCATGGGCTACGACCCTCTCGTGCAGGCGCTCGACCCCGACGACGCCGTGGACGCGATTCTCCATGCGCTCGACCGCCCCGAGGTGCAAGGCGTGTTCAACGTGGCGCCGGAAGGCATCCTGCCGATCTCGACCCTCCGCCTCTTCTTCGGGTCGCTCGGCGTCCCGGTGCCGCACCCCCTCGCCTACGCGCTTTACGAGACTGCGTGGCTCGCGGGCGTCGGCATCCTGCCGGGCGTCCATGCGCACTACCTGCGCTACCTCTGCGTCGTGTCGAACGACAAGGCGCGTCGCGTCCTCGGGTTCGCCCCCAGGAAGACGACGCTGGACTGCGCTCTCCAGACCGCGCGCGCGCGCTTCGGCAACGGCCGCCTCGTGGACTTCGACGCGCTCGAGAAGGCGGCGAAGGCCGCGGATTTCGCATACGAGCGACGCGTCCACCCGAAGCGCGCGTCCCAGCGCATCCGCCAGGAGGCCGCCTCGTGAGCGCGCGCCGCACCGTGCCCGTCAAGCCGTTCGTCCCCGTGTCCGAGGCGCCGCCTCCGTCCAGCGCCTTCGCGCCCTCGCTTCTCCCGAAGCAGCAGGACGACCTCCTGCACGCGCTCCTCGGCGAGGCCGCCCGCTTCCTCGACGGGCATCCGGAGTGGAAGGGGCCGCGCGCGGCCGCGGACATCTGGAATCTCTTCCGCCACCGGAACCGCACGCTCTCGCTCGACGACTTCGGCTACGACGAGGCCGCCTCGAAGCCCTGGCAGGAGCTCTACGACTTCCTCTACACCGTGTGGTGGCGCGTGACGCTCGCGGGAGTCGAGAACATCCCGTCCACGGGCCCCGCGCTCCTCGTCGTCAACCACTCGGGCGTTCTCCCGTGGGACGGCGCGATGGTCAAGCGCGGGATCATGCGCGACCACCCGGCCCACCGCGACGCGCGGATGCTCATCCTCGACATGTTCACGACGCTGCCGTTCCTGCAGCCCTGGCTCCGCCACCAGGGCGAAGTCCGCGCCTGTCCGGAGAACGGCGAGCGCCTCCTGAACCGCGGCGAGCTCGTGGGCGTCTTCCCCGAGGGCGTCAAGGGCGTCGGCAAGCTCTTCCGCGACCGCTACCGGCTCGCGCGCTTCGGACGCGGCGGGTTCGTGCGCCTCGCGCTGCGGACGGGGGCGCCGATCATTCCCGTGACGGTCGTGGGCGCCGAGGAGATCTACCCGAACCTCTTCCGGATGGACATCATCGGGCGGCCGCTCGGCCTCCCGTATTTTCCGATCACGCCGTTCTTCCCGGCCTTCGGCCCGCTCGGCGTCCTGCCGCTGCCGACGAAGTGGTGGATCGACGTGGGCAAGCCGATCCCGTTCAACCACGGGCCCGAAGTCGCGGACCGGCCGATGATCGTCAACGAGTTCGCGGACCACGTCCGCACGACCCTCCAGACGATGATCGACTCGCGCCTCTCGCGCCGCGGGAACGTCTTCACCGGCGAGTAAGCGGGGGGCCGCGTCAGCGGCCGCGGGCCGTCATGCGCTCGAGGTCGGCTTCCAGCGTCGCGAGCGACGCGGCGAGCCGAGTCGGGATCGTGTCGCTCGCGCGTTCGGCGTGGCTCTTCACGCGCGAGCGGTCCCGGGCGCAGGCGGGTCTCAGGGTGAGCCCGTGCCGGGCGAAGACCTTCTGCAGCCGCTTGAAGTCCGCGTCGAGCGTCGCCATCGTGGCGCGGTAAGCGAACTCGGCGATCCGGATGCGGCCCGACGTGCGCATGATGCTGCGCATGTACCGGGGGAGGTCCTCGGGCTTCGGCTCGAACACGATCACGTCGGCCTCGGGATTCTCGCGCCGGTAGCGGCTGAGCCCGTACTTGAGCCGCGAGTGGAGCGTGACGCGGAAGACCTGGTCGAGGATCGTCGGGAGGCCGCGCCGCCTGAGCGACCCGGCTCCGTGGCCGTTCGCGTCGCTCGGGTGGAAGCGGACGGGGACGAGCGGGTTCACGCAGATCGTGAGGCCGCACCGCTCGCGGAGCGCAAGCGAGATGTGCGCCGTCTTGCGGACGCCGCCGTCGATGTAGTCGAGACCCTTGATTCTCACGGGCCGGTAGAGACCCGGGATGGCGCACGAGGCGGCGACGGCGTTCGAGATCGGCACGTCGTCGCTCCTCGGGCACCCGAACGCCGTCGTCTCGCCGGAGTCGAGATCGACCGCGACGATCCGGAGGGCTTTCTTCAGCTCCCGGAAGTCGTTCGTGCGTCCTTCCTTCGTAAGCCAGGCGCGCATCCACGCCTCGAGGCCTTCGTTGTGGAAGATGCCGGACGGGAGCAGCTGGCCGAGGGACACGACGAGGTCGGTAAGGGTCGTCTCGTGGCGGTTTTTATAGAAGTCCCACGCCGAGTCGAGGATCGTGAACGGCGCCTTCGCGAGCCGCGAGCCGATCTCGCCGAGGTTCAGGCGGAAGAGCGACAGGTCGTCGATGTCGGTCCGCGAGCCCGCCGAGCGCGTCGCGTTGCGGAAAAGAAGAGATGGGGTGACGCCGTTCGCGAGGAGCGCCGAGATGTAGGCGCCCGCCGAGACGCCGACGAAGACGTCGAAATCCGTGATCGAGGCGTTTTCGAGCCGGTCTTCGAGGGCGGCAAGCGCGCCGATCTCGTAGATCGCGCCGGTGACGCCGCCGCCCGCGCACACGAGGCCGAGCTTCTTCGTCAGCGGCGGCGGGAAGGAACGGAACCGCTCGCCCGCGCTGGCGGCGGGCGGCGTCCCGGTCTTGGCGCGGCGGGCGTTCATGTGCTCTGAAACGAAAAGGGGCGCCTTCGAAAAGACGCCCCGAGTGTATCCGATCCCGGCCGGTGCGCTCAGCGGGCGCGGCGTGCCTTCGCGGCCGGCTTGCGCGACTTGAGCGTGTCGATCTTCCGGCCGAGCGTGTCGACCTTGGCGGACAGCGAGCGGAGCTCGTGGCGCGTGGGGACGTTCAGGCGGTGGAGGCCCTTCTCGACGGCCGAGCCGACCTTGTCGCCGACCATCTTCGTGACGTCTTCGGCACGGCGGGCGGCCTGCTCGCTGGCCTTCTGGACGCGGGTCTTCACGTCCTTCGTGAGCTTCTCGCCGAGGTCCTTGCCGGACTCGACGACGTCCATGGCGAAGGCGCGCGGGTCCTTCCGGATCGTCTCGCTCTTCTTCGCGAAGTCGCGGGCGGCGACGCGGACGGTCTTCTCGGCCTTGGCGGCGGCGGTCTTCGCCTTGGCGCCGAGGCGGTCGAGCTCCGTGCCGGCGTTCTTCAGCGCCTGCTGGACCGGGGCGGGGACCTCAAAGGGCATTTTCGGGGAGGTCTTGCGGGTGGTGGTTCTCATCGGGCTCTCCTTTTGCGGGTTGTTGGAGCGGAAGCGCGGCCGGGCCTGGCGGCGATGCGCTCGCGCGGGTTTGCGGGGAACGACTTCCTGGCGAGCGTCTCGAGCTGGGCGAGGCGCGTCTTGATCTCGGCGACTTCCCGGGCGATCTCGGGCTGACCGCCGAGGCGGCCGCCGAGGTCGCGGACGCTGCCCGTGAGGTCCGCGAGGCTCTCGCGGAACACGAGGCCCACGTCGTCGCGCAGGCGCGTGCCTTCCTCCCACGTCACGCGGCCCTTCTCGACGAGGCCGGCGACGATCTTCTCGATGTCCTGCCGGGCGTCCTCGATCTTGCGGGTGAGGGGAGCGAGCGTCTCGCCGAGCTTCTCCGGGCGGGAGGCCTTGCGGAGACTCTCGGCGACGGAGGTGGCCCCGACGCGCTCGACGGCCCCGGCGACGGTCTCGGCCGCTTCGCTGCCGGCCCGGAGGATCCGCGCGAGCGTGTCGGCCGACGCCGTGATCGGGCCCTTGCCCGACGCGAGGGCGCGCGAGAGGACGCGGGCCGTGATGTCCTCGCCCGTGTCGGCGGCGATGACCTCGATCCGGGCGCCGGTCGAGACCGCCCGGGCGAGGTCCTCGAGCGTGACGAAGCGGCGCTCCCTGGCCTCGTAGAGTTTGCGGTTTCGGTAGCGGACGATGCGTCTCACGTCGCTCATGGTGGTCAAGATAACGCGCCGCGTAATTCCTGTCAAGGAGAATCTTGCGCGGTGCGTCACGCGGGCCGCCCGGGGCTAACATTCCGCGCGATGTCCGCTCCGGTATCCGCCCCGCCGTATGCGCCCCCTCCGTTGCCGAGGGGAACCGCCCTGACCTGCCGGTCGTGGCTCACGGAAGCCCCTTATCGCATGCTGCTCAACAACCTGGACCCCGAGGTCGCCGAGCGCCGCGAGGATCTCGTCGTCTACGGCGGCTCGGGGAAAGCCGCCCGGAACCCCGAGTGCCTCGAGGCGATTCTCCGGGAGCTCCGGCGCCTCGGCGAAGACGAGACCCTTCTCGTCCAGTCGGGCAAGCCCGTCGGCGTCTTCCGGACCCACCCTGACGCTCCGAGGGTTCTCATCGCGAACTCCAACCTGGTGCCGAAATGGAGCACCTGGGACGAATTCCGCCGGCTCGAGGCCGTGGGACTGACCATGTACGGGCAGATGACCGCGGGCTCCTGGATCTACATCGGAACGCAGGGAATTCTTCAGGGCACGTACGAGACCTTCGCGGAGGCCGCGCGGCGCGATCTCGGGTCGCCGGACGGTTCGCTCGCCGGGCGCCTGGCCGTCACGGCGGGCCTCGGCGGCATGGGCGGCGCCCAGCCTCTGGCCGTCACGATGTGCGGAGGAACGGCGCTCGTCGCGGATGTCGACGCCGCGCGCATCGACAAGCGCCTCGCGACGCGTTATCTCGACCTCCGGATCGACGGGCTGGACGCGGCGATCGACCGGGCGCTCGGGGCCCGCGACGCCAAGGAAGCCGTTTCGATCGGAGTCCGCTCCAACGCGGTGGACCTCCTGGAAAGGCTTCTCGCACGCGGGATCGTCCCGGACGTCCTCACGGACCAGACTTCGGCGCACGACGAGCTGAACGGATACGTCCCGCACGGCCTTGCGTACGAGGAGGCCCTGAGCCTCCGGAGCGCCGACCCCGAGGCGTACCGCCGCCGGTCGATCGTGTCGATGGGCGCGCACGTGGCGGCGATGCTGGAGCTCAAGCGCCGCGGCGCCGTGACGTTCGACTACGGCAACAACCTGCGCGCCGGAGCGGTCCAGGCCGGCGTCGCGAACGCGTACGACATCGTCGGATTCGTCCCGCTCTACATCCGGCCTCTCTTCTGCGAGGGCAGGGGGCCGTTCCGGTGGGCCGCGCTCTCCGGCGATCCCGCCGACATCGCCGAGACGGACCGGGTCGTTCTCGAGCTCTTCCCGGAGAACGCCGCGCTTCGCCGCTGGATCACGCTCGCGCGCGCGCGCGTCGCGTTTCAGGGACTGCCGGCGCGCATCTGCTGGCTCGGCTACGGCGAGCGCGCGAAGGCCGGCCTCGCCTTCAACGAGCTCGTCAGGAGCGGACGCGTGAAAGCGCCGATCGTGATCGGCCGCGACCACCTCGACTGCGGCTCGGTCGCTTCGCCGAATCGGGAGACGGAGGGCATGAAGGACGGCAGCGACGCCATCGCGGACTGGCCGCTCTTGAACGCGATGCTCAACACGGCCGCCGGCGCGACGTGGGTCTCGATTCACCACGGCGGCGGCGTCGGGATCGGCTATTCGCTGCACGCGGGCATGGTCGTCGTGGCGGACGGCACGGATGCGGCCGCCGCGCGGCTCGAGCGCGTGCTCACGACGGATCCGGGCATGGGCGTGATCCGGCACGCGGACGCGGGCTACCCCGAGGCCGTGGCGTGCGCGGAGGCGAACGACATCCCGGTCCCGATGCGCCGGTGAGCGGCCGGACCCGGGCCCGTCTCGCGCTCGGGGCGGGCGCCGCCGCGGGTCTCGCCCTGGCCGCGGCGCTCGCCCTGCGTCTCGCGCCCGTGGACGGCGCCGCGATCGCCACGCGCTCGGACGCCTTCCGGGCCGAGGCCGCGCGCCAGTTCGAGCGGGACGCCGCGGACCTGCGCCTCACGGCGGAGCGTATCCAGGCGTCGCGGGAGTTTTCGTCCATCGTGGACGGCGGCGGGGCTCTCGTGCGGCCCTCGCGCCTCTTCACGCTCCTCGGTGACTCGCTGCCCCGCGAACGCGGGTGGGGCGCCGTCTTTTTCGACGCGTCCGGCCGCCCGGCCGCGTGGGCGGGCGAAGCCGCGGGACTCGAGGCCGAGCGCGGCGCCGCCACGGCGGGACTCGTCGTTTCCTATCACGTCACGCGCGTCTTCGTCGGCTGGGTGTCGCACCGCGGCGAGGGCGGTGCGCGCGGCACGCTCGTCGTGACGCGGCGCTACCCGACGGGGATCATCCGGCCCGACGTGGTCGAGTACCTGGGCCTTCCGGGCGGGCCCACGCCGTTGCGCCTGAGGCTGCGCGCAACCGAGAGCCGGGACCGCGTCTTCACGTTCTTCGTCGAGCGGCCGCCTCCGGGCGTCGCGGAGGACGACGTCGCGCGTCGGCGCGCCTTGCCGGCGGCTCTTGCGCTCGCCGCCTGCGCCGTGCTTCTCGGCTTCGCCGCGCACCATCCCGTGGCGGGCCTTGCCGCGGCCCGCTTCGCGCTCCTTCTCGGCATGCCGCGGGGCGGAGCGGGTCTCTTCGCGCCCTTGCCCTCCGGGGAGGCGTTCCTCGGACTCTTTGCGACGCCCGCGGACGTCCTTCTCACGGGCGTCCTCGCCGCCGCGGCGGCGGGCGCGTTCGCGCGCAGGGTTGCAGTTCCAGGGCACAAAGTCCGGAGCGCGCTCCTGGCCGTGCCGCTCGCCTGCGCGCCCTGGCTTCTCGGCCGCTGGGCGGGCGTGACACGCCCCGGACTCTTCGAGGGGATGAGCGTCGTGCCGTCCTCGGCGGGGGTGTTTGCGGAGCAGACGGGTCTGCTGGGGCTTGCGGCGGCAGGACTCCTCGCCGCCGGAGTCCTCCTGACCGCATTCCTCGGGCGCCGGCCGTTCGGCGTGGCCGCCGTGCTCGCGACGGCCGCGGGCGCCGGCGCGTTCTGGGCGGCAGGTGGACCGGCGGCGGCGCCGTTCGGCCTGCTGTCCGCGGTTCTTGCCGCAGCGGCGCTTGCGCACCGCGCGGTCCCGCCGGAGGACGCCGACCTTCTCTCGCGGGCCTCGACGGCCGTTTTCGCCGTCGCGGCGGCGACGCTCCTCCTGGGCGCGGGGCTCGCGGACGGCGCACGCAGTTACGTGGACGGCGCGCTCGTGAGGGCCGAGCGCGCGGTGTCGGGAGACGCGCGCGCTGCGCGCGCTGCGGCGGTTGCGCGCTGGGAGGCGCGCGTGGGCGCGCCGGAGCTCGAGCCCTGGCTGCCCGCGGGGGAGCGGACGCACAACGACGATCTCGCGCGCGCCCTGTGGGTGCGCGGCGCCGACGCGGCCTTTCCCGAGCTCGGCGACACGCTGACAATCCGCAGCCCGTTCGAGGCGACGACGTCCTCGTTCGGCGTCATGCGGCCCGGGAGCCGTGCTCCGGATGCCGTTCGGCCGGTCTCGATCCCGTCGGGCTTCCCGGCGACGTTCCTGCACGTCTCCTGGCCGCGCGACGCGGACCGCGATCCGCTGCTCTCCTGGGTCGCGTCACGCGAGGTTCCCGACCGAGTCGCCGCAGAGCGCCTCGAGTGGGACGCCTCGGGCCGGCCGTCGGGCCTCCGCGGCGAGAACGTCGAGCTTCCGCCCGTACTCCTCGCGGCGGTTCGCCGCGAGGGGAGGGCGGTCGGCGTGGTCTCGACGAGCGACGGGCCGCGCCGGGTCCACGTCGCCTCCGTCCCGGAAGGCTTTTCGGGCTTCGCCGCACCTGTCGATCCGGCTCTGACCTCCGCCGGCGCGGCGGTCGCCGCAGGCGAAGCCGGACTCGCGGTCCTCGTCCCGCTCCTCTTCGGGTTCCGGTCCGCGCGGCAGGATCGCGCACAGGGGCCGCGCTTCTTCGGCACCTTCCGCGCGCGCCTCGTCGCGCTCGTCGTCCTGTTCGGCGTGCTCCCGCTCGCGGCGAGCGTGGTTCTCGTGCGCGTCGCGCTCGCGAATCACGCGACGCGCGAGACGGGCCGGCGCGCGCGCGACCTCGTGACGGAGGGGCGCCGCGTCCTTCAGCTCGGGGAAGAGGGACTCGCGACGTCGCCCGAGGGCGAGCTGAACCGGGCGGCAGCCGTCATCGGCACGGACCTCCTGCGTTACCGCGACGGGACGCTCGTCGCGGCCTCGCGGGCGCTGCCCGTCTCGGCCGCGATCGCGCGCGAGCGGCTGTCCGCCGTGGTCGCTCAGGGCCTTGCCGAGGGACGGCCCGCCTCCGTGGCCGCGCGCCGGACGAACACCCCCGGCGCGCCGCGCGTCTTCGAGGCCGCCGAGGCGCTCTCGCGCGACGGACGCGACGTCCTCGCGGTCGTCGTCGGGGAGGACGAGGCGCTCCGCTCCGCGGCCGATTCCCTCGTCCTTCTCTCGGTCGCCGTCGCGCTCCTCGCGCTCGGCCTCGGAGGCCGGGCGGCGCTCGCGCTCGGGCGGCCCCTCGAGGACCTCCTCGAGGCCACGGGGAAGGTGGGCGAGGGCCGTGCGCTCCCGCCGATTCGCCGCCCGGAGAACGCCGATCTCGCGCGGCTCATCGACGCGTTCGGGCAGATGTCGGCCCGCGTCGAGGAGCGAACGCAGTCGCTCGCCCGCGAGCGCGCGTCGGCCGTGGGGCTGCTCGAGAACCTCACGGCGGCCGTCCTCCTCTACCGGCGCAAGGACGGGGCGGTCCTGCTCTCGAACGAGGCGGCGGACCAGGTCCTGCCGGGCTCCGGTCTCTCGGAACGGCTCGCGGGGCCCGAGTGGGCGCCGCTCCGCGCGGCGCTCGGCGCGGCGGTGTCGCACCCGTCTCCCTACGAGACGCGCGTCGCGGTTCCGGGTCCGGCGGGCGAGCGGCTTTTTCGGATCGCGATCGTCACGCTGCCGGAGGACCTCGAGGAGGGGCGGGCGATCCTGCTTCT
>JBDTTJ010000091.1:0-11538 GCA_039930645.1 Acidobacteriota bacterium
AGCTTGCGGCCCTGGTTGTAGGCCTCGATCGCGGCGGCCTGGACGAGGGCCTCGATCTCCGATCCGACGAACCCCTTCGTGGCCTTCGCGAGGAACACGACGTCGAAGAGGCTGGGGTCCCCGCCGACCTTCTTGACGTGCACGTTGAAGATCTGCTTGCGCTCGTTCTCGTTCGGAAGGTCGACGAAGAAGACCTGGTCGAAGCGGCCCTTGCGGATGACCTCGGCCGGAAGCAGGTGGATGCGGTTCGCCGTCGCAGCGACGAAGACGAGGCCCCGCTTCTCCTGCATCCAGGTCAGGAACGTCGAGAAGATGCGCCCGAGCGAGGCGTCGCCCTGCCCCGCCTCGCGCCCGCCCGTGATGGCCATCTCGATCTCGTCGATCCACAGGAGCGCCGGCGAGAGGGACTCGACCGTGCGCAGCGCCCGCTCGAACGTCTGCTCGGGGTTGTCGGTCCCGAAGACGAGGTTCATGTCGAGGCGGAACAGCGGGAGATTCCACAGCGCGGAGATCGCCTTGACCGAGAGCGACTTGCCGCAGCCCGACATCCCCATCATGAGGATGCCCTTCGGAACCGGCATTCCGGCGTCGAGCGCTTCCTTCGTGAAGAGGTTCTTGCGCTTGATGAGCCACTCCTTGAGGTTCTCGAGCCCGCCGATGTCGGCGAGGGAGAAGCGCGGCGGCACGAACTCGAGGACGCCGTCCTTGCGCGTGGCCTGCTCCTTCTCCGCGAGGACCTCGTCGTAACCGGCTTCGTCGAACACCTGGCGGCGCGAGAACACCTTGGAGACGACGTGCTCGGTTTCGTCCGAGGTCAGCCCCTTGAGCGCCATGGCGAGCTTCTTCGCGTCGGCCTCGGCGAGGCCCTTCTCGCCGAAGACGCGCTTGCCGAGCTGCCCGAGGAGGGCGAGGATCTCGGTCTCGTCCGGCAGGTCGTAGTCGAGGACGTAGATCTCCTTGCGGAGGTCGTCGGGGACGACGAGCCGGGGCGACACGAGGACGAGGAACCGCCCTTTCCCCCGGAGCGCCCGGTACGCGTCCCGGAGCCTGCGGACGACCTCCGGCCGCGTCAGGTGGGCCGTGAGGTCCTTCATGAGGACGAAGCCCGGCGCGGTGTCCGCGAGGATCGCATCCAGTGCCTTGATGGGGTCCGCGGTGTCCGGTTTGCGGTCCCCTCCTCCGCCGATGAGCCCGTCCACGCAGGTCCACACCGCGTATGGGACGGGCTTCTCGTAGAACTTCTGGGCGAGCGCCTGGATGGCGCGCTCGACGCGCCCCTCTTCCCAAGAAACGACGTACAGGAGCGGGTATCCGCCGAGGAGCGCCCGCCTCAGACGTTCCGGGCCCCGGACCGGTGTTTCGGCCATGGAACAAATCTAACAGGCTTCGATAGACTACGGTGCGTGAATCCCGAACACCTCGAGTTGCTGCAGACGCCCGAATGGAACGAGTGGCGCGCCGCACGGCCCTCCTTCACCCCCGATTTCACGGACATGCGCCTGAACGGAGTCGACCTCTCCGGGAAGAATCTCTCGGGCGCCGACCTGTCGCGCTCGAAGCTGGAGGGGTGCAATCTCGAGGGCGCCAACCTCACGCGCGTCCACGTGACCGGCGCCTCGTTCAGCGGGTCGAAGCTGGACCGCGCCGACCTTTCCGACACGGACCTCGACTACCTTCTTCTCGACCGGGTCTCCTTCGTCGGAGCCATCTTCCGGAACGCGACGCTCCGGAGCGCCACCGTCCGCGAGGCCGTCATGAAGGCGGCGGACTTCACGGGCGCCAAGCTCGACGGCACGGACTTCACGGCGACGGATTTCTCCTACGGCCGCCTCCTCTACGCGAACTTCCGCGGCGCTGGAATCGACCGGTGCATCTTCGAAGGCTGCGACCTCACGCAGGCCGTCTTCGACGGCGTCACGTACAAGAGGGGCAACTTCGACAAGGCGAACCTCACGCTCGCGTTCTTCCGCGACGCGAAGCTCACGGGGACGTCCTTCAAGGGCGCGAAGCTCCAGCGGACGGTCCTCCGCGGCTCCGATCTCTCGGGAGCCGACTTCACGGGGGCGGACGTCTCCGAGGCCGACTTCGAGCGCTCGGTGCTCCAGGCCGCGAACTTCTCCGAGGCCGTCATGCGCAAGACGAGCGCCCACCGCGCGGACATGCGGAGCGTACTGTTCGTGAACGCGCAGATGGAGGAGACCGACCTGACGGGCGCCTACCTCGACAAGATGGACCTCCGCGCCCCGCGGTTGAAGCTCGTGAACTTCACGGGAGCGCGGCTCACCGACGCTCTCGGGGCCCGGGCGAACCTGCGGGGCTCGAACTTCACCGAGGCGGACCTGTCCGGGGCGGACCTCCAGGAGGCGAACCTCGAGGGATGCATCCTCCCGAAGGCGAAGGTCGCGCGCGCGAACCTCCGGAAGGCGAACCTGAAGAGGGGACGCCTCTCGGAGGCGAACGCCGTCGGCGCCAACCTGTCGGGCGCGAACCTGTTCGGCATCGAGGCCGAGAACGCCGACTTCTCCGCGAGCGACCTGCGCTTCGCCCAGCTCGTCGGCGCCAAGCTCGACGGCGCCCAGTTCAAGCAGGCCAACATCGGAGGCGCCGACTTCACCGAGGCGCGCCTCGGCGGCTCGTCGTTCGTCGGCGCCTTCGGCGAGAACGCGAAGTTCACGGGCCAGCTCCACCTCAAGTTCGTCCTCGCCGCGAGCTCGCTGCTCGGCTCGGCGAAGAAGAAAACCGAGCAGATGGAGAAGGCCAAGGAAACCGAACGGCTGCAGCGCCTCGCCTCGCTCGAGAAAGCGGCGGACGAACGGGCCAAGGCCATGGGTTACCGCCGCGAAGACGGCGCCAGCGCGTCGAAGTCGTCGGCCGGCATGACGATGTCGGGGACGCGGTCGTCGCCCGGCACGCCGAAGAAGGGCTGACCGCTACCGGACGGGCGGGGGCCGCACGAGCCCGCCGGGGGCGGCGGTCGGCTGGGGCGCCGGCGCCTTCGCCCCCTTCGTTTCCTTCGACTTCCCTTCGGCCTCGTCCCTCAGCGCGGCCGCCTCGCGGCGGATCTCCTCGAGGACGGTCTTCTCGACGAGAATGCGCTCAGGGCGGCCGGTCACCTGGACGGCCACGAGGCCGGCGGCCGATCCGGCGGGCGCCACGAAGAACGTCGCGATCCGCGCCGTGCCTTCGGCCTCTCCCGCGAGGTCGACCGTGGCGAGCGCCTTCTCGGGCGCGGGCTTCCCCGGTTTCACGGGCACGAAGCCGCGGCCCTCGGCCCGGCCGAGCACGGCCGCAAGGCCCTCGGCGTGGAGCGCCGTCACGGGCTTGCCCGCCGATCGCCACGCCCCGTCGACCCTGTCCGCCCCCGCCCGCAGATCGTCGGCGGAGAACGACACCCGCCGGAGCGTGAACGTGTCCACGGGCGCCACGCGGCTCTCCCGGTAGGCCGAGAGCTCCTTGTCGAGGTCCTCGCGGACCCGGTCGTCGATCACGACGGCGAGGGAGCCGACCTTCGCGTACATCCTTCCGCCCGACCCCTCGGCCTTCTCGGCGCCGAAGCCGATCGTCGCGACTTTCTCGGCCCCCTTCTCGAGGACTACCGTCGCGACGGCGGGAGCGAGGCCCACGCGCGAGAGGTCCGCGTCGGCGAGCGACGGGAATTCGAGAACTCGTGCACCCGCGAGGTCGCCGAGGAGGCGATCGACGAACGAGTCGGAGGCGAGGTCCGCGACCGGTTTCTCGAGCCGCCACGCGCCCGGCGCGCCCGAAGCCGTCTTCGCGCCGCGCGCCACGACGACCGTGTTCGGGCCGCGCGTCACGCTCACCCGCGTGACGTCCCCGACGGCGACGTCGAAGAGCTGCTTGCTGCGGTACTCGTCCACCGGCTTCGTGAGGGCCGCCAGCGGCGCTTGCTTCACCGCGCCGAAGACGGGCCCGACCGCGGCCGCCACCGCGTCGGTGCCCGGGATCTGGGCGCCGAAGGAGAACACCTTCGTCGACTTGTCGAGGAAGACGACCGTCGCCTTGGCCTTCGGGGCGTCGAGGCCCAGCTCCTTCGGGTCGAACGCGGTGCGCGTCTCGCCCACGACCTCGAGCCGGTCCAGGTCCGAGACGAGGGCGTCGGCGCCGAATCCGTCCGCCGGGGACGCCGGGGCGTTCGCCACCGTCCAGCGCCCCTTCTCCTTGCGCACGAGCTCGACCTTCGGGAGGTCCGGCCGCTCGAGCGTCACGGAGGCGACGTCCTCGGCCTTGAAGTCCGCGAGGCGCTTGGCCGCCTTCGCGCGCTCCGTGGACGTCGGCTGCTTGCTCTCGAAGAAGACGACGAACGCGAGCAGCGCGACGAAGATCCCGGTCAGGACGAGCAGCTTCCGCGTCGACATCGGACTAGCGGCGCCTCCGCACCCAGATCGCGAGACCCAGCCCGACCGCGGCCGCGGGCAGGAGGAGAAGGACGAAAAAGGCGATGAGCCCCACGTCCCGCCTCGAGAGCGTGACGGCGACCTGATCGGCGTTCTTCGGCGGGATCGCCACGAGCGCCTCGCGCTCGAGCGCCCAGTTCGCGGCCGACGTCAGGAGGAGGCGGTTCGCGGCGTTCGCGATGCCGCCGTTCGAAACCCAGTCCGAATCCCCGAAAACGACGACGCGGGCGCGCTTCTTCGCCTCTCCCTTGTTCGGCGCCGGAGCCGATTCCGCCGCCGCGACGAGGCACACGGGCCCCTTCACGTCCTTCTCGTCCTTCGCGGGCCTTCCGGTCTTCTGGAGCTCCCGGATGTCCGTCTCGCCCCAGCCGTCCGGAGACGTCTCGACGAGCTGCGTCGCCGTCCAGCCGGGAGCGGGCGTCGCGGCCACGCTCACGGAGCGCGCGAGCGGAAAGACGACGGCCGAGCCGGCCAGGAGCCGCGTCACGGGGTGCGGGCGGAACGACTTGGCGAAGACCGTCTCGGGCCCCATGAGAGGGAGCGCGTTCTTCGGATCGAGAACGACGTCGCTGTCGAGCGTCAGGCCCATCGTGCCGAGGAGCGGGTTGAGGCCGAAGTCGGAGAGCGTCGGGCTCCCGGGCGTCAGCTCGACGTCCAGCATGAAGAGCGCGCTCCCGCCGGCGTCGAGGTACCGCTTGAGCGCGGCGCGCTCGGGCTCCGTAAACGCGGTGCGCGGCCCCGCGACGACCACGAGGTCCGTGCCCGCGGGGACGTCGGCGGCGCCCAGCGACGCCCACTCCTCCACGGTGGAGTTGTCGTTCTTGAGGGACTCGGCGGCTTCGGAGAATCCGTCCTTGGCGCGTGGCGAGTCGAAGCGCCGCTCGCCGTGGCCCGTCGTGAAGACGACCTTCGGGGTCTTCTGCTGCGTGACGGCGAGGATCGCGGACGTGAATTCCTGCTCGCCCTTGAACGCCTTGATCCCGGGCTCTCCGCCCATCCGGGCGCGCGAGTAGTCCATCTCGGCGAGCTGCTCCCCCGAGACGTACTTTTTCCGGTCTCCGGACCGGAAGACGACCGTGCTGCTCTTGACGCCGAATTCGTCGACGAGCTGCTTGGCTCGCACGAGGTTGCGCGTCGGGTCGAGCGTCTCGACCGTGAGCATCGGCGCGGCGGCCTTGTAGCGCTTGAGAATCTCGTCGACCTCCGGGTAGAGCGGCGTCCCGGGCGTCATGAAGACCGTGACCTGGACGGGCGTCTTGAGGTCCTTGAGGACGTTACGCGTCTTCTCCGAAAGGGAATAGAGCCCGCTCGTCGTCCAGTCGAAGCGCGCGTAGCGGCGCGAGCCGATGTAATTCACCAGGACGAGGATTCCGAGCCCGAGAACGACGGAAAGCGCGAGCGTCGCGCGGAAGGTGTTGCGGGTGGAGGGCGTCACGGTCGCCATGTCAGCGCCCCTTGTTCGCTTCGAGGGCGCGCGTGGAGAGGAACAGGAAGAAGACGACCGTCGAGGCGACGTAGAGGAGGCGGCGGGTGTCGACGATCCCGCGCGAGAAGTCGTCCATGTGCTCGAGGAGGTTCAGGTACGACAGGGCGTCGCGCCAGGCCGGGTCCGTGACGAAGTCCCGGAAGACGCCGACGATGAAGACGCCGAGGATGAAGACGAACCCGACGATCGCCGCGACGATCTGGTTCTTCGTCAGGGCCGACGCGAACGTGCCCGCGGAGATGAACAGCGCGCCGACGAGCGCGATCCCGAGATAGCCGGACGCGATCGGGCCCCAGTCGAGCGTCCCGAACCGCGAGAGGAGGACCGGGTAGAGGACCGTCGGGAGCCACAGGAAGAGGAAGAAGCACCAGCCGGCCGCGAACTTGCCGGCGACGACGGTCGCCTCGGAGACGGGTGCGGTCAGGAGCGCTTCGATCGAACCCGTCTTGCGCTCCTCGGAGAGGAGGCGCATTGCGATGACGGACGAGATCAGCATCATGAAGATCCAGTAAAAGACGCTCGTGAAGAAGAGCGACATGAGCGCCGTCCGCGGCGTCTCCGGCTGGTTCAGGGCGAGAACGATCAGGTAGAACGTGTAGCCCTGGATGAGGAGGAACGCCGTCAGGACGACGTAGGCGAGGGGCGAGACGAAGTAGGAGAAGAATTCCCGCTTCACGATCGCGAAGAACGCCTTGAGCGCGCTCACTGCGGGGCCTCCGTTCCGATTGCCGGCGTCGGACCGCTCGAGGCGACCCCCGGCAGCGTCTCCGGGTCGGCGGCCGCGTCGCGCGACACGAGGCGCACGAAGACGTCCTCGAGCGAGGCCTGGCGCGGCGTGAGCTCGAGAAGCGTCCAGCCGCGCGTGAGGACCTCGCGGAAGACGCTCTCGCGCAGGTCGGAGCCCGGGGCGCCCGCGAGCGAGACGCGCGTTTCGCCCCCGGCGCCGATGCGCGCGGCGCGCGTGACGCCCGGGAGCTGGCGCAGGACCGCGTCGGCTTCGGAAACCTCGCCCTTCAGGACGAGCGTGACGGCCGGCGCCTGCGACATGTCGTGGCGGAGCGTGTCGGGCGTGCCCGCGGCGACGATCCGCCCGCGGTCGATGATGAGGACGCGGTCGCAGAGGACCTCGACCTCGGGAAGGATGTGAGTCGAAAGGAGGATCGTGTGGTCCTTCCTCAGGTCGCGGATCAGGTCGCGCACCTTGACGATCTGCCGCGGGTCGAGGCCGACCGTGGGCTCGTCGAGGACGAGGACCTTGGGCCCGTGGACGAGCGCGCCCGCGAGTCCGACGCGCTGCCGGTAGCCCTTCGAGAGGTTGCCGATGGGTTTCGTCGCGACGTCGTCCACGAAGCACTTCTGGATCGCCTCGTCCACGCGCGCCTTCCGCCGGGCGGACGGCACGCCGCAGAGGGCGGCGCGGAAGGCGACGTATTCCCTCACGCGCATCTCCGGGTACAGCGCGAGAGTTTCCGGCAGGTAGCCGAGCTCGCGCTTGGCCTCGAGAGGCTTTTCGGTGACGTCGACGTCCGCGAGAAGCACGCGCCCCGCCGTCGGCGGCAGGAACCCCGTGATCATGCGCATCGTCGTCGTCTTCCCGGCGCCGTTCGGGCCGAGGAATCCTAGGATCTCGCCCGTCTCGACGCGGAAGCTCACGTCCTCGACGGCAGGCGTCCCGTAAAACGATTTGGAAAGTCCCTGAACTTCGAGCATAACGCCCCGGAATATAGCAGCCGAGGGCTTAGGATCAGACACCGAGGAGGTTCGATGTCCCAGCCCGTCGCCAAGGTCGTCGATCTGACCGATCCCACGCTCACGTCCCTCCGCGGCACGTCCCTCGAGGACGCCCGCGCGCGCGTCGCCCGGGGAGACGCCGAGGGCGTCGCCGCCCTGGACGGCTCCTACGCGCTCGTCGGCGTGGACGGGATCGCCGTTCGCCTCGCGCGCTCGATGGACCGGCCGCTGCGCTACTTCCTCGCCAAGGAGGCCGCGGGCCCCGTCCTCGTCGTCGCGGACCGGATCGACGCCATCCAGCGCTGGCTGGCCGGCCACGGCCACGCGGACCAGTTCCACCCGAGCTACACGCGCATGGTTCCGGCCCACCACCTCGCGACCGTGCGCCTCGTCGGCTGCCCGGACCCCGAGCCGTCCTACGTGCGGACGTTCACCCCCGAGCGCAACGCCCTCCCGGGCGACCTCGACGCGATCGGTCGCCTCTACGTCTCGGCGCTCGCGGACGAGATTGCGGGCTGGATCGAGCGCGTTCCCGCGAAGGCGCCGCTCGGCGTCTGCTTCTCGGGCGGCATCGACAGCGGAGCCGTCTTCCTCGTGACCCATCACGTCCTCAAAAGGCTCGGCATGAGCCCGGCGCGCCTCAAGGCGTTCACGCTCACGCTCGGCGAGGGGCCCGATCTCGCGCAGGCCCGTGCGTTTCTCGAGGCGCTCGACATGGGCTTCTTCCTCGAGCCGATCGAGGCCGACGCCCCGTCGCTGGATCCCTTCGAGGCGGTCCGCGTCATCGAGGACTACAAGCCTCTCGACGTCGAGTCCGCGACGATGGCGATCGCGCTCCTGCGCGGAATCCGCGCGCGTTACCCGGAATGGACGCATCTCCTCGACGGCGACGGCGGCGACGAGAACCTCAAGGACTACCCGATCGAGGAGAACCCCGAGCTCACGATCCGGAGCGTCGTGAACAACCTCATGCTCTACCAGGAGGGCTGGGGAGTCGGGTCGCTCAAGCACTCGCAGACGTACACGGGCGGCCAGAGCCGCTCGACCACGCGCACGTACGCGCCTCTCCGGCTTCTCGGCTTCTCGGGCTTCAGCCCGTTCACGCGCCCGCGCGTCGTCGCCGTGGCCGAGGGGATCCCGTTCGCGGACCTCACGCGGGGCAGCCTCGAGAAGCTCTACGCGCTGAAGGGCGAGATCGTCGCGCGCGGCGTCGCGGCCGTCACCGGGCTGACGATGCCCGTATTCCCGAAGCGCCGCTTCCAGCACGGCGCCGGCGGCGCGGCCGTCCACGCGCAGCGTTTCCCGCACGGCGAGGCCCGCTACCGCCGCGCCCTGATCGAGGCTTTCGCCGGAGCCGCGTGAGCCGGCCGAAGAAGAACGCCGTCGACGCTCACCGTCCGTACGGCTTTTTCGTGGAGGATGAGCCCGCGGCCCCCGGGGTGCCGGCGCCGGTTGCCACGATCTTCCTGACGAACAAGGAGTGCGCGCACCGCTGCACGATGTGCGACCTCTGGAAGAACACGCTCGACGCGCCGACGCCGCCCGGCGCGATTCCGGAGCAGATCCGGTGGGCTCTCGAGCGGCTGCCCGCGGCGCGGCGCGTGAAACTCTACAACGCGGGCAGCTTCTTCGACCGCGCGGCGATCCCGGCGGAGGACCACGCCGCGATCGCGGACCTCGTCCGCGGCTTCGAGCGAGTCGTCGTCGAATGCCACCCGAGCCTCGTAGGCGACAACGTCCTTCGGTTCCGCGACCTCCTCGGCGGGCCCGAGCTCGAGGTGGCGCTGGGGCTCGAGACGGCAAACGAACAGGCGCTCGAGAAGCTCAACAAGGGGATGACGGTCGATGATTTCGAGACGTGCACCCGCCGTCTCGTCTCGCACGGCATCCCGGTGCGCAGCTTCGTCCTTCTTGGAATTCCTTTTCTTGGAAAGGAAGAGTGGGGGGCGGCGACGCGTGCGAGCATCGACGCGTCGTTTGCCGCGGGCGCCGAAATCGTCTCGCTCATCCCGACACGGATGGGCAACGGCACGCTTGAGGAGCTGCAGCGCGAGGGCCACTTCGAGCCTCCAGGCCTTTGCGATCTCGAACGGGCGATGGGGGATTTCTTAGAAGGTGAAGAGGGGAAGGGCCGCGCGCCCGGCGCGCGGGGAATGGTCCTCGCCGACCTGTGGAACGCCGATGCGCTTCCGGCGCCCGCATGCTGCGCCCCAGCTCGCGTGGAGCGCCTCCGCACCATGAACATCATTCAAAGAAATCTTCCTCTTCTCCCCTCTTGTCCCTCTTGTCCCCCTTGCTCGTGAACGAAGCCTTCGACGTCGCGATCGTGGGGTCCGGGTTCGCCGGCTCCCTCATGGCGCTCGTCGCACGGCGCGCCGGGCGGTCCGTCGTCCTCCTCGAGAAGGGGGTTCACCCGCGCTTCGCGATCGGCGAGTCGTCTTCCCCGCTCGCGAATCTGCTCCTCGAGGAGATCGCGACGCGCTTCGAACTGCCCCGCCTCGTGCCTCTCACGACATGGGGAACGTGGCGCCGCGCGTACCCGGAGATCGCTTGCGGCCTCAAACGAGGTTTCACGTTCTACCTGCACGAGGAGGGCCGCCGTTTCGCCGGCGCCCCCGACCGGAGCGACCAGCTCCTCGTCGCCGCGAGCCCGAACGACGCCGTCGCGGACACGCACTGGTACCGGCCCGACTTCGACCAGTTCCTCGTGCGCGAGGCCGAGGCCGAGGGCGCCACGTACCGCGACCGGTCGCGCCTCGCGGCCGTCTCGCGCGAGGGGAGCGGCTGGCGGCTCGAGGGCGACCGGCTCGGCGAGCCGTTCTCGGTGCGCGCGCGCTTCCTCGTCGACGCTTCGGGCCGCGACGCGGCCCTCTCGGCGGCGCTGAGCTGCGGGGACGCCCCGCTGGCGGGACTGCCGGCGACGCAGGGGCTGTTCACGCACTTCACGGACGTCAAGCGGCTGGACTCGATGCGGGATTTCGCGGGGTTCGCTTCTCCGCCCTACCCCGTCGACGACGCGGCCGTGCACCATGTGTTTCCCGGCGGCTGGATCTGGGTGCTGCGCTTCTCGAACGGCATCACGAGCGCGGGCGTCGCGGCCGAGGACGCCCTCGCGCGCGATCTCCGCCTCGAGGAGGGCGAGCCCGCGTGGCAGCGCCTGCTGGCGCGCTTCCCCAGCGTCCGCGCCCAGTTCGCGGAGGCCCGCGCCGCGCTTGCGTTCGTCCACGCGCCTCGTCTCGGGTTCCGGCGCGCCCGTGCCGCCGGCGACGGGTGGGCCCTGCTGCCTTCGGCCGCCGCGTTCGCCGATCCGATCCTCTCGATGGGCTTCCCGCTCGCGCTCCTGGGCATCCAGCGTCTCGGCCTCGCGCTCGCGGGCGACTGGGGCACGCCGCGCTTCGGAGAACGCGTCGCGGACTACGGCGAGGCCACGCTGGCCGAAGCCGACGCGGCCGCGCGCCTCGTCGGCGCCCTCTACGCGACGTTCGACGACTTCCCGCTTTTCTCAGAGCTCTCCAAGCTCTACTTCGCAGCGGCAAGCTTTTCCGAAGCCGCGCGGCGCCTCGGGAAGGTGCATCTCGCCAACTCCTTCCTGCTCTCGAAGAATCCCACCTTCGGGCCGGCCCTCCACCGGATCTGCGACGCGGCCCGTCAGCCGCTCGATGCGGACTCCCGCGCGCGCCTCCTCGTGGACGTCGCGCGCACGATCGCGCCCTTCGACGTCGCGGGCCTTCTCGACGCCTCGCGCCGCAACTGGTTCCCCGTGGACGCGGCCGACCTGCGAGCCGCGGCCCCGAAGCTCGGGGCGACGCCCGAGGAAGTCGAACGGCTCCTCGCGACCTCTGGCTTCGCCGCCTAGCGCCGGCGGGCCTTCTTCTTCGGCGTCGGCTCGGGCTTCGGCTTCGGCGT
>JBDTTJ010000092.1:0-11327 GCA_039930645.1 Acidobacteriota bacterium
CTGTGCGCCCTGCGGCGCCTTCCGGAAGTCCGTCCGGCAGAACGCGGAGACGGGGTCGGGCAGGTCGCCCACCGCCGTCCAGAGCGTCGCGGCCGTGCGCTCGCCGACCTTCGGAAGCAGCTTCAGGAGGCGCTTGAACGACGTCTCCTCCTTCGGGTTTACGAGGAGGCGCAGGTAGGCGAGGACGTCCTTGACGTGCTGCTGCTCGAAGAAGCGGAGGCCCGAGCGAATCTCGTACGGGATGCCCCGGCGCGTGAGCTCGATCTGCAGCTCGAGAGCCTGGTGGTGCGCGCGGTAGAGGACGGCGATCTCGTTCAGAGGCGTCCCCTCGTCGCGCAGCTCGAGGACGCGCTGGGCGACGAATTCGGCCTGTTGCGACACGTCCGAAGCGCCGATGACGGCGACGGGCACGCCCGGCGGGCGCACGGGCTTGAGCGTCTTCTCGAAGCGGCGCGCGTTCCTGGCGATCGAGGCGTCGGCGAGGCGCAGGATCTCGGGCGTCGAACGATAGTTCGTCTCGAGCGGGAACACGGCCGTCCCCGGGTGGCGATCCGGAAAGCCCAGCAGCGCCTCGAAGTCGGCGCCGCGGAACGAATAGATGGACTGCGCGTCGTCGCCCACGACCATGACGTTCGGCTTCTCGACGTCCTCGACGACCATGTCGACGAGGTCCGCCTGCAAATGGTTCACGTCCTGGTACTCGTCGACGAGGACGTGTTTGAACCTCAGCCCGAACGACCGCCGAATCTCGGGGCGCTCGACCATGAGCCGCTTCCAGTTCAGGAGGAGGTCGTCGTAGTCCATTCCGTTCGCGAGGACCTTCCGCTCGAGGTACCGGTGGACGACCGTGCGGATCGCGTCGATCTGCGAAAGGAAGTGCGGGTGCTCCTCCGTGATGACGTCGTCGAGCTTGCGGCCCGTGTTCACGCACAGGGAAACGATCCCGCGCAGGAGGTCGCCCTTCGGGAAGCGACGCTCCGTGACGGGAACGCCGACGTCGGACGTCGCGGACTCGAGGAGGTCCTTCGTGTCCTCCGAGTCGAGGATCGTGAAGTTCGGCTTGAAGCCTAGGAGCTCGGCGTGCGGGCGCAGCAGGCGCGCACCCACCGAGTGGAACGTCCCCGCGGTGGCCCGCGCGAGGTCGGCGCCGATGAGGGCCTCGACGCGCCGCTTCATCTCTCGCGCAGCACGGTTCGTGAACGTGAGCAGGAGGAGCGACGCCGGGTCGGCCCCGTCCTCGATGAGGCGCGAGACCCGGTAGACGAGCGTCCGCGTCTTGCCCGAGCCCGCCCCCGCGACGACGAGCGTCGGCCCATCCGGCGCGAAGACGACGGCCTTCTGCTCCTCGTTCAGCTCGCGCGCGTAATCGACGCGGTAGCTTTTCGCCACCGTGCGCTTGAGCACGTACCTGCGGGTCGCGGGCGGGCCGTCCGTCACGGCCGGAGATTACCCCTCCGGGACGCCTGCTAGGCTTCCCCGCGCGTGACCGACGAACGCCGCGCCGCGACGCAGCTCGTGAGGGCCCTCGGGCTCGGGGACTGCGTCCTCTACGTCGCCGGATCGATGATCGGGAGCGGAATCTTCCTCTCGGCCGGAAACGTCATACGGAAGGCGGCCTTCCCATCGTGGATCGTCGTCGTCTGGGTGATCGGCGCCGTCCACGCCACCGCCGCCGGGCTCACGTACGCCGAGCTCGGCGCGCGCCGCCCTGCGGCCGGCGGCCCGTACGTGTACCTGTCCGAGACGTTCGGGCCGATCTGGGGCTTTCTCTACATGTGGGCGCTCGTCTTCGTTGTGATGCCCGGGACCGTCGCCGCCCTCTCGACCGCGTTCGCGGAGTTCCTCGGGTCGTTCATCCCGGCGCTCGGGACCGCCGCACCCGCGTTCACGGCGCTCGGCCTCCCCGTCTCGCACGGCCAGCTCGTCGCGATCGCGACGGCCTTCGCGCTCTCGGCGTGGAACGTCCTCGGGATCAAGGAGGGCGGCCGGTTGAACTCCGTCCTGACGGTCGTGAAGATCGGCTCCGTGATCGCGCTCGTGGCGTTTGGCCTCACGGCCGCGAAGGCCGTGCGCCCGTCCCTCGCGTTCCCGCCGATGTCGGCGCCGCTCGCGATCTCGGTTGGCGGCGCGCTCGCGGGCGTCCTCTGGGCGTACGACGGCTGGATCAACCTGTCGGCGCTCGGCGCCGAGGTGAAGAACCCGAAGCGCGACATCCCGGGCGGCCTGATCCTCGGCGTCGGGGCCGTGGCCCTCCTGTACCTCGGGGCGAACGCCGTCTATCTCGGAGCGGCGCCCGCGGCGGTGCTCGGCGCCTCCCCGCGCGCCGCCGAGGCGGCCGTGAAGGTCCTCTTCGGCGAGGGCGCGGCGCGCTGGCTCTCGATCGCCGTGATCGTCTCCGTCCTCGGCTCCCTCGCCGCCAATATCATCCCGGCGCCGCGCATCGCATGGGCCGCCGCGAAGGACGGCCGGCTCCCCGCCCTCTTTGCGCGCCTCCACCCGAAGTACGCGACGCCTGCGTTCGGCCTCGCCTTCCAGGCCGTCTTCGCGGCGGCGCTGACGGTGTCGGGCAAGTTCGACGAGCTCGTCGCGACCGTCTCCTTCGCCGCGACGTTCTTCTACGCGCTCGGCGGAGCCGCCCTCTTCGTCTACCGAAGAAGACAGCCCGATGCCCCGTGGAAGACGCCCGGCTACCCGTGGATCCCGGCGTTCTACGTGGTGACGTCCCTCGTCTTCACCGTCGCGATCGCGCTCGACGCGCCGAGGGACGCCCTGCGCGGCTTGCTGATCCTCGCCGCGGGCATCGCCGTGTACGCGTGGCAGCGGCGGCGCGCGCCGCGCTAGCGCGCCGGTCCCGCGAAGCGCTTCGCCTCGCGGGATTTCTCGTCTTCAGAGCACGGGAAGCCGAACGTGGCGTCGAACGCGCAGCCGGGTCCTCGCTCGCCGCGCACGAGCTTCTGCGGCGCCGAGAACCTTTCCGGCCAGACGAGGGCGAGGAAGTCCTTCGAATAGGAGCCGAACTCCGCGACGGCCGGCAGCAGCGGTGCGAGGCTGAACACCGCCTCGCGCATGCCGGGCGAGACGAGGGCCGCTGCCTTATCGCGGAGAGGCGAAACCGTCGAGCCGGCGAACGCCGAGATCGGCGCGCCGAAGGACCCGTTCGCGCCGGCAAAGATCACGCATGCGTCCGGGGGGCGCACGGAAGAGCAGGAGGGGATTTCTTCGAATGAAGAAAGAACGAGCCGACGGGTAAGCGTCTCGCCATCCGGGAGGCGCCGGATGCTCTCGGTGGAGTCGCGCCCGGAGGGGTCCTGCGAGGAAACGAACACGAATCGCCCCGCTCCGGCCTCCACGAGCAGCCGCGTCGTATCTCCTCTCCCCTCTTCCCTTTCGAAGAAAATCGAAACCTCCCACTTCTTCCCGAAGACGAAGTGCCATCTCGCGGGCGCCGCGGCGGCGGCCTGCGCTCCGAGAAGGAGCGCGACGGCGAGCGCCGACCTCAGCGTCCGAGCGCGAGCCAGACTCGCCCCTGAATGAAGGCCTTCACGAGCCAAACGTCGAGCTTGTCCTTTTCGGCCTCGGCCGCGAGGACCTCGAGCGCGCGGTCGTGCGGCATCGCCTTCTTGTACGGCCGGTCCGACGCCGTGAGCGCGTCGTAGATGTCGCAGACCGTGAGGGCGCGCGCCGCCGGCGGGATCTCCTGCGGGCCGACACGCCTCGGGTACCCCGAGCCGTCGAGCTTCTCGTGGTGCGCGTACGCGATCTGGGGAACGCGCGCGAGGTCCGGCGTCCAGGGAATCGTTGAGAGAAAGCGCCAGGTGTGCGTCACGTGGCTCTCGACGTCGAGACGTTCCTCCTGCGAGAGGCTGCCCTGCGCGATCGAGAGGAACCGGAATTCGTCGGGCAGGAGGAGCGTCGCCGTCCGGCCGCGCCGGTCCCGCCACGAGCGCGCGACGAGCCGCTCGAGCGTGCCGCGCGCGTCCTTCGGGAGGATCGTCGGCTCGTTCGCGGCCGCGACTTCCTCGAACGCCGCCTCGATCTCCCGGCTCCGCGCGTCCGCCGCGTCCGAGAGCGCGGCGAGGTCGCCGTGGGTCACGATTCGCCCTTCGCGCGCGAGGCGCTCGAGCAGCACCCGCGCGTCCTCGGACTCCGCCGCGGCGAGGACGTAGTCGAACCGGTCGCGGATCCGGCGCAACCCGTCCTGCTCGATCTTCTTGGCCTTGACGAGCACGCGCTCCGGGATCGAGATCTTTCCGAAGTCGTGCAGGAGGGCCGCCGTGAAGATCTCGCGCATCTCCTCGCGCGAGAACGAGATGGAGGCGTACGGGCCGTCCGGCGCACGATCCACGAGGCCGGCGAGCTCGACCGTGAGGGCCGCGACGCGGTTGCTGTGGCCCGCGGTCGTTGGATCGCGCTGTTCGACGGCGACGATGGCCGCCTGCGCGAAGTCCTCGAAGAGGCGGCGGATGGACGCCGTGAGCTGGTTCGCCTTGAGGCAGACGGCCGCCTGCGTCGCGAGGGACAAGAGGAGCGGGACGAGGTCTTCCGGGTACGGCTCCGGGCCGGCGGGCCCGAGCCGGTTCATGAGCTGGAGGACTCCGACGAGGTCCCCGAGATGGTCCTTCATGGGGACGACGAGCATCGCGCGCGTCCGGAACCCGGTCGCGCCGTCGAAGGCGTCGTTGTGCCGGTAGGGGGCGTCCTTCGCGATCGCGTAGGCGTCCTCGAGAACGAGCGGAAGGCCGTGCACGGCGACCCAGCCCGCGAGGCTTCCCTCGTCGACGGGCACGGTGCGTTCCTTGAAGGCGAACGAGACGGCGTCGTTCTGCGCGAGCTTGAAGCGCAACCGCCGCCCGCCGCCGGGCGCGTCCTCGGCGAGATAGAGAGAGCCCGCCTCGGACCCGGAGAAGCGGCGCGACTCCGTCAGGATCGTCTCGAGGAGCTTCTCGAGGTCGCGCTCGGCCGAGAGCGCGATCCCGATCCGATTCAGCGCCGCGATGCGCTCCTCGGCCTGTCGGAGGCGCTCCTCGAGAGAGCGCGGGTCCGGGCTCACCGTCCGCCCCCGGGCGCGGGCGCGCGGGTGATCGGCGCGACGACGCGCTCGCGCGGGAAGCTGACGCGGAACCGGCTCCCCTTCTCGCGGCCGTCGCTCTCGGCGGCGATCGTCCCGCCGTGCGCCTCCACGATGGCGCGCGCGATCGAGAGGCCGACGCCGAGCCCCCCGTAGCGCCGGCTCGAGGACGTTTCCTCCTGCCGGAAGCGCTCGAAGACGTGCGGGAGGAACTCCGGGTCGATCCCGTGGCCCTCGTCCGAGACGGCGAGCTCGAGCCCGCCGTCCCCGGCGCGCGCCACCGCCACCTCCACCGTACCGCCGGTCGGCGAGAACTTCACGCCATTCGCGAGAAGGTTCCAGACGACCTGCTTGAGGCGCGCGGGGTCGCCCTCCATCGCGGGCAGGTCGCGCTCGATGTGGCAGCGGATCGTGACGCCCCGTTTGGCGGCCCCGGGAGCGACGGCGTCCAGCGCGCCCGCGATCGTCTCGGAGAGCCGAACGTGCTCGCGCCTGAGCTCGAGCCCGAAGTTGTCGATCCGCGAGAGGTCGATCAGGTCGGCGAGCATGCGGCTGAGCGTCTCGGACTGCCCGAGAATCGCCCCCAGGGCGCGCTTCACGGGAGGATCGCCCCCGTGCGAGTCGAGGAGGACCTCGGCCCATCCCACGATTCCGGTGAGCGGCGTACGGACTTCGTGCGAGAGGTTCGCGAGGAAGTCGTCCTTGAGACGGTTGCTGCGCTGGAGCTCCTCGATGAGCCGCGCGTTGCGCAATGCGATCGCGCACTGCTCGGCAAGCAGCGTGAGCGTCGCGCCGTCCTCGCGCGTGAACCCGCCCATGCGATACGACATGACCTCGAGGACGCCGAGCCGCTGGTCGCCGACGCGGATCGGCACGGCCATGAGCGCGCGCACGTCGGGGTTCGCGACCGAGGCGCGCGCCCGCGCACGACTCTCCACGGACTCGCCGTCGGCGAGCTCGTCGAGGCCGTTCACCGCCGTGAAGACGGGCCGATTCTCCCGGAACGCGCGGCCGGCGCTCCTGAGGCGCGCGACGGGACGCGGCGCCGACCCGCTGCCGTGAAGGGTCATGACGCCGACGCCGAAGACCGCCGCGACGGAGAGGTTCCGGCCGGGCGGGTCCGCGACCCACGCCACCGCACCGTCCGCGGCCGGGAACGCCCTCGTCGTTTCCTCCACGACGGAAGTGAGGACGTCCGGAGCGTGCAGGCGGAAGTTCAGGAGCTGGGTCGCGCGCGCAACGGCCTCGAGGACGCGGGTGCGCTGTTCGAAGGCCCCGACGAGCTCCGCGAGGCGCAACGCGAGCGCGGCGCGCTCGGCGAAGGCGGCGATGTTCCGCGCGTCAGCGTCCGAGAACGCTCCCGCCGTCCCGGACTGGAGGTCGAAGACGCCGATCACGTGCTCGTCGAGGACGAGCGGCACGACGAGCTCCGAGCGCGCATCGGGCCACCCGACCACGTAATCCGGGTCGCGCGAGACGTCGGGGACGTTCACGACGCGCGCGGTCCGCGCGGCGAGCGGGATGAGGCCGGGGGCGTCGAGAGGGATCACGGAGACCGGATCGCCCGGCGACCACCACTTCCCGCGCCGCCCGAACTGCACGAGCGCGCCCCGTTCACGGTCGACGAGGAGCATGCTGCTCGCGTCACGGCCGAAGTGGGTCGCGAGCGCGTCGAGGATCTGCGTCAGGAGGACGTCGCGGTTCGCCGTGCGCGTCAGGAGCGCGCGCGAGGCGTCCGCGAGACTGCGCGCCTCGCGCATCGACTGCGCGACGGCCTCGGCCGTGCGGCGCTGCTCGAGGGCGACCCCCACGAAATCCGCGAGCGACTGGAGGGTCTCGACGTCGTCGAACTCGATGCGGCGCGACTCGTCCCGGGTCGCCACCGCCATGACGCCGGTCGTCTTGCCCGCCGAGCGCATCGGGAACATCCCCACGGAGCGCGCGCCGATCCCGACGAACCGTTCGCGCGACGCGCTCTCCCGCTCGAGGCGCACGTCCGTGATGATCATCGGCTGCCCCGTCTCGAGCACGCGGAGCGAGTACGTCGGGCTCTCGGGAGAGAGCGGGATGTTCCCCTCGAATTCGTCCTCGCGCGTCCCGCCATAACCGCCAAGGCCGGTGAGGGCGTCCCCCTCGGGCGTCAGCAGCGAGAAGACGGCGATCGGGTACAGCAGCGTGTCCCTCAGGCCCGTGAGGGCCGTCCCGACGACGTCCTTCACGGTCGTCGAGCGCTGGACCGCCGACGCGAGGTCGAAGAGGACCGACAGGCGGTCCCGCTCGCGACCCAGCTCCTCGATGAGCTCGGTCTGCTTGAGCGCGGCCGAGAGGTGATGGACCGCGGACTCGAGAAACGCGACGTCGTCGCTCGCCCAGTCCCGCCTCTCGACCGTCGCGGCGCCGACGAAGCCTCGGAGCACGCCGTCGATTCCGATCGGGACGAGGAGGAGCGAGACGATCCCGTTCCGGCGGCACGCGTCCACCTGGTCGATCAGCTCGGGCGCGGAGAGCACGTCCGGCGCGACGATCGGCTGGAACCGCCGTAGCGATGGGGGAATCCTCGGGGCGACGCCGGGCGGGACGAGCGTGGAGAGCGGCGGCGCGCCCCCGGCGGCCCAGGCGGCGCGCGCGACGAGCGTCGAGGGCTCGGCCTCGCTCCCGAAGAGGAAGAGAGTGAGGCGGTCGACCTCGAGGATCCGGCCGATTTGCGAGATGGACCAGTCCAGGAACTCCTGGAGCTGGACGCCCTCGACGAGCGCAAGGGCGAACTCCGAGAGAAAACGATCCCTCACGCCGCCCTCGGCGTCCCGACGGAGTTCCTCGGCCACGACGGGGGATTATGACGCCCCGAGGCCGGCCGGCGGGCCGGCGCACGCCCTCAGTGGGGCGTCAGGAGGGGGCTGAACACCAGGTACGGGTTCACGACCAGGGCACGGCCGCCGGAAGCGTCGTCCTCGTCCCGGAAGATCGCAAAGTGCAGGTGCGGACCGCCGATCACGTGGCCGGTCGCGCCGACGTCGCCGAGCCGCTGGCCCTTCACGACGCGGTCCCCCGGCCTGAGGCCCTTCTCGTGCTTCGCGAGGTGCGCGAAAAAGAACGTGTAATGGCCGGTCGTGTCCCGGAGGTACACGACTTTCCCGCCCTTCCGGTCGCGCCCGAGGCGCTCGATGACGCCGTCCGTCACGGCGAGAACCGGCGTCCCGCGCGGAGCCGGCAGGTCGATCGCATGGTGTTTCTTCTGCCGGCCGCGCTTGGCGGAAAACGTGTCGCGGAACTTCGCGCGATCAAAGGCCTCGAGCGGGATCGGGAAGTCGGACGAGAGGAGCGCGGCGATCTCCTCTTCGGGGAGCGACGCGGGCCGGCTGTTCGTCTTGCGGACGACCAGACCCGTGACGGTCCGGGCGAGGTTCTTCCAGAACGCGAATTGCGCCGGCGAGAGGTTCGCGGCGGCCGCGGGGACCGGCTCGGCATCGGCGTCCTCGGCGCCGTCGTCGGGGTCCTCCTCGTCCTCAGCGTGGGCGGCCGCCGGGTCCACCGGCCGCTTCAGCCACGCGAGGTCGGCCGCGTCGGCCGAGGAGAAGCACGCACCCGTCTCGGGGTCGCGCGCCGGGCAGGCGGCGGACGGGGCCGTGTCGGCGAGGGCCGGAGCGGACCTCTCGGAACCCGCGACCGCGACGAGCACGGGCGGCTCGACGGATGCCGCCGACACCTCTCCGGCCGCGCCCAGCGCTCCGGCGAGGGCGGCCGCGAGAAGAAGGCTCAGCTCACTCTCTCCAGGTAGGAGTTGTCGCGCGTGTCGATCTTGACGACCGTGCCGGCCTCGACGAACTGCGGCACCTGCACCATCAGGCCCGTCTCCAGTTTGGCCGGCTTGTAGGAAGCCGACGCCGTCGCGCCCTTCATGCCGGGCTCGACCTCGACGATCTTCAGGTTCACCGTCGTCGGGAGCTCCACCGAGACCGGGTTGCCGTCGTAGAAGTCGATCTCGATGACCGTCTCGGGGAGCAGGTACTTCATGGACTCGCCCACGACCTCATCGTCGAGGCGGATCTGGTCGAAGGTCTCCTGGTTCATGAAGTGATGACCTTCGGAATCCGAGTAGAGGTATTGCATCTGGTGCGTGTCGAGGGAAGCCTTTTCGACCTTGTCCTCGGACCGGAACCGGTGCTCGTTCATGGCCCCGGACTTGAGGTTCCGGAGCTTCGCCTGGACGAATCCGCGGAGGTTTCCGGGCGTCTTGTGCAGGACGCTGTGCGCGCGGTGCAGCTCACCGTTGTGGATGATGATCATGCCCGGGCGGATTTCGGTGGCGGAAATCATTGGTACTCCATGAGTTCTGGAATCACCGGGGGCGCTTCTGGCAATGGGGGCTAACGAACCACCCGGCCCGACCCGCTGGCGCACGACAAGCGTAACCCACCCCCCGACGGAAAGACAAGCGGCCCGGGTCCAGGGGACCCGGGCCGCCGGAAAGACCTGAAAAGAGGGTGCTTACTTCTTCGTCTGGACGAAGTGAGTCCGGCGGTTCTTCGACCAGGCAGACTCGTCGTGACCTTCCACGAACGGCCGCTCCTTGCCGTAGGAGATCGTCTTGAGCTTGGCCGCGTCGACGCCGAGCGAGACGAGGTAGTCCTTCGTCGCGTTCGCGCGGCGGTCGCCGAGGGCGAGGTTGTACTCGCGGGTCCCGCGCTCGTCGCAGTGGCCCTCGAGGAGGAACTCGGCCTCCGGGTGCCCCTTCATCCAGCCGGCTGCCTTGTCGAGCCTCTCGCGCGAATCCGGCCGGATCTCCGACTTGTCGTAGTCGAAGAAGATGTCCTGGATGTAGCCCTTCTCGATCGGGTCCTCGAGGACGACGACCGTCGGGGGCGGCGGCGGCGGAGCCGGAGCGGGCGCCGGGGGCGGCGGCGGCGGCGCGCACGTGAACTTCACGGACGCGGTCTCACGGCGCTTGCCGTTCTGCCCGATCACCCAGGCGGCAGCCGTGTGCGGGCCCGCCGCGAGGTCGTTGAACGTCGCGGCCAGCGGCGTCTTGTCCGCCGGGACCATCTGCGACTTGCCGCCGTCGACCGAGATCTCGTAGGCCTTGGGCGGGAACGTGCAGTAATCGCCCGCGACGGACGTCACGGACACGGCGACGGCCTTGCAGGCCTCGGCGGCGAGCGTGTCGCCCGCGGCTGGCGCCGTGATGCGGAACGCGGGCCCCGTCTGGCACGTGCAGGCGCCGAGAAACAGCGCAGCGACGGCGATCAGGGTGATGCCGGCACGCCGCGCGAGAAATCCGGGAGAGGTCGCTTTCACGTCAATCCTCCTCATCTCAGGGCATCGGGTCGGTGCGACCCGCGCGCTCGTGGCGCTGCACGGGCGCGGAGGGTCCGGGCGCCACGGCGGTGCGGTGCGCCGGGAGCATCGCGGCGAGCTGGCTCGCGAAGTCGAGCGTGAAGATCTGCTCGATCGCCATCGCCTTCTCGGCGTCATTCATCGGGGCCCACGCGTAGGGCTGCGTGTACGGGCCCGAGAGCCCGCCGGCCGTGCCGCCCGCGTAAAGGTACGTGGAAAGGTCGGGCTCCCTGAGGTTCGCGCCCGGGAAGTTCGCGTTGATGAAGTTGATCATGTCGTCGGCCAGCAGGGCGTAGCCGATCGGCGTCAGGTGGAAGCCGTCGTAGGAGAACGCGCCGCCCGTCAGGAACGCCGCGCTGATCGTCGCGCCGCCGTAGTCGAGGCCTGCCTTCAGGCGGGCGAGGAGGTCGTTCGGGTCGTAGTACTTGTACCCGTTCGCCACCGCGGCCGCCTTCGCCGCCGCGTTGTACTCGGCGCCGCGCGTCTTGAGGAGCGTGATCTCGTCGAGATAGAGCAGGACGCCCGGGCCGGCGGCGCTGGTCGAGTCCGGGAGCGGGTTATTGCACTTCGGAAGCGTCGGCGCTACCGCGCACGGGATTCCGTAGCCGAAAGGCATGTACGAGGCGGCAGCCAGCGTGACGATCGTCGTACTCGGAACCGCGCAGGCCGGGACGCCCGTCGCGCAGCCCTTCGGTCCGAGGAGCGAGATCGGCGCGCCGCCGACGAGGACGACCTTGCCTCCGCTCGTCACATACGGCGGAAGCGTCGTCGTGAACGGGATGTTCGTGATGTCCACGACGCCGGTCACGATGCCGTTCTTCTGCCTGGCGGCCAGCTTCGCGACCGCGGCGTTCGTGTCGGCCGCGAACGAGGCGAGCGGCGTGACGGTCACGCCGTCGATCGCGGTTCCGCTCGTGACCGCGCC
>JBDTTJ010000093.1:0-11246 GCA_039930645.1 Acidobacteriota bacterium
TCACGGAGCCCGTCGAGATCGCCCGCGTCGAGCCGGAGTGCCGCCTCCTCGAAGGTGCCGCACGGCCGATCATGGTCGAGCTGATCGTGACGAAGGACGGGCGCGTCGAAGGTGCGCGCGTCCTGTCGAACGCGCCTCAGCCCGCGAAGGCGGCGCTGCTCGCGTCCGTGAAGACGTGGCGCTTTCGCCCGTCGACTTTCAATGAACGCCCCGTCCCCGTCTTCTTTACCGTGACCTTTCGCCGCTGTCCCTAGCGTCGAGGAGGCAGTCGGGTTCGTTCTCGTCGTCCTCACCGACGAACGGGCTGCCCGAACGTGAGCCAGTCTCCGTCCGGAAGGCGGACCTGGAACTCCCGCTGGTTCCAGGCTTTGTCCAGGATCGGCTCGACGCGATCCGGCGGGAGCTTCGCGAGGGCGGCCTGCAGCCGGGCGTGGAGATCGTCGACGCTTTCGACGTCGACGTAGACCGAGACTCTCGCCTTTCCGTCGGCCTGGAGGTTCCGGGTCCGTTCCTCGAGAAGACGCAGTCCGCAGCCCGCGAGCTCGACGTAGGCGTACCCCGGCTGCTGGAACTTGACCTCGAACGGGAGCGTTTCGCAGAAGAAGGAAAGAGCGGCCGCGAGGTCCGGCACGTGAAGGAACGGGGTGATCTGGAAGACCTTCGTCACGACTCCCTCCTCCTCCTCGTTACGTTCCCGACAACCCCTTCTTGTCGAAGTGGGTCTTCAGGCGCCTCGAGAGCGCGATCTGTTTGGCGTAGTTCAGGGAGTAGACGGCCGCGGGGACGCCCGCCGCGTTGAACGGGACAGAGGCGAGCGCGATCAGGAAGTGCCGCGCCTTCTCTCGCGTCGTGAACTCGGGGTTCCTGAAGTCCACGACGCTCGTGTAGTACTTCCCGAGCATCTTGTAGACGTCTCCGAGGACCTTCGTGAAGCCCATCTCCGTTCCCCACGAGAGGCACTCGCCCGCGCGGACGTTGGAGAGGAACTCCCCCCAGCTCGCGCCGGGCGCCATCGTGAAGACGCTCGCGACGGGCGGGTACGTGTGCGCGTCCGAGCCGCCGATGAGGGCGAGCGAGCCGCGCTTCTCCTTCGCGGCCGTGAGGAGATCCTCCACGAGCGCGTTGTGCTGGTAGGCCATCGAGCCGTTCTTGACCTCGAAGACGTCGAAGAGCTCGAGCATCTTCGTGAAGAAGTCCTCGGGGGCCTGCCGCATCCGGTAGGACTGGAAGAGGTGGTTCGCCGAGTAGAGGAGGTTCTCCGCGCGGAGGTACTCGACGAGGTCGAAGATGTTCCGCCTCTTGACGTGGATGACCTTCCACTGCGCGAGGGTGAGGTCGAAGACGTTCACGTGGATCCGGTGGCCCGTCCGCGGGAAGAACGTCTCGATCTCGGCCGAGACGAAGAAGTCCGTGTAATCCGGGTGGCGGTCCCGGAACTTCAGGCAGCCGTCCACGGTGTCGTGGTCCGTGAACGTCACGAAGTCCATCCCGCGGGCCTTCGCGAGGCGGTACGTCTCGTCGGGGTCGTTGTAGGAGTCGCGCGTGTTGCCCGCGCGGAAGTACTTGAAGATCGAGGCGTTCGTGTGCAGGTGGAGGTCCGCCCGGGAGAGGGGGAGCGCGGGAGAGCCCGGATCCGGGGCGGCGGGATCGGCCATGGGGCGACGAGTCTCCGCGCCCGTCCCGGGCGAGTCAAGGAGCCGTCCTCCTGCTAGAGTGCCGCCATGGGAGGGGTCTTCGGAAGAGTGCTGTACGCGCTTGTGCTGGCTGGCGTCCTCGCGACCGCGACGTGGGTCTCGTTCACGCGTTTCGTCGCGGGCAAGTCCCTCAAGACCCCGAGCTTCGTGAGTCTCACGCCCGACGAGGCGGCGGCGCGCGCGGCCGAGCTCGGGCTCACGGTGCAGGTGGACGCGGCGCAGGAGGCCTTCGACGACGCCGTGCCCGCGCACAAGGTGCGGGCGCAGGTTCCGGCGGCCGAGACGGCCGTCAAGAGCGGCCAGACGATCCGCCTTTTCCTCTCCCTCGGGCCGCGCGCCGTGCGCGTGCCCGACCTCACGGGGCTGCCGGCGCGCGCCGCGACGCTCGCGCTGGCGAAGGCCGGCCTCAAGGAGGCTGCCGTCGCCTCGGCCCGCCTGCCCGGCCCCGCGGGCGTCGTCGCGCAGGGCGTGTCCGCCGGCGCGATCGCGGGCCCGGACACTCCGGTCGACGTTCTCGTCAACCGTGGGGCTTCCGACGTCGCGTGGGTGATGCCGGACCTCATCGGACGCGACTTCGAGCGGGTCAAGACCGCCTTCGAGGAGCGCGGTTTCCGCATCGGCGGCGTCAGGAGCCAGGCCTACGAGGGCGCGGCGACCGGTACGATCCTGCGCCAGTTCCCGCTGTCGGGCGCGCCCGTCACGCGGCGCGACGCGCTGAGCTTCGTGATCGCGTCGCCGGAGGCGGCGCCGTGAACGCCCCGAAGGTCGCCCTCGCTCCGTCGATCCTTTCTGCGGACTTCGCGCGGCTCGGCGAGGCGGTCGCGGCGTGCGAGGCGGGAGGCGCCGACTGGATCCACTTCGACGTCATGGACGGACACTTCGTCCCGAACCTCACGGTCGGGCCGATCGTCCTCAAGGCGCTCGCGAAGGCGACGAAGGTCCCGTTTGACGTCCACCTCATGATCGAGGAGCCGCTCCGGACGCTCGACCAGTACCTCGACGCCGGCGCGCGGCGCATCGCGGTCCACGTCGAGGCCGAGCCGAACCTCCACCGGTTCGCCGAGCACGTGCGGGGCCGCGGCGTGTCGCCGGGGGTCGCGATCAACCCCGGGACCTCGCTCGACGTCCTCGACGAGGCCGTGCGCTTCGTGGACTTCGTCCTCGTGATGTCCGTGAACCCCGGATGGGGCGGGCAGTCGTTCATTCCCGGGTCCCTCGAACGGGTCGCCCGCCTCGCCGAGTCGATCCGGAGCGCAGGCTCGGCGGCGACGATCGCCGTGGACGGCGGCGTCGGGGAGGCCAACGCCGGCGCCCTCGCGGCCGCCGGGGCGTCCCACCTCGTGGCGGGGGCTTCGGTCTTCGGGGGAGGCGACGTACCCGCGGCGCTCGCGCGGCTCGCGCGGGCGGCCGCGTCCGGGCACGGAGCTTGAAAGAAATCCCGCCGCCGTGCATTCTCCGACGTCCGTGACGCCTCTCCCCGTCCTCCCGCGCCGCCTTCCCGCGCTGATCGCCCTCGCCGCCCTCCTCGGAGGGGTGGCGGGCTGCGCGAGCACCGACTCAGCGGCCAAGATGACGCGGGAGCTCCTCTCCATGCCGAAAGAGGAGGCGTACGCCAAGGGCGAGTCGCTCGTTCAGAAGAAGAAGTACGAGATCGGGCGGCAGTACCTGCGGTTCGTCGCGGAGAACTACGCGAACGACGCGATCGGCAAGCAGTCCGCCCTGCGGCTCGCCGACTCGTTCTTCGACGAGAAGACGCCGCTCGGCTATCTCGAGGCCGGCGTGAGGTACAAGGACTTCCGAAACCGCTACCCCTCGCACCCGCGCTCGGACTACGCGCTCTTCCGGCTCGCCCAGTGCTCGGACAAGCAGGCCGAGCGTCCGGACCGCGAGCAGACGAACACGCGAAACGCCGCGCTCGCATACCGAGAGCTCGTCCTCGCGTACCCGGATTCGCCCTACGCCACGGAGGGCCGCCTGCGCCTCGGCGCGATGCGCAACCTCCTCGCCGAGCACGAGTACGTCGTCGGCCATTTCTACGTGAAGCGCCGGGCATGGCGCGCGGCCAAAAGCCGCATGGAGACCGTTCTCGCGTCCTATCCGGACTACTCGAAACTCGACAAGGTGCTCTACGACTCGGGCGTCGCGGAGAACAAGATGGGGCACGAGGACGAGGCCCGGCAGCTCTGGGACCGCCTCGCGCGCGACTTCCCCTCCAGCCCGCTCGTGAAGAAGGTGCCGCGTCCGGCGGCCGCTCCGCCCGCTCCTCCTGCGAAAGCCGCCGGCGGCTGAGCCCGCGTCCCGCCCCTCGGGTTGACGCAAGCGGCTCCAGCGAATTAAGATACACCGTCCATCCGTCCCCTTTGCGCGCCCCTTTCGCCGATTCGGGGACACGGGTTTCGAGCAGGAGGTCGTCATGCGTCACCGTCTCGCAGCGCTCTCGGCCGGCGTCCTGATCGCCGTCTCGCTCGCCGCCCGCGCCGACGACGCGGCGAAGAAGCCAGCCCTGGGGCCCGCCCAGGGAAACGAAAGAGACGCCAGCTCCTCCGTTCCCCAGTCGCGCCTCGAAAAGGCCGGCCGGCTCCCCGCTCCGATCACCGGACCCTTGCCCGTGGGCGTCGAGGTGGACGTCTACTGCTCCGGCTACCTCGGGGACCGCGACGAGGCGTTCGTCGGACGCGTCGTGAACGCCGAGAAGGAACGCAACCAGTCGATGTTCATGGCCGGCGACGTCATCTACATCGACATCGGGGCCGAGAACGGCGTCCAGGCCGGCATGGAGTTCACGATCGTCCGGCCGAGCCGCCTCGTGAACCGATGGGGCTCCGAGCGCGAGTTCCAGGGCCGAATCTACATGACGCCCGGGCGCGTGCGCGTGCTCTGCGCCCAGGAGAGATCCTCCATTACCGAAATCATCTACTCCTGCAACGAGGTCGAGGTCGGAGACTTCGTCGCGCCCTTCGAGCCTCTCCCGGTGCCGCTCGTGCGCCGCACGCGGCCCACGACGATCTGCGACACGCCGAACGGCAAGCCGATCGGCCACGTCGTGGACACGAGGGACGCCGTCACGCCCGTCGGGACGGACACGATCGTGTTCCTCGACCTCGGCGAGCAGGACGGGCTGAACCCCGGCGACTTCCTCACGGTCTACCACCCGTCGACGCAGGCCGAGGGCGTGCGCACGGTGCTGGGCGAGGCCGCGATTCTCACGACCCGCACACGGTCGTCGGTCGCGATCATCACGTCGATGGTCGACTTCATCGCCGTCGGCGACGCCGTCGAAGTCAAGTAAGCCCCTCTTTTCGGCTCGCTCAGAAAAGACTTGCGGGACGAAAATCCCGTGATAATTTCCGTTTCCCCCAAAGCGGCCACAAGGCTTGCGAGTGTGCGGGAGGAACGTGTCTGTGACGATCGACGGCCAGCTGCAACGGATCATCGACGAGCTCGTGTCGAAGGGAATTCCGCTCGAAGCCGCAAAGCGGGAATTCGAGAAGAAGTACGTGTCCGCGGCCGTCATGCGTGCGTCCGGCAACATGGGGCGCGCCGCCAAGTCGCTCGGCATCCACCGCAACACCCTGCGGGCGAAGATCTCACTCCTGAAGGTGAAGCCGCCGCTCCGGGGGAGAGACAACTCCTAGGACGGGCGCGGGCCGCTGCGCGGCCGGCGGGACGATCCGAACTCCGGCGCCGTTATTTCGGCTTGGAGGCGCCGTCGTCCTTCTTGTCGTCGCCGGACTCGCCCTGGCGCATCGAGTCCTTGAAGTTCTTGATGCCCTCGCCGAGGCCCTTGCCGAGCTGCGGGATCTTCCCCGCGCCGAACACGAGAATCACGATCACGAGGATGACGAGCAGTTCGGGGAGTCCGAGATTCGGCACGGGTGCCTCCTGAAAGGACGGATTCTACTCCGGGCGGCTGTCAGAGAAACGCGAGGAGCCCATCGAACGGTCCCCCCGGGGAGGTGCGGCGGCGGATGACGCGGCGCGCCGTCTCGCGGTGCGGTCGGTAGAACGGGCGGCCCTTGAGGAGCATTTTCTCGAACGTCCCGAGAACCTTCCACGCCCTCTGCAGGAGGACGGCTTCCGACACGGCCCCGGCGTCGGCCTCGACGGACGCGCCGGCGCGCTCGAAACGGAGCGATGCCGAGTCGTAATCGGGGGGCCCGAGGCGCAGATCCTGGAAGTCGATCGGGGCCAGCCGCCCGTCGGCGGTGCGCATCAGGTTGTTCGCGTGGTAGTCCCGGTGTGTGGGAACGGCGTCGCCGGTCGCGGCGGGGTCGGCGGCCGCCGCCGCGAGCGCGCCCGCCAGGCGGGCCCACTCGGCGGCGCGCCCGGGGGAGAGAGGGTCCTGCCCGTCTCTCTCGAGGGCCCAGTGGCGCGTGTGGTCGAGCTCGGCGGCGAAGAAGGCCGCGTCGAACGCGGGATTGCGCGTCGCGGCGACGCGCGCGATCGCGCGGATCGGCGTCAGGAGCTCCTCGGCCTCGTCGAGGAGGCGGGGCCGGTCCTCGCGCGGAGCGTCCGCGAGGTCCATCGAGAGGTCGCGGTCGCCGAGGTCCTCGATGAGGGCGGCGCCGAGCTCGGGCGCATCGTCGAGGAGAGCAGGGACCCGCACGCCCGCGCGCGCGAGCGCCGCGCCGATGGCGGCCCAGTTCGCCTGCGCCACAGATTCGGGCTGCGGGTACAGGACGACGAGGACGCTGCCGCCGCCTGGCGCGCTCTGGCGGAAGTAACGGCGCGCGCCGACGTCTCCGGCCAGCGGGACGCTCGGCGGCGCGGCCGCGAGGCCGAAGCGCTCACGGGCGCGCGAAAGGCGCTCGGCCTCCCCGTTCAGGGCAGCCGCCGTCACGGCTTCGGAGCGGGGGCCGGATATGTCGGCGTCGGAGCGGGCGCTTCGTCGAGGAGCTCGACCGACAGGAGCTTCTGGGGGTTGCGCGGCTTTCCGAGCGGCGTGTTCGACGGATCTGGGTCGGAGGCCGACGCGATGCGGTCCACGACGTCCATCCCCTTCACGACCTCGCCGAACGCGGTGTACTGGCGGTCGAGCGACGGGTAGTCCTTGAGGACGACGAAGAATTGCGACGAGGCGGAGTCCGGCGCGGAGGAGCGGGCCATCGAGACGATGCCGCGCTTGTGGACCGTGTCGTTGAACTCCGGCTTCAAATTCACGGCATTGCCCTTGGCGTCGGTCTTTCCCGCGTTGCCCCAGATGAAGGCGTTCTTCGGGTCCTTCGTGAGGGGGTCGCCGCCCTGGACCACGAAGTCCTTGATGACGCGATGAAAGAGGGTCCCGTCGTAGAAGCCGGACCCGGCGAGGTCGACGAAGTTCTTCACGTGGTTCGGGGCGCGGTCGTTGAAGAAACGGACCGTGAAATCGCCCTGCGACGTGTGGACGAGCGCGAGCGTGTGCGCGTAGTCGCGCGCCCTCGCGGCCGCCTTTTGCGGCGCCTTCTTCTTCGGCCTGGCGGGCGCGGCAGAAGCCGCGGCCGCGGCCAGGAGGCCCAGGACGAGGGCCGCCAGAATTCGGGTGCGCTGCGGTCTGCGGGTCATCGAGCTGCGTCCTCCTGGTGCCAGGCCACGCCCTTGCGCGTGAGCACCGGCAGCCCCGATGATAGCCGCGATGCTGGCCCGGACCTTTCTCAGCCTCGTCGAAAAGGTCACCGAGGACCTGGACGTCGAGAAGCTCAGGGCCGAGGTGCAGTCGTTCTCGGCGAAGCACGCGGACCTCACGACCCGCGAGAAGGGCGAGCGGCTCGTCGCGGTCGCCGCCCGCCGCGCGGCCGCCATCGGCGCCGCCGCGAGCCTCCCGCCAGGGTGGCTCGCGCTCGCCACCGTCGCGCCCGAGCTCTCGGCCCTCCTCGTGCTCCAGAGCCGGCTCATCGTGTCGCTCCACCTTCTTTACGGCGGGCCCATGACGCCCGGGGAGCGCGCGCTCGAAGTGCTCGCGGGCCTCGCGGCGGGCGCCGGGATGAGCGTCGGGCGGCGGCTCACGACTCGGGCGGCCGAGGAGATCGCGGCCCGCCTCGTCGTCCGTCTCGCCGGGCGCGAGATCGCCCACGTCGTCCCCGTGCTCGGCGCCCTCGCGGGCGCGGGCCTCAACTACGCGGCCGTGCGCGCCGTGGGGCGGGCGGCGCTCGTGCGTGTCGGACGCCTGCACGGTCCGCCCGAAATCCCGGGGAGGGGCGCCGTGCTCGAGGCCTCCGGGCGCGTCGCGTAAGCGACGAAGGCCCCGGACCCGTGTTAAATTCCCGTTTCACGGCCCGCCCGTTGAGAATGATTCTCCTCGGGGCCGGAGCCGTGTATCTTCGGAGGATCGAAATGCGGAAGGTGGTCTACAGGTCCATTCGCGGCGCGGCCAACGCCGCCTGGAACGCGTTCCAGGCCGTGAACCGCCGCGTGCCCGCGCGTTCCTTCCAACCGGCCTGGTCGCCCGAGCCGCTCCCGAAGAGCCACGAGCGCACGAAGCCGCCGCTCGGCTACCCGCGCCGCACCGACTCCCTCTGCCCGACGTGCACACGCGAGGTTCGCGACGCGATCGTGAACGGGACTCGCGATCTCTCCGAGCTCATCGACGGCCGGCCCGGCGAGATCCCGGCCGACATCGTCCTGCGCGGGAACGAGATCTGGATGGTCAAGACGTGCCCGAAGCACGGCATGTTCGAGGACCTCATGGCGAGCGACGCGCGCTTCTTCGGGCGGCTCGAGGAGAACTTCTTCGGCCGCGACGTGAAGATCGCGAAGGACAAGCTCCACGACCACGGCTCCTCCTCCATGCGCTACGGCCGGGGCGCGGTTCTGACGGTGGACCTCACGAACCGCTGCAACATGATGTGCAACCCGTGCTTCATGGACGCGAACCAGGTCGGCTACGTCCACGAGCTCGGGTGGGAGGACGTCAAGGAGATCCTGGACAACGCCGTCTCGATCAAGCCGCAGCGCCAGATGTCCGTGCAGTTCTCGGGCGGCGAGCCCACGATCTCGCCGTTCTTCATCGAGGCCACGCGCTACGCGCGCGAGATCGGCTACTTCTCGGTCCAGTGCGCGACGAACGGCATTCGCTTCGCGCAGGAGCCCGAATTCGCCAAGGCCGCGTACGAGGCGGGGCTCCGGCTCGCCTACCTTCAGTTCGACGGCGTCGGGAACGAGCCGAACGCGCACCGCGGCGTCGGCAACCTGTACGACGTGAAGCTCCGCGCGCTGGACAACCTCCACGCGGCCGGGATCGACGTCACGCTCGTCACGACGATCGTCAACACCGTCAACAACGATCAGGTCGGTGACATCATCCGGTTCGCCGTCAAGAACATCGACAAGATCAACGCGGTCTCCTTCCAGCCCGTCTCCTTCACGGGCCGCGACGAGGAGATCGACGACGAGACGCGCAAGAAGCAGCGCTATACGCTCGCCCACCTCGCGCATGACGTGAAGGACCAGGCGGGCGTCGGCGAGCCGATGCGCGACTGGTTCCCGCTATCGGCCTCGGGCCCGTTCTCGGACCTGAAGGACCTCCTCGGCGGCCTCGAGGCGCAGTGGGGCTCGCTCAAGTGCGGCTGCCACCCGAACTGCGGAATCGCGACGATGATGCTCGTGAGGCCCGACACGGGCCAGGCCGTCCCCTTGACGCAGATCCTCGACGCGGACCGCCTCCTGCGCGACCTGACCGTCGTCACGGACGCCGCGCGCGGGAGGTTCCTGACGATCCTCCAGACGGCGCTCGCGCTCGCGCGCAACATCCGCCCCGACGGCGTCCCGGAAAACCTCGGCATCTGGGAAACACTCAAGGTCATGGACGGCCACACGGGCAAGGGCATGGGGATCGCGACGCAGGGCCGCTATCCGTGGCGTGTCCTCCTCGTGGCCGGGATGTGGTTCCAGGACCTCTTCAACTACGACTTTCGGCGCACGGAGATGTGCATCATTCCGTACGGCACGCAGCTCGGCGAGATCTCCTTCTGCGCCTACAACACGGGTGCGGGCTGGAGAAAGATCGTCGAGGAGATGCACCAGAGCGCGACGCTCTCCGAGTGGTACAAGGACAAGGGCCGCCACCCCGTGTACGCGCACGGCAAGCGCGTCCCGCTGCCCGCGTTCAACCCGGCGGCGCGCCCGTCCACGCTGCCGGTCTTCGAGCCGGCCGCCGCGCGCACCGGCGAGCTTCCCGTCACGCCGATGCTCCCGAGCTACGGCGCCGCCTCCGGGAAGTAGAGCCGGGCCTCAGCCGACGTGGAGGGCGGCCTCCGCGAGCGAGACGAGACCTGCGCCCACCTCGTCCGGGCGCTCGAGCGGAGCCATGTGGCCGGCGCCCGGCACGGTCAGGAGCCTCACCCACGGCGCGCGCGCCACGACGGCCGTCATGGCCTCGGAGTCGGCCGGCGGAGCGATGGCGTCCTCCTCGCCGACGGCGACGAGAAGAGGACGGTCCCAGGCGGAGAGAATCTCGAAGCCCTCGTCTCGAACGGCGAGGCCCGCGAGGTCGGCCATGGCCGTTTCAGGCGGCGTCGCGAGGACCATCCGCTTCACGAGGTCCTCGGCGGGCGTTCCCTTCGAGCCCCGGGCGAGGAGCTTCGGGAGCATTGCGGTGAGCGCCGCCTCGATGCCGTCCTTGCGGATGGCCTCGATGGCCGCCTTCCGGCCCACGCGTCCGGCGTCGTCGTCGGCCGAGGCTTTCGTGTCGAAGAGCGCGAGGCCCTCGATGCGGCCGCCAAAGCGCGCGCCGTGCCGCTTGAGGAGCTCGAAGCAGACGTAGCCCCCCATCGAGAAGCCGGCCAGAAGGAAGGGCGCGCCGGCCGGGAGCGCGGTTTCGAGGTCGCGCGCGACGTCGTCGGCGAGGAGCGACATTGCGTGGACCGGCGCCGCCGGGTGCGGCGACCGGCCGCGCCCGCGCAGGTCCGGGGCGTAGACGGATGCGATCGGGCCCAGCTTGCCGGCGGCGGCCCGCTCGGCGAGCGGGTCCCACATGCGCCGGTCGAGAGGATAGCCGTGAAGCGCGACGAGGTTCATGGCGGCCATCTTAGCGGCTGGCGGCGGGCACGACGCGCCACTGCGCGTCACCGGCGTTTCCGGCCGGCCGCGTCCGCTCCTTCACGAACGCGTAGACGGCGGTCTCTTGGATCCGTTCCGCGTCGGCGATCGGCTCGCGGAAGAGGATTGGCAGGCCGGGGCTCGCGGCGAGAGCGTCCACGAGCCGCTCGTCGCCGTGGTCGCGCCGCAGGCAGTACCAGAAGGACGGGTTCACGTAGAAACCACCGGGCGCGCGCGTGGCGGTGAGGGGATAGAGATTCTGCGGCGCCCCGTGGACGAGGAGAGTGCCGCCGGCGGGAACACGCGATCTCACGTGCGCCGCGGCGGCCCGGGTCGCGGAGTCGTCCCAGTAGAAAAGGGGCCCGCCGATCCGGTCGAGGAGCAACGGCCCCGCGCCCAGCGCGGCGACACCGAGGAAGACGGCGAATGCGGCGGCGGCGCCGGCGGCCGCGAGAAGGCGCGAAGGTCCGCTCCGGCTTTTCCGGAGCCGCCGGAAGACGACGGGCAGGACGAGGGCGGTCCGCGCGGCCGCGAGCGCGC
>JBDTTJ010000094.1:0-11232 GCA_039930645.1 Acidobacteriota bacterium
CGCTCAGCTGCCCGGGGGCTGGTTCTCGTGCGGGCCGCCGCTCCGGATGAGCATGAGCGTCGTGGTCCCGATCTCGAACTCGGTGCGGCTTTCGAGCTCCATCCGCCCGATCCGCTGGTCGGAGACGTACGTCCCGTTCGTCGAGCCGAGGTCCACGAGGAACACGTGCTCGTCCATGACCTCGATGGCGGCGTGCTGGCGCGAGCACTGGATGTCGGACACGACGATGTCGGCGTTCGCGCGGCCGATCACGACCCGCGGCTTGTCGATCTCGAAGATGCGGCCCGAGTCGGGGCCCGAGATGCAGGCGAGCGAAAGGCGGACGCCGTCGGGCAGACGGAGCGGGCGCCCCATGCCTCGCGCGTTCGCGGGGACCGGGACCTTGTCCGTCGTGGGACGCCCCGGGTCGGCCTGCGGCGGCGGGGACGTCTCCGCGGGCGGCACGGTCGCCAGAATGGCCGCGCGGGCGGGCGCGCCCGGCATCGCTCCCGCCTGACGGCGCTTGCTCGCCTCCGTCATGGCGGTTTCGTCGAGAGAGAACTCGTCGGGCCCGATCGAGTGGGGCCGGGGCAGTGCCGCCGGGACCGAGCCCGCGAGACCCGGGTTTCGGATCTCGAAGACGCTCGCGCACTTCGTACACTTGATGCGCTTCAGGGGCGCGCTGGCAAAGCGCGACTCGTCGTAGTGGTAGCGCGCCTGGCACGAAGTGCACTGGATGATCACGGCGGAATACGGCCTTCACCCGTATTTTAGCCGGTTATCAGGTCCGCGTCGCGAGCCGCGCCCGCGCGACGATCCGCGGGACGGCCTCGAGCAGGCGCTCCACGTCGCGTTCCGTGGACGTGCGCCCGAAAGAAATCCGGAGCGTGGCCTTCGCGTCGGCCGGCGTTAGGCCGAGGGCGATGAGGACGCGGCTCGGGGCCGTCGTCCCCGCGTGGCAGGCCGACCCGGCGGAAATGGCGACGCCCTCGAGGTCGAGCGCCGCGACGAGCGTCTCGGCCTCGGAGCCCGGAAACACGACGGACGTCGCCGTCGGAAGGCGGGAGCCGCCGGCCGCGTTGATCCGGGCCCCGGGGACGGCCGCGAGAAGGCCCGCCTCGAGCCTGTCGCGGAGCGCCGCGAGCCGCGCGCCCTCGCCCGCGATGCGCGCGCGGGCGAGGCGGGATGCCTCGCCGAAACCAACGAGGGCGGCGACGTTCTCCGTGCCGCCGCGGCGGCCCCGCTCCTGCCCGCCACCCGCCGCGAGCGCGAAGACCCGCACGCCGGGCCGGACCCAGAGGGCGCCGGCGCCCTTCGGGCCGCCGAACTTGTGGGCGGCGATCGCGAGGAAGTCGACGCCGAGCGCCTGAACGTCCACGGGGATCTTGCCCGCCGCCTGGACGGCGTCGGCGTGGACGAGGGCGCCCGCCTTCCGGGCCGCCGCCGCGAACGACGGCAGCTCGTCGAAGATCGCGCCCGTCTCGTTGTTGGCGAGGATCGCGGCGACGAGGGCGGTTCCTTCGCCGGCCGGGGAGGGATCGCGGGGGACGCCGCGCGCGTCCACCGCCAGCTCGCGGGCCTCGAAGCCTTCCGGCGCGAGGGCGAGCGCGGCTTCGCGGACGGCCGCGTGCTCGGCCGCCGAAAAGAGCACGCCGCGCCGCGCCGGATCGGCCTCCCGGGCGGCGCGGGCGCCCCCGCGGACGGCCAGGTTGTCGGCCTCGGTCCCGCCGGACGTGAAGACGACGCCGCCCGGCTCGGCGTTGAGGAGCCTCGCCACCTCCTCACGGGCCCGCTCGACGGCCGCGCGGGCGGCGCGCCCGGGCCCGTGGACGGACGACGGATTGGCCGCGAGTCCGGCCAGCCAGGGGTGCATCGCCTCGAAGACGTCCGGATCGAGCGGCGTCGTCGCGTGGTGATCCGCGTAGAGGACGGAGTGTGTGCTCAGAAGTGACCCCGGAGGCATTCTAAGGAGGAACTGCAACCTCCGGCCCCGGGTTCTGCGTACAGAAGAGATGACGTCTCAGGGTGGAACCCGTCTTGCTGCGCAGCCGGGGGTGCAGGGGGTGCGTGCGCGGAAGGAAAGCCGGAAAATGGCCGGCATGAAGGCGGCGGCGCTCTTCTGCGCGGGGCTCGCGGCGGCCGGCATGGCCGCCGGGCAGGCTCCGCCCGTTCCCGGGGCCCAGGTGGTCCGCTCTCCGGAGGCCCTGAAGCTCTTTGGCCGGCTGGACGACGACCGGGCCGTCGTCTTCATCGCTTCCGGACCGGCGGACGCCCGCGTCTCCGTGCGCTGTCCGGACCTGTTCCGGGCGGTCGAGGTGTGGACGTACCTCGAGCACCCGACGCTCGGGAAGAACGCGCGCATCCTCTTCTACCCGGAGACCTCGACCGGCTCCTACCGCTACTGGACGGTCCTGGAAGGCGAGGCCGCGCTCTTCCCGCCGTCCGACAGGGCGCCGTCGCTCGCGGACGTCGAGAAAAACCCGGGCTCCTGTGCGGACGCCCTGATGCTCGTTTCGGCCGTGAAGGACGTCGCGCGGCGCCAGGGCGACAACAACGGCGGGCTCGCCGAGCGCGGCGCGCTCGCGGTTCCCCGCTTCGTGCCGCCGGCAGGCGCCAAGGTCGAGGCGCCCGCGCCGCTCCTCGTCTCGAACAAGCCGCTGACCGGCAAGGAGCGCAAGAAGCTCACCGCCGAGGCGCCCGAAAGGACCCGCCGCTTTCTCGACGACGTCGAGCCGATCATCACGGACGTCGAGCGCGACACGCTCCTCAAGCTGACCGAGGACTACCAGCGCGACCGATTCGTCGACGAGTTCTGGAAGCGCCGTTCGACGTCCCCGGACGGGATGCGGACGCCGTTCCAGGACATCTACGAGATGCGCCTCACCGAGGCCAGGCGTCTCTTCGGAAACATCAGAACGGACACGGGCCGGATCTTCCTGCTGCACGGCCCGCCGAACGGCATCCGCAAGATCGACTGCCAGGACATCTACTGGCCGCTCCAGATCTGGTACTACGAGCGGATCGAGGAGCTCCGGTTGTCCAAGGTGCTCCTCCTCTTCTACCAGCAGCTCGGGGTCGGCGATTACCGCCTCTGGACTCCGCTGGACGGGCAGGGCGCGCTCATCGTCGGAAACATCGCGGGCGGGTTGAGCGGGGGCGGAGGGGCGCGGCGCGTCGACGTGACGCGCTGCAGCGAGTACCGCGACGTCATCGCCGCCGTGAACACCGTCGCGGCGAACTTCGGAACGATCGGCGGCATGAAGATGGCCGACGACCTCAGGACGGCCGCCAAGCCCGACGTCGAGGGCGCCGACCGGATCCTCCAGCTGACGACGGACATCCCGGCCGGCGCGGCCGTGCTGCCCATCCAGCGCGTCTTTCGCTTTCCCGACCTCGTCGGGAGCCGGATGCGGATGGAGCTCGCCGTCCTCCTCGAGCGCGAGTCGCTCACGAAAAAGCAGATCGGCGAGGAGAGCTTTTACGACATCGACCTCGTCGGCGAGGTCGTCCGGGACGGGCGGCTCGTCGACAACTTCCGCTACCGGTTCGACTTTCCGGCCTCGAGCGTGAGCGGGCCGTTCTTGCCGCTCACGATCGAGCGCGAGCTCTACCCCGGCGAGTACCAGCTCCGCGTGAAGGTCCAGGACGCGAACCGCAACGCGGCCGCGCTCATCAAGGAGAGGCTGAAGGTCCCGGACACGCCGGAAGCCGCGATGACGGCGGAGGAAAAGGCGGCGCGCGAGGCGGCGAAAAGAGCCGTCACGGAGCTCGTCGAGAACGCCGGCGCGCCCCGGGGAAGTCTCTCGTTGCTCCCCATCGCGCGCGAGATCGTGACGGGGCTCGTCCGGTTCGAGGCGCGGTCGAGCTCCAACGACGTCTCGTTCGCCGAGTTCTTCCTGAACAACACGCGTGTGGTCACGAAGCGCCGCCCGCCCTTCGCCGCGGACCTCGACCTCGGTGAGCTGCCGCGCAAGCACGTGATCAAGGTGATCGGCTACTCGAAGGACGGGCAGGCGATCGCTCAGGACGAGATGATCCTGAACGAGGGGCGCGAGGCGTTCCGCATCCGGATCACGAGCCCGGCCAAGGGCGCGGCGCTCGCGGGCGCGGTGCGCGTCGTCGCGGACCTCGCGGTGCCCGAGTCCAAGCGGCTCGAGAAGGTCGAGTTCTACGTGAACGACCACCGTGCCGCGGCGCTCTTTCAGGAGCCGTTCCAGCAGGTCGTCGACGTCCCGAAGAGCGCGGACCTCGGCTTCCTGCGCGTCGTCGCGACCCTCGAGGACGGCCAGTCCACCGAGGACCTCCGGTACTACAACGCGCCGAAGTACCTCTCCGAGGAGAACGTCAGAGCCGTCGAGCTCTACACGTCGGTCCTCGCGAAGGGCCGGCCCGTGACGGGCCTCAAGAAGGAGTCCTTCCAGATCCTCGAGGACGGCGTCCCGCAGAATCTGGACGGATTCGAGATCGTGACGAACCTCCCGCTCTCGCTGGGGATCGGCGTCGACACCTCGGGTTCGATGGAGGAGTCGATCGTCGAGGCGCAGAAAGCGGCGGTGGAGTTCCTCAGAAGCGTCATGACGAAGAAGGACCGCACGTTCCTCGTCACGTTCGACAACGAGCCGCAGCTCGTCTCGCGCTTCACGACCGACCGCGACAAGCTCGCGCAGGCGCTCGCCGGCCTCCGGGCGCAGGGCTCGACGGCGCTCTGGGACGCGCTCGTGTACGGCCTCTACCAGTATCAGGGGACGAAGGGGAGGAAGGCGTACGTGATCCTGACGGACGGCGAGGATCGCAGCTCGCACTTCACCTTCGACGCCGCGCTCGACTACGCGAAGAAGACGGGCGTGGCGGTCTATTTCATCGGGCTGAAGATCGGCTCGACGCAGATCGACGTGCGCCACAAGCTCGGCAAGATCGCGCGCGAGACGGGCGGCACGGTCTTCTACGTCGACAACGCGAAGGGGCTCGCGCGGATCTATGCCGAGATCAACGAGGAGCTCCGGAGCCAGTACCTGCTCTCGTACGTCCCGCAGAACAAGTCGTTGACGACCCAGTGGCGGCGGGTCGACGTCAAGATGACGCCCTCGAGCCTGACGGCGCGGACCATCTCGGGGTACTACCCCTGAGTCAGACGCCGAAACGCGCGACGGGCACGGGCGCGCCGAAGAGGAAGCCCTGCGCCTGCATGCAGCCGTGCGCCATCAGGAACGCGAGCTGCTCCTCGGTCTCGACGCCCTCGGCGATGACGCGCAGGCCGAGGCCCCGCGCCATCTCCAGAATCGCCTTCACGAGCGAAGCGTCCGCGCCCGTCCCGGGAACCGCGGCCACGAAGGTCCGGTCGATCTTGATCGCGTCGAGGGGAAGGCTTTTGAGGTAGGCGAGCGAGGAGTGGCCCGTGCCGAAGTCATCGAGGACGACGCGAACGCCCATCTCGCGCAGCCGATTCAGCGTCGAGATCGCCTCCTGGATGTCGCCCATCGCCACGCTCTCGGTGATCTCGAGCTCGAGCCGGTCCGGCGCGAGGCCCGAGGCCCGGAGCGCGTCCTCGACGGTCTTCACGAGGCCGCCGCGGTGGAACTGCCGCGTCGAGAGGTTGACCGCCACGAACCACGCGCTCCCGGAGCTGGACGGGAACTTCACCGCCTGCGCGCAGGCCTCGTGCAGGATCCACTCGCCCATCGGGACGATCAGGCGCGTGTCCTCGGCGAGCGGGATGAAGGAGTCGGGGGCGAGAAGGCCGCGCTGCGGGTGCTGCCAGCGCACGAGCGCCTCCGCGCCGACGATCGCGCGCGACGGGAGAAGGACCTCGGGCTGGAAGTAGAGGACGAACTCCCGGTTGTCGACGGCGCGCCTGAGGCCGGACTCGAGGGCGAGCCGCTCGCGGATGGCCGCGTTGAGAGCCGGCGTGCAGAGCTGGAAGTTGTTGCGGCCGCGCTCCTTGGCGCGGTAGAGCGCGATGTCCGCGTTTCGGAGGAGCGCGTCCGCGTCGGCGCCGTCGTCGGGGTAGAGGCTGATTCCGACGCTCGTCGTCATCGAGATGCGCTGCGCCTCCACGACGAGGGGCGCGGCGACGGCGTCGAGAATCTTCCGGGCGAGGGGCGCGACGTTTTCCTTCTCGATGGTCGCGAGCAGGAGCACGAACTCGTCGCCTCCCACGCGCGCGACCGTGTCGCCGGCGCGCACGCAGCCGCGCAGGCGCGCGCCGACCTGGCGGAGAACCTCGTCGCCGACGCCGTGGCCCATCGTGTCGTTCACGAGCTTGAAACGGTCGAGGTCGAGGAACAGGACCGCGAGCTTCGAGCCCGAGCGCTGCGCCTGGGCGAGCGCGAGCTCGATGTGGTCCTGGAGGCACTTGCGGTTCGGCAATCCCGTGAGCGCATCGTGGTACGCGAGGTGCTCGATCTCCTCCTCGGCGCGCTTGCGGTCCGTGATGTCGACGCACGTGCCCTCGATCACGGGCTCGCGGCCGGGCTCCTCGACGATCGCGCAGCTCTCGAGAGTCCACATCGGCTCGCCGCCGCGGCGCCGGGCGAGGCGCTCGCGGTTCACGAACACCCGCTCCTCGAGGAGCCGGCGGATCCATAGCTCACGGTCCTTGTCTTCCGGGTGGAACTCCTGGGCCGGCGTGTCGAGGACGTCCGCGACCGACGCGTACCCGAACATGCGCGCGAAGCTCTCGTTGCACTCGAGCATCCGCCCGTCGAACGTGGACCGGAAGAACCCGGCCGGATTGCGCTCGTAGAGGCTCCGAAAGCGCCGCTCGGAGGCCCGGAGACCCTCCTCGGCGCGGATCCGGGCCGTCGCGTCGCGGAAGCTCCAGACGCGGCCGACGGGTTGGCCGTCGAGGCGCTGGGGGAGCGAGTACCGCTCCACGATCCTGCCGTCCCGGAAGCGCAGGACGTCGAAGCTCTCTGCGTCCGGATGCTCGTACAGGTCGCGCACCTTCGCGAGGGACTCCTGCGGTTTGGCCAGCTGGCCGAGGACGTGCGAGAGGACGCTCTGATCGTCCCGCGTCGACAGAACGTCCTCCGGGATCGCCCACAGCTCGGCGAAGCGGCGGTTGTACGAGACGATCCGGCCCTTGAGGTCGACGACGAGGATGCCGTCCGCGGTGGACTCGAGCGTGGACTCGAGCAGGGACAGCGAGCGCCGGAGCGAGGCGTCCGCGTGCTTGCGCGCGAGCGCGGAGGCGATGTGCTGCGAGGCGTCCGTGAGGAGGCTGGTCTCGCGGTCCCCGAATCGCGTCGCGCGGCTGTAGCTCTGGACGACGAGCGCACCGAAGATCCGGCCGCCCGACTTCAGCGGCACGCCGATCCAGTCGAGCGAGGGCGCGCCGATCGCCTCCACTTCGCCCTGGTTGACGAGATCGGAGAAGAGCTCCGGTGAGGCGAGAAGCGGCCGGCCCGTGCGGATCACGTACTCCGTCAGGCCGCGCCCGAGCGGCTTGGCGGCCGGAGTCTCATCGAACTCGTCGACGAAGTACGGGAAGCTCAGGAGCCCCTCGTCGGCGTCCCAGAGCGCGATGTAGAAGTTGCGGGCGTCGATGAGGTTCCCGACGAGGCGGTGGACGGCGGCGTAGAACTCGCCGAGGTCGCGGGCCTCGTCCGCGGCCTCCGCCACGCGCGCCCGGGTCTCCTGGAGAGCGGCCGCGCGCTTGCGCTCGAGGACGCTCGCGAGGACCTGGGCGAACAGGGGAAGGGGCCGCACGGTCTCTTCGCTCCAGCCGGCTTCCCCGCGGATCGTCACGAAGGTCACGACGCCGAGGAGGTGCTGCGAGGCGCGGACCGGAACGAAAACGAAGGACTTGACGCCGAGCGCCTCGGCGAACGCGCGCTCGGCGGCCGCTTCGGGCGGAAGGTCCGCGACCCGCGGCACGTCGACGATCTCGTGTCTCCTCATCCTGCCGATGGACCACGGGAGGTCGGCCACCCGCGGGGCGGCGGGCGGAGAACCGCCGGCCTTTCCTGCGCGCCACTGGGAGGCCGGGACGAGCTGCTCGCCGTCCTCGCTCAGGAGCCAGAGCGTGGCCGCGTCGGCCTCGAGAAACCGCCCGAAGGACTCGAGCGCCAGCAGGATCCGGGCGTCGATCTCGGATGCGGTCGCGCGGACGAACGCGTTCGACGTCTCGAGGACGAGGTCCGCGAGGGCCGTACCCCTTTCGAGCGCGGCCTCGGCGGCCGCGAGGCGGGCGGCCGGGGCGAGGGAGGGGGACGATCCGCTCCGCCCGCGCGGCGAGCCCGCATCACCCAGGGGCGCCATCCCCGGATTATGGGCTTATGGGCCACTCTCGCACACCGGAGCTCCTCGGCTAAGCTCGCAACGGTGGCGCCGCGCATCGTCCTCGCGTCCTCCTCCCCCCGCCGGCGGGAGATCCTTTCCGCCCTCGGCCTGGCGTTCGAGACTCGTCCGGCCGACGTCGACGAATCTCTCCGGGACGGCGAGCCGGCCTTCGAGGCGGCCGAGCGGCTCGCGAGGGAGAAGGCGTCCGCCGTCGCGGGCGGGCTCCCGGACGCGCTCGTCGTCGCGGCGGACACGCTCGTCGTCCTCGAAGGCGAGGCGCTCGGCAAGCCGAAGGATCGCGCCGACGCGCGGCGCACTCTCTCGAGGCTCGCAGGCCGCGCCCACGAGGTGGTGACCGGCGTCGCTCTTGCCCGGGACGGCCGGCTCGTCTCGGGCCGGGACGTCACGCGAGTTCACTTCGCCCCGATGACGCCGGCCGAGGTGGACGCCTATGTGGCCAGCGGCGAGCCGGACGACCGCGCCGGCTCCTACGCGATCCAGGGAATCGGCGGCCTCTTCGTCGCAAGGGTCGAGGGCAGCCCCTCCAACGTCGTGGGCCTGCCGGTGCGGCTCCTCTACACGCTCGCGGCGGAGCTGGGAGTCGACCTCAAACCCTGAGGACGGGCATTTCGCCGGAGGTGTCCCGGGCCGCCTGACGCGACATGTGGAGGACCGCCGGGAAGGCGAGCCCGGGCCCCAGCACGCCGGCGCCGACGCGCACCTTGATCCTCTGGGGGAGCGGGCCCTTGCCCTCGCGCCACGGGCGGAACGTCTCGGCGAGACGCGCGACTTTCAGCTTGCAGCCGTCGAGGTTCGCCTCGACGAGGAGCGCGAGAAACTCGTCGTCCTCCCAGCGGAAAAGGTAGTCCGTCATCCGGAGGTTCGCGAAGAGCGTGCTCGCGACCGTCCGGACGGCGTCGTCCACGACCGAGACGGGCGCCGCGCTCGTCACATCGCTCCAGTTCGCGAGGACGATCGACAGCACGGAGAGGACCGAGCCGTGCCGTCGCGAGCGCTCGACCTCCCGGTCGACGATCTCGTCGAAGAACGCGCGCGTGTAAGCCCCCGACTGTGGGTCGCGGATCGGAAACGACGTACTCAGTCCGGCCTCCGTTTTGCCCAGTCTATCGCGACGCGCGGCCGTCTGTCGTACGCTCTCCGGCGCATGAGCGATCTCCCCGACCCCCTGCCCCTCCGCGACTTCGTCGCAGCTGCCCGGGGGGCCGTCGCGGCCGACCTCGTCCTCAGGAACGCCCGCGTCGTGAACGTCCTGACGGGCGAGATCCACGAAGGGACCGTCGGCGTGAAGGGGGACCGCATCCTGGGCCTCGGCGACTACCGCACGGACCGCCCGGACGACACGGTCGACCTTCGCGGGGCCTACGTCGCCCCCGCGCTCTGGGACGCGCACCTCCATATCGAATCCACGATGACGACGCCGGGCACGTTCGCGCGCCACGCCGCCGTCCACGGGACCGCGGCGGCGGTCACGGACCCGCACGAGATCGCGAACGTGCGAGGCGTCGCCGGCATCCGCGACTTCCTGGCGGCGGCGTCGGGCCTTCCCGTCGACGTCTTCGTCATGCTTCCGTCGTGCGTTCCCTCGACGCACCTCGAGACGGCCGGGGCCGCGCTCTCCGCGGACGACCTCGCGCCGCTCTACGCCCTGCCGAACGTGCTCGGCCTGGCAGAGCTGATGAACGTCCCGGGCTTTCTCTTCGGCGACCCCGCCGTCGTCGCGAAGGTGGAGGACGCGCGGAGAAGGCGCGTCCCGATCGACGGCCACTCCCCGCTCCTCTCCGGCCTCGACCTGAACGCGTACGTCGGCGCCGGCATCCGCTCGGACCACGAGTGCCTCTCGCGCGCCGAGGCGCACGAGAAGGTCCGCCGCGGGATGGACATCTGGATTCGTGAGGGCACGGCCGCCAAGAACCTCGACGACCTCCTGCCGCTCGTCACGGCCGCGAACTCCGAGCGCTTCGCGTTCGCGACGGACGATCGCCACCCGTGGGACCTCCTCGCGCACGGCCATCTCGACCACCACGTGAGGCGCGCGATCGCGCTCGGCCTCGACCCCGTCCTCGCGCTGCGGCTCGCCTCGTGGTCCTGCGCCCGGCACTACGGCTTCACGGACCGCGGCGCCGTCGCGCCCGGCTTCCGGGCCGACCTCCTCACGTTCGAGCGGCTCGACGACTTCCGCCCGGACCTCGTCGTCCTCGGCGGCCGGCGCGTCGCGAAGAGCGGAAAGCTCCTCGTGGACGTTCCGGCCGCGCGGATGGTGGAGGGGCCCGGTTTTCGCGTCGAGGGCTTCGACCGCACGCGGCTCAGGGTCACGGCGGGGGAGGGCGCCTCGCTGCGCGTGATCGAGGTGCGCGCGGGCTCGATCGCGACGGGCGCGTCGACCGAGCGCGCGGCCATCTCGGGCGGCGCCGCCGTGCAGGACGTCTCGCGCGATCTCCTGAAGCTGGCCGTGGTCGAGCGGCACCGCGGGACCGGCAACGTGGGCGTCGCGTTCGCGCGCGGCTTCGGCCTGAAGCGCGGCGCGGTGGCCTCGTCCGTCGCGCACGACTCGCACAACGTCGTCGTCATCGGCGCCGACGACGCGTCGATGGAGACGGCCGTCCGGCGCGTCGCGGCGATCGGCGGCGGGATCGTCGTCGCGGACGGCGCCGAGACCCTCGCCGAGGTCGCGCTCCCGGTCGGCGGCCTCATGTCGAACGTCTCCATGGCCGACGTCGACGCCGCCGAGCGCCGCGCGAACGCGGCCGCCGCGACGCTTGGAGGAACGATGGACCATCCGTTCATGACGCTCGCTTTTCTGGCGCTGCCCGTGATCCCGGAGCTCAAGCTCACGGACAAGGGTCTCGTGGACGTCTCGAAGTTCGACTTCGTGGCGGCCGTGGTCTGAGGCGCCCAAGGTGATCGTCGATTGCGGCATCTACGACGGCGGCGTGCGGCGCGCGGGCACGTTCA
>JBDTTJ010000095.1:0-11138 GCA_039930645.1 Acidobacteriota bacterium
GCGGGCTCGTCGTCTCGCAGTTCCTGACGCTCTACATCACGCCCGTCGTCTACCTGGCGTTCGAGTCGCTCGGCGCGCGCTTGGGCGCGCGGCGGCGGTTGCCGGCGCAGGCGCCGGCAACCGCATAGACTTCTGCTTTCGGATTCGGACTCGGATTTCCTAGAAGGTGGAGGGAGCGATGCGCGTCCTTGCCTGCGTTCTTCTCGTTTCGAGCCTGTCCGTTCGCGCCGCGGAGCCCGAACCCATACTCGACGACGACCCGCGTGTCGCGTCGGCCCTCGAGCTCGCGCGCGCTTGGCTCGACGCCGAGCGCGCGTACGAGCAGGTTCCCGGCGTTTCGGCGGCGATCGTCCACGACCAGAAGGTGCTGTGGAGCGGGGCCTTCGGCGTAGCCGACGTGGCGAGCGGCCGCAAGGCCGAGCCCGACACGATCTACAGCATCTGCTCCATCTCGAAGCTTTTCACGAGCGTGGCCGTGATGCAGCTGCGCGACGCGGGCAAGCTTCGCCTCGACGATCCCGTGCGCTCGCGGCTGCCGTGGTTCACGATGAAGCCCGGCGGGACCGACGGGACCGAGATCACGATCGAGGGCCTGCTCACGCACGCGTCGGGGCTGCCGCGAGAGACAGACCTCCCGTACTGGACCGGGCCCGCGTTTGCTTTCCCGACCCACGACCAGATCGTCGCGAGGCTCGCGCAGCAGACGGCGCTCTACCAGGCGGAGACCTATTTCCAGTACTCGAACCTCGGGCTGACGCTCGCCGGCGAGATCGTTTCAGCGACTTCGGGGGTGGCCTACCCCGACTACGTCTCGAAGAAGATCCTCGTCCCCCTGAAGCTCGCGTCGACGACGCCCGAGATGCCCGAGGCCGAGCGCGGCAAGCGCCTGGCGACCGGGTACAGTGCGCTGACCCGCGCGGGGCGGCGCGATGCCGTCAGGTTCTTCATGGGGAAGGGCGTCGCGCCGGCGATGGGCTTCGCCTCGACCGCCGAGGACCTCGCGCGCTTCACGACGTGGCAGTTCCGGCTGCTCGGCGGTGGAGAACCCGAGGTTCTGAAGGGCGCCACGCTGCGCGAGATGCACCGCGTCCACTTCGTGGACCCCGACTTCGAGACGATGTGGGGCCTCGGGTTCCAGGTCTCGAGGAGCGAGAAGACGACCCTCGTCGGGCACGGCGGCTCCTGCCCCGGCTTCCGGACGCATCTCATGCTCCAGCCGGACGAGAAGCTCGGCGTCGTCGTCCTCACGAACGCGTCGGGAGTCGACGCGGAGGGCTGGGCGGGGCACGTTCGCGAAATCCTCGCGCCCGCGTTGAAGTCCGCGGCGAAGGAGCCCGGAAAAGCCAAGACTCCCGCTCCGGACCTGAGGAAGTTCGCGGGCACGTACTCCGGCTTGCCGTGGGGTGGCGAAACCTTCGTCCTGCCGTGGGAGGACGGCCTCGCGATGCTCCCCCTCCCGTCACGAGATCCGATGAAGGACCTGATCCGGGTGAAGAAGACGGGGGAGCTCACCTTCCGGCGGATCCGCAAGGACGACACGCTCGGCGAGGAGATCGTCTTCGCGCTGGGCCCCGACGGGAAGGCGACCCGCTTCACCCGCCACAGCAACTATTCGACTCGGGTGGAATAGGCCAGATCTACTCGGACCCGTCCGCCCGCGTGACGCTCACCGTCCGATCCTCGTCGTCGCCATCCACCCGCAGGAGCCACGGGTTGCAGCAGACCTCACAGTCCTGCACGAGGCTGCCGCGGACGTCGCGTTCGAGGTGCACCTCGACATCCTCTCCGCAATAGGGGCAGTTGACGACGAAGTCTGCGCTCATGGCCGTTCGCGGGGAAGCCCCGTTTCCTGCTTCAGGCGCTCGCGCATCTTGCGCGCCTGGTGCTCGAAGTCGGGGAGCAGCGGGTCGTCCGACGCGCGGGCGAGCTCCAGCGCGCGCTCCGCGGACGCAGCGGCGTCCTTCCAACGGCCCGCCTTCGCGTAGCCGTCCTTGAGCCCGTCCCAGGCGTTGGCCGAATGCGGGTGTTCGTCGACGTTCTTCCGGAAGAGGGCGAGCGCCTCCTCGACCTGGCCGTGCTCGAGCGCCGCGTAGGCGACGGCGTTGACCGCGCTCTCCGTCGGCGGGACCGGCCAGCCGAGCGTCCGCGAGAACGCCTCGTAGTACTTCGTCACGGCGTCAATTCCCCGGTCCTCGAGTCCCTCCGGCAGGTTGTAGCCGTCATAGAGCGCGCGCAGCGCGTGGATCCCGCCGACGAGGGGGATGCTCCGGTGCCGCTCCTCGGGAAACGCCTCGGTCTTCCAGCGGAAGCCCGGGACCTTGCGGGCGCCGAGAGCGGCGACGAGCTCCTCCCAGTCCGCGAGCGCCTGGCCAGAGTCGTCCGAGCGCGCGGCGTAGAGAAACGCGTTCAGGGACGGCGCGGATGCGAGCGCCTTCTTCAGCGATCGGGCCGGCAGGCGGCCGTCCCAGTCGAGGCTCGGGCTGAGCGCGACGTAGGCGTGGAACAGCGACGGCTCGGAGGTCAGCACGTAGAGGGCGAACTGGCCGCCCGCCGAGTGGCCCGAGAGGGTGCGGAAGCCGTCGGTGCGGTACGCCTTCTCGACGGCGGGGATGAGCTCGGTCGAAAGGAAGCGCTTGAAGTTCGCGGCACCTCCGCCGCCGACCCACGCCTCCTTCCAGTCCGACTGCGTGAAGTCCCTCACGCGCACGGTGCTCGCGAGCGCGACGACGATCGTCTCGGGGATCTCGCCCTCGGACGCGAGGAAGCCCGCGGACGCAGCCGTGTGGAGGAAGTGGGTCCTGCCGTCGAGGACGTAGAGGACCGGGTAGCGGCGGTCCTTCGCCCGCGCGTAGCTGTCGGGCAGGTGGACCTGGTACGTCCGATCCTCGTCCAGCACCTTCGAGTGGATGCGAAGCGTCTCGCCGATCGGGACCGACTCGCCCACGTGCGCGAGGGAGCCTGAGACGATCAGGAGCGCCAGGGCGGACGTACGACGGGTCGCCATCCCGCGACGATATCAAGTCTCAACAGGACCGGTGCCCGGGCCGGGCCCCGCGTGAGGGCGCTACATCGGGGTGACGCGGCCGATCTCGATCACGTCGGGCCGGTCCGTCGTCGCCGTGACGGCCCCGGAGGCGTCGCGCGTGACGCGGACGACGGGGGAGATCTCGTCCGTCCGCGACGCGGGAACCGAAACGACGTTGTACTCGACCTGCGCGACGGCCTTGAAATGCGGCTGCTCGGCGATGGGCACGAAAACGATGAACATGGTGCCCTGCACGCGGGTGTTCCACCTCATCATTTCGACGGTCCCTCCGGGCGCCACTTCGACGGGGCCGAGGGGCTCGCCGGTCGCCCAGCGCGTGAGCCCGAGAGCGCCGCCGGAGACGTTCTGGCCGACGACGTGGACCACGCCGCTGTTGGACGCGGGCAACGACGGGCCGGTCGGCGTCTCGGACTTGAAGCAGGCGGACGCGGCGACGGCGAGGACGGCGGCGAAGGTCGGCGCCGCGAGGGTTCGAACGCGCATGTGGGGCCTCCGTTGCGATCTGCCATTCGGGCAGTTGATTGGGAGCTGCCCAAGCTTCTGCAACGGCGATGCCGCTTTAGATCTCGCCCTCGACGGCCGGCTGGTGATGGCATCCGGCGACGAGGCGCTCGAACGTCTGCTCGTTGATCGGCGTGCCTTCGCTCCACACGCGCGTCACGAGGAACGGGCGGGGCGGATCGTCGTCCCACGCCCACGCCTGGAACATGTCGGCATCCGTGGAAACCGGCACGCCCACGTCCCAGAACCTCGCCGTCGCGACCTCGTGCCCGAAACGGTCCTGTGCATGCAACACGGCCCTGTTCCCCCGGTTGAAAAAGTAGGGCCGCCCGGCGGGGATCGCCACCCCCGCTTTCAGGATTTCAGAGTTCGCCGACCGCAAACACGAGCCGGGGAGGCTCGTCCTGTCGCTGGCCCGTCGCGGCTACCGGTGAAATCCGACTCCGAGGGCGATCTCGATGATGAGAACCGCGGCGACGAGAAAGTCCACGGCGGCGCAGAACGGCGGCCACCACCGCGTACCGCGGACGTAGTGGCTGCGTTCCTGCCAGCAGTCCTTGAGACCATGCCCGGCATAGCCGAGGACGAGGAGCCACGCCGATCCGGTGACGGCGGCGGCGGCGAGCAAGAAGAAGGCGCCCGTGACGCAGCTTTCGACGGCGATGACGCTGGGCCTTCCGTCAGCGACCGCGAACCCGATGTAGACCGCTGCGATCAGGGCGAGCAGGAGTGCCTGGACGGTCGCCTGATCGAGCCACCGGAAGGCGAGCGGCGAGGCGGCCTGGATGGCGCCGACGGCCAGACCCCAAAGGACGGGGGCGCGGCGGCCGCTGTGGGTGGCGTCTTTCATGTATGCGGACGTCGTCAGAGTTCTCCGACCGCCGACGCGAGCCGGTTGAGGCTCGTCTTGGCGTCGCCGAAGAGGAGGCCCGTGACCGGCTTGAAGAACAGCGGGTTCTCGAGGCCCGAGAATCCCTTTCCGCGTCCGCGCTTGAGGACGATGACGGACTTCGCCTTGTCGACCTCGATGATGGGCATGCCCGCGATCGCGCTCTTCGGGTTGTCGCGCGCCTCGGGGTTCACGACGTCGTTCGCCCCGATGACGACCGCGACGTCCGTCGTGGGCATCTCCGGGTTGATCTGCTCGAGCTCGTAGAGCTGCGAGTACGGGACGTTGGCCTCCGCGAGGAGGACGTTCATGTGCCCCGGCATGCGCCCGGCCACGGGGTGGATCGCATACTTCACCTGGACGCCCCTCTTCTCGAGGAGATTCGCGAGCTCGCGCACCGCGTTCTGCGCCTGCGCCGTCGCCATGCCGTACCCCGGGACGAAGACGACCTGGCGCGCGTAGGCGAGCTGCGTCGCGACGTCGTCCAGCGAGACCTCGCGCATCACGCCTTCCTCGCCGGCCTCGACCGTTGCGGTCGCGCTGCCGAACGCCCCGAACAGCACGTTCGTGATCGAGCGGTTCATCGCCTTGCACATGAGGATCGACAGGATGAAACCCGACCCCCCGTCCAGCGTGCCCGCGATGATGAGGACGTTGTTCCCGAGCGCGAAGCCAGTGGCCGCGGACGCGAGGCCCGCGTAGGAGTTCAGGAGCGCGATGACGACGGGCATGTCCGCCGCGCCGATCGGCAGGACGAGGAGGACGCCGAAGAGGAGCGCGAGCGCGCACATCGCGTAGAAGAGGGCCGTATGGCCCGGATTGAGGACGAGCGCGATGAAGATCACGACCGCGCTCGCGAAGAGGAGGCCGTTCAGGACGTTCTGGCCCTTGTACGTGATCGGCGTGCCCTTCACGAGCTCCTGGAGCTTCGCGAAGGCGACGAGGCTGCCCGTGAAGGTGATGCCGCCGAGGAGCACCTCGAAGCCGAGCGCCGTGACCTTGAACGTGCCGAGGTTCTCTCCGTGCCGGAGAAACTCCGAGACGCCGACGAGGGCCGCCGCGAGGCCGCCGAACGCGTGGGAGAGCGCCGTCCGCTGCGGCATGGCCGTCATCGGGACCCAGAGGCCCATCGCAATGCCGATCGTCGAGCCCGCGAGGAGGCCGACGATGATCCACTCGTAGCTGACGATGTCGCGGTGGAGCAGCGTGCCGATGACCGCGAGCAGCATCCCGAACTCGGCCATGAACATGCCGCGGCGGGCGGTGTCGGGATGGCTGAGGCCTTTGAGCCCGAGGATGAAGAGGATCGAGGCGGTGAAGTACGAGAGCTCGATGAGGAGGGTCTGCGCGCTCACTTCTTCTCCGCAGCGGGCTTTACTTCACGCTTGAACATCTTCAGCATGCGGTCCGTGATGATGAAGCCGCCGACGACGTTGATCGTCGCGGCCGTCACGGCGATGACGCCGAGGATCGTGCTCGTGAGGTTGTATTTCGCTCCCGCCGTCACGATCGACCCGATCAGGGAAATGCCCGAGATCGCGTTCGTCGCCGACATGAGCGGCGTATGGAGGAGCGGCGGGACGCGGGAGATGACCTGGTAGCCGAGGAAGGCCGCCAGGACGAAAACGTAGAAACCGGCGATCAGGACTTCGTTCATCGGGGGGCTCCGGTGGGCGCGGCCGGCGCGAGGAGCGCCGCGACGCGGGGATTCACGGGCGTGCCGTCGTGCGCGGCGCAGGCGCCGGCCACGACGTCGTCGTTCAGGTTCACGGTGAGCGCGCCGTCCTCGCCCACGAGGAGCCTGAGGAAGGCCGCGACGTTGCGGGCGTAGAGCTGGCTGGCGTGGAGCGGCACGGTGGCCGCGAGGTTCAGCGGCGCGAGGATCGTCACGCCGTTGACGACCGTGTCCTCGCCGGGTTTCGTCAGGGCGGTGTTGCCGCCGGTGGGCGCGGCGAGGTCGACGATGAACGCGCCGGGCTTCATGCCGCGGACCGCGTCCTCCTCGAGCATGAGAGGCGCTCTGCGGCCGGGAACCTGGGCCGTCGTGATCACGAGGTCGGCGTCCTTCACGTGCTTGGCAACCAGGTCCCGCCCGCGCTTGAGCGCCTCGGGCGAGAGCTCGACGGCGTAGCCGCCGGCGTCCTGCGTCTGGATGTCGCCGAGGTCGACGTCGAGGAATCGCGCGCCGAGCGAGCGGACCTCCTCGCCGGCGGCCTGGCGGACGTCGTAGGCCTCGACGTTCGCGCCGAGGCGGCGCGCCGTCGCGATCGCCATGAGGCCCGCGACGCCCGCGCCCACCACGACGACCTTCGCCGGTGGGACCGTGCCGGCGGCCGTCATGAGAAGCGGGAACATCTTCGGGAGCCGCGCCGCGGCGAGGAGGACCGCCTTGTAGCCGGCGATCGTCGCCATCGAGGACAGCGCATCCATCGCCTGGGCCCGGGTCGTTCGCGGCACGAGCTCCATCGCGAAGGCGGTCACGCCGGCGTCGAGGAAGGGGCGGAGACCCTCGGGCTCGTCCAGCGGGCGCAGGAAGCCGATGACGGCGGCGCCGCGCCGGAGGCGGGCGACGTCGGCCGGATCGGGCCGGTTGACGCAGGCGAGAAGGTCGGCGCCCGCGAGGAGTGCCGCGCGGTCGGCCTCGATCGAGGCGCCGGCGGCGGTGAAGTCGGCGTCGGAGAAGCCGGCCGCGAGCCCCGCTCCCGACTGGACGACGACGGAGAGTCCGGATGCGACGAGCTTCTTGACGGTGTCGGGGGCCAGGGCGACGCGCCGCTCGTCGGCGCGCGTCTCCTTCGGGATGGATACCTTCATTCGGGGCCGGATGATACAGAAGCGCGGCCGCGGTGTCGGATCTCCGCTTGACGCCGTGCGCGCGCGTCCCACGTTCAGGGCAGAGAGCGCTTCGGGCCGAGACGGAGCGTCAGAGCCACTACTTTCTCGCGAGAAGGGGGACCCGGCCGGGACCGGCCCGGATGCCATCTGATAGGTTGCGGTCCGTGGGCGCGACGCGGGTGGACAAGGGGATCGGTGTCCTGAACGCGATCGTCGGCGACCATCTCGACCGCCGACGGAACGATCTCGCCATCGACATGGAGCTCTCGCGCGGCGCGGGAACACCGAAGCCGAAGCTCTGCGTCCTCGTCCACGGCCTTGGCTGCACCGAGGACGTCTTCGAGTTTCCCGGCCAAAAGGGCGTCTCGTACGGGGCGCTCCTCGAGCGGGACCTCGGCTACACGCCGGTCGCGGTGCGGTACAACACGGGCCTCGCCATCGCGCGGAACGGACGCCTCCTCGCCACCCGCCTCGACGACCTCGTGGCGGCGCACCCGATCGCCGTCGAGGAGATCGCGCTCATCGGCCACAGCATGGGAGGCCTCGTCGTGGAGAGCGCGTGCCTTCTCGAAAGCCGTTGGGCGGCGCTCGTGCGACACGTCGTCTGCCTCGGAACGCCCCACGACGGCGCGGATCTCGAGAAACTGACGCGGACGGCGGCGGACGTCCTCGGCGCCGTGCGGAGCCCGATCGCGCGGCTCCTCGGAAACGTCCTGAACCTGCGGAGCCGCGGGGTGAAGGACCTCGGCCTCGGCGCGGCGCACGAAGGGGCGGGCCGGGCCGCGTGGCGCGCGACCGCACGGCACTACGTCGTCGCCGGGACGCTGACCGGAGATCCCGGGCATCCCGTTTCGAGGGCTCTCGGAGACTCGCTCGTGCGCGTGCCCGGGCCCGAGACGCCCGACCTCCGGGTTTTTCCGGGAGTCCACCACGTCGCGCTGGCCCATGATGACCGTGTCTACGAGCAGCTCCGCGCGTGGCTCGGCGGCGCCTGAGGGAAGTGACGGCATGGAGAAACGGACGATCCGAAAGCTGCGCGGCGCGGCGGAGCTCGTGACGGACGCGGTCGACGCGGCCACGACGGAAGCCCAGCGGGCCCACGAGGAGCTGGCGCGAAGGCCCTACGCCGTCCTGGCGCGGATCGAGCCCATTGCCGGGCCGGCGAAGGCGATCGAGAGCCTGCAGTTCGCGATCACAAGAATCGCGTATGAGACGGTCCGGGCCGGCAACGCGATCGTTGGCGCCGTCGTCACGACGGCGCTCGACCGGCTGGAGCGGGAACCAGCCCGCCCCGGCGCCGCCCGACCCCGGGTGTAGGCTGCCCACGCAAGCGCTGCGGGAACCGAAAGGAACGGGACATGTCCGAACAAGGCTGGAGCGTCGATCTGGGTGGCGGCAAGCGGCTGGAATTCCCGCCGATCCCGCCGCTCCCGAGGATTCCGCGAGGTGCGGCGCGTATGGTCCTGATCGCCGCGGCGGTCCTGCTCGTCGCGGCGACGGGCTACTACCAGGTCGAGCCGGATGAAGTGGGCGTCGTCCAGCGGTTCGGCAAGTACGTGAGGACCAGCGAGCCGGGCCCGCACCTCAAGGTGCCGTTCGGCGTGGAGCGGATCACGAAGGTGCCGGTCCAGCGCCAGCTCAAGATGGAGTTCGGGTTCCGGACCGCGCATGCCGCGGCGCAGACGAGCTATCAGGCGCCGACGAAGGAGACGATCGCCGAATCGCAGATGCTCACGGGCGACCTCAACGTCGCCGTCGTCGAGTGGATCGTCCAGTTCCGGATCAAGGACCCGGCGGCGTTCCTCTTCCGGGTGCGCGACGTCCCCGAGACGTTCCGCTACATGTCCGAGGCGGCGATGCGCCAGGTCGTGGGGGACCACAGCGTGGACGAGGTCCTGACGATCGGGCGCGAGGCGATCGCGCTGCAGGCCAAGGTTGAGCTCCAGCGGCTCTGCGAGCTTTACGGCATCGGCATCGAAGTTCAGCAGCTCGTCCTTCAGGACGTGAATCCCCCCGGCCCGGTGAAGCCGGCGTTCAACGAGGTCAATCAGGCGATCCAGGAGAAGGAGCGCGCCATCAACGACGCCTGGGCCGACTACAACAAGGCCGTCCCCAAGGCCAAGGGCGAGGCCGAGCAGGCGATCCGGGCCGCGGAGGGGTACGCGCTCGAGCGCGTGAACAACGCCGAGGGTGACGCCAAGCGCTTCGAGGCGCTGTACGAGGAATACAAGAAGGCGCCCGCCGTGACGCGCCGGCGCATCTATCTCGAGACGCTGAACGCGACCCTGCCGAAGGCGGGGCGCAAGCTGATCCTCGACGAGAGCGCGAAGGGCATCCTCCCGCTCCTCCAGCTGGAAGGCGAGAAGAAGGAGGTGAAGCCGTGAAGCGGATCGTGCTCGTGGCCGGCCTTTTCCTGGCCGCCGTCCTCCTCCTCTCCTCCGTCTACACGCTCTCCGAGACCGAGCAGGCCGTCCTCACGCAGTTCGGCCGGCCCGTGGGCGGCGTCGTGAAGGACCCGGGACTGCATCTGAAGGTTCCGTTCATCCAGGAGGTCCACCGCTTCGATCGGCGCTGGCTCGAGTACGACGGAGACCCGAACGAGATCCCGACGAAGGACAAGAAGTACATCTGGGTCGACACCTACGCCCGCTGGCGCATCTCCGACCCGCTGCGCTTCTTCCAGGCGGTCCGCGACGAGCGCGGCGGGCAGAGCCGGCTCGACGACATCGTGGACGGCGAGACGCGCAACGCGATCGCCTCCTTCGACCTGATCGAGATCGTCCGCTCGACGAACCGGCCGTTCCAGATCACGGAGGACCTCGAGGGCATCGGTGCGGCCGAGGCCATGGCGAAGGTGAGCGCCGGACGGAGCGGCATCGCGAAGATCATTCTCGAGAAGGCCTCGAAGATCACGCCCGAGTTCGGGATCGAGCTCGTGGACGTGCGGTTCAAGCGCATCAACTACGTGGACAGCGTCCAGCAGAAGGTCTTCGAGCGGATGATCTCGGAGCGCAAGCGCATCGCCGAGCGCAGCCGCTCGGAGGGTCAGGGGCGCGCCGCCGAGATCCGCGGCCAGAAGGAGCGCGACGTCCTCGGGGCGTCGTCCGGCGGCTACAAGACCGCCCAGGAGGTCAAGGGAATCGCGGACGCGAAGGCCACGTCGGTGTACGCGAAGGCTTACGGCCGCGACGCGGATCTCTACCAGTTCCTGAAGTCGATGGAGACCCTCGGGGGCAGCGTCGACGAGAAAACGTGGCTCATCCTGTCCACGAACTCGGAGCTCTTGAAGTACCTCAAGAGCGACGGGGGACAGCGATAAACTCGGGCGAGGCTCCAATGCTCGCGCTTTTCCTTCTGGCCCAGGTTGCAGCGGCGACGCCGGCTTCGACGCCGGCAGCCGCGCTCGGGTCGGCACCCGCCGCAGCTTCCGTCTCCGCGAAGCCGAAGACGCTCGCCGACCTCGCGCGCGAGCGAAAGCTCGGGCAGAAGGGCGTGTCGGGCGGTAGCCTCTCGGTGTCCGGAGCGGAAGGGGACCCGGCCGCCCCTGCCGCCGGCGTCGGCCCTTCGGCGTCAGGCGCGTCGTCCGGAAAGAAAGCGCGCGTGAAGAGCGCGGAGGCCGACGTGCAGGCGGCCCGTCGCGCGGTGGACGACGCAGCCGTAAAGAAGGGGATGACCTCCGAGGACACGGCGGCCGCGCGGAAGAAGCTGGATGACGCGAAGCGCGAGCTGAGCCAGGCGCGCGAGGCCGCGACCCGCCCGGACCCCTGAGCCCTCAGCGCTTCAGCGCGAACGCGCCCTTCAGGATCACGATCACCCACGGCGTGCCGTGCATGACGAGGTCGAGCCAGTCGATCGGCTTCACGAGCG
>JBDTTJ010000096.1:0-11094 GCA_039930645.1 Acidobacteriota bacterium
ACGACGGAAAGACGATCATCACCTCGTATGTCCGCCTCCTCACGGACCTCTACGTGGTTCGGAACGTGAAGTAGGCCTTCCGTTATCCTCCGGGCGGTGTTGTACCGCCTGGAAAACGTCCGCAAGAGCTTCGGGACGAAGGACGTCCTCGTGGACGCCACGTGGCAGCACGACCCCGGGCGGATCGTGGGTCTCGTTGGCCGCAACGGAGCGGGGAAGTCGACAGTCCTGAAGATCGTCCAGGGCACCGTCGAACCCGACGGCGGGAAGCGTTATCTCGCGGGCGGGACGACCTTTGCTTCGCTCGACCAGGCAGTAGAGCCCGAGGGCGACGAGCCCCTCCGGAGCTTCGTCGCGCGCGCGCAGGAGCCGCTCCTCGAGGTCGAGCGGACGATGCGGCGGCTCGAGGAGGCGATCTCGGCGCATGGCGCCTCCGGCGATCCCGGAGAGCTGCAGGACCTCCTTCACGAGCACGACGAGGCGCGCGAGCACTTCGAGCGGGCCGGCGGCTACGAGGCCGACTCGCGCATCGACCGCGTGCTGGACGGCGTCGGCCTGCCGCGCGCGCTCTGGGACCGGCAGGTCGGCGAGCTCTCCGGCGGGCAGAAGCATCGCGCCCAGATCGCCCGGCTCCTCCTGACGGACGCGTCCGTTCTCCTTCTCGACGAGCCCACGAACCACCTCGACGTCGCGGGGATGGAGTTCCTCGAGAGCTGGCTCGTCGAGAGGAAGACGTCCGTCGAGCTGTCGGCGCTCGTCGTCTCGCACGACCGCCGCTTCCTGAATGCGGTCGCGGACCGCATCGTGGAGGTCGCCAGTGGCCGGCTCGAGGACTACCCGGGCGACTACGCGACATACCGCAAGCTCAAGGCCGAGCGCGACCGCGTGCGCGCGAAGGAAGCCGAGAAGCAGCGGCAGATGATCGAGCGGACCGAGGATTTCATTCGCCGCAACATCGCGGGCCAGAAGACGAAGCAGGCGCAGGGGCGGCGAAAGATGCTCGCGCGGATCGAGCGCATCGAGGCGCCGCGCGAGGACGCGAACGACGTTTCCATCCGGTTCGAGGAGGCGCGCGTCTCGGGCGGGCGCGTTCTCGAGGCGAAGAAGATCGTCCCCGGCTACCCGGAGACCGGCCCGCTCACGCAGCCCGTCTCGTTCCTCCTGCGCCGCGGCGACCGCATGGCGCTCTGGGGGCCGAACGGGTGCGGCAAGACGACGCTCCTGAAGAACCTCGCGCGCGTCCTCGCGCCGCTCTCGGGCTCGGCCCTTCCGGGCGTGGGCGTCCTGATCGGTTACTACGACCAGGAGATGGCCGACCTGTCGCCGAACGCGTCCGCGCTCGACGTCGTGATGGACCTAGACCCCTCGATGAAGGAGCTCGAGGCGCGCGACTTTTTGGCGCTCTTCGACTTCCGGGGCGACGAGGTCTACCAGAAGATCGCGACGCTCTCCGGCGGCGAAAAGGGCCGGCTCTCGCTCGCGCGCATCGTCTTCGGGGGCGCGAACCTGCTCCTCCTCGACGAGCCCACGAACCACCTCGACCTCGACGCCCGCGAAGCGCTCGAGGACGCGCTTTTGGAGTTCGAGGGCGCGATCGTCTTCGTCTCCCACGACCGCTGGTTCGTCGACCGCATCGCGACGCAGATCCTCGAGATCGCGCCGGGCGGGGCGGTCGAAGTGCACGACGGGAACTATTCGGAAATGGTTCGGAAGAAGAAGGAGAAAGAGAAGATTTCTTTGAAAGGTGAAGAGGGAGGCGCGGCAGCTCTCGATGCGGCCGGTGCGCGCTCCGGCGTCGGCCGTACCGGTGCGGCGCGACCCGTTGCTGCGGCGGCATCCCCCCCTTCCCCCTCTAAGAAATCTTCCTCTTCTTCTTCCTCTTCTTCCTCGTCCGACCGCGCCGCCGAGAGGCGGCGCGCAAAGAATCTCCGCCTCCTCTCCGATCTCGAGGAGGCGATTGCCGCTCTCGAGCAGGAGATCCGGACGCTGGACGTCTCGCTCGGCGATCCCGACGTCTACCGCGATGGCGAGAAGGCGCGGGGCGTATCGGCTGCCCGTGACGCGGCTCGCAAGGCGCTCGAGGCGAAGCTGTGGGAGTGGGAAGAGACCTCGCGCAAGCTCGAGACGCACGAGGTGACGGCGTGACCCCGCCCGCCGCCGGCCCGCGCACGGCCTCGATCCTCGCCGTCGGAAGCGAGCTTCTCGGGACGACGCGCCTCGACACGAATTCGCTCTTCCTCACGGGCCGCATGGAAGCCCTCGGCATCTCCACCGTCCGAAAGGCCTGCGTCGGAGACGGGTGGGACGACCTCCTCGCCGAGATCGCCGCCGCCCTCGAACGCGCGCCTCTTCTCGTGACGTCCGGCGGCCTCGGCCCGACCGACGACGACCGGACCAAGGAAGCCGTCGCGGCGGTGCTCGGCCGCTCGCTCGTGCGGGACGAGGAAATCCTCCTCAAGCTCAGGGAGCGCTTCCGGAAGCGCGGCTACGAAATGCCCGAGGTGAACGCGAAGCAGGCGGACGTGATCGAGGGCGCCATCGTGCTGGCGAACCGGCGCGGGAGCGCGCCGGGCTTTCTCGTCGAGCAGGGCGGGAAGACCGTCGTCCTCCTGCCGGGCGTCCCGCACGAGATGAAGGCGATGTGGGACGACGCGGCCGCGCCGCTTCTCGCGCGCACGGCTGGGGCCGGCCTCCACCGGCGCATCCTGAAGGTGGCCGCGATGCCGGAGAGCGTCGTCGAGACGCTGATCAAGCCCGTCTACGAGGCGTATCCGAACGTGCCCATCACGATTCTCGCGGCGCCCGGCGAGGTGCAGCTGCATTTCGCGGCGCAAGGGACGCCGGCCGAAGCGGGCGTCGCCCTCGACGGGATCGAGGCCGCGTTCCAGGAGACTCTCGCGGGCGAGATCTTCGGACGGGACGACGAGACGCTCGAGGGCGTGGTCGGAGACCTCTTGCGCCGCGGGCAGAAGACGCTCGCGCTGGCGGAGTCCTGCACGGGCGGCCTGCTCGCCGGGCGCCTCACGGACGTTGCGGGCTCGTCGGACTACTTCCTCGGATCGGCCGTGACGTACGCGAACTCGGCGAAGGCGGATCTCGTCGGTGTGTCGGCCGGCACGCTCGAGCGCTTCGGCGCCGTTTCCGAGGAGACCGCCGGCGAGATGGCGCTCGGCGCGCGGCTCCGCTTCGGAGCGTCGATCGGCCTCTCCGTCACGGGGATCGCGGGTCCGGGCGGTGGCACACCCGATAAGCCGGTGGGAACGGTCCACTTCGCGCTCGACGACGCCGGCGGCGCGCACCTGCACCAGAGACTCCTGATGCCGGGCGATCGCGCGCTGGTCCGCCGGTGGAGCACCTCGTCGGCGCTGTCGATGCTGCGCCACCACCTGCTCGGGACGATGGGGTGGCGTCCGTGACGCGCGAGCTTCTCGCCCTCGCGGCGGCGTACCTCCTCGGCTCCGTGCCGTTTGCGATCGTCCTCGTGCGTCTCTTCAAGGGCATCGACGTGCGAACGCAGGGCTCGGGCAACGCGGGCGCGACGAACGTTCTGCGCACGGCGGGAAAGGGCCTCGCGGTCGGCACGATGCTTCTCGACGTCGGCAAGGGCGTCGCCGCGGTCCTCCTCATGAGATCCGTCACGTACGACCCGCGCTGGCTCGGGGCGGCGGCCGTCGCCGCCGTCCTCGGACACGTCTTCCCGGCCTGGTTCTCCTTTCGCGGCGGCAAGGGCGTCGCGACGGCGATCGGGAGCTTCGGCGTTCTCGCCCCGTGGGCCGTCCTCGCGGTCGTCGGAGCCTTCGTGGTCGTCGTCGCGGCGACACGGTTCGTTTCCCTCGGCTCAATCACCGCCGCGTGCCTTCTGCCGCTCGCGCTGCGGCTCCTGTTTCACGCACCTGACGCGGAGGTCGTCGCCGGCGGGGCGACGACCCTGCTCCTCGTCTTCTCGCACCGGGCAAACATCGTGCGGCTTCTCGACGGCACCGAGCGCCGCCTCGGACGGAGGAACTCGTGACGCAGATCGCCATCGTGGGCACGGGCGCATGGGGCACCGCACTCGCCGTCCACGCCGCCAACGCGGGGCACGACGTACGGCTGCTCGGGCGGCGCGCCGACGTCGTCGAGCGGCTGCGTGCGACCCGCCAGCACCCCGCACTCAAGGGCGCGCCGCCGATCCCGGAGCGAGTCCTCTTCACGACGGACCCCGCCCACGCCTTCCCGGGCGCCGCCGCCGTCCTCTGGTCCGTGTCGGTCCAGGCGACGGCGGCCGAGCTCGTGCGGCTTAACGACATGCTCCCGCCTGCGCCGCTGGTCGCGACGTCAAAGGGAATCGAGATCGGGACGCGCCGCCGGACGACGGAGATCATGACGTTCGTGACCGGCCGGACGTCCGGCCTCGCCGCGCTCTCGGGCCCGACGTTCGCGGCCGAGGTGGCGCGTGCGCTGCCGGCCGCCGCCGTCGTCGCGTCACCGGACCCGGAGGTCTCGCGCTTCCTGCAGGGGCTCCTCTCATCGCCGACGCTGCGCCTCTACCGGTCGAGCGATGTCGTCGGTGTCGAGATCGCCGGGGCGGCGAAAAACGTGATTGCGATCGCGGCGGGTCTCGTGGACGGCCTGCGACTCGGGCACAACACGCGCGCCGCCATGCTCACGCGGGCGCTCGCGGAGATCCGCCGGCTCGGGACGCAGGTGGGCGGGGAAGGGGAGACTTTTTCCGGTCTCGCCGGGGTCGGGGACCTCATCCTCACGGCTACGGGCGACCTCTCGCGCAACCGCCGCGTGGGCCTCGCTCTCGCGTCCGGGAAGTCGCTGTCCGAGGCCATCGCGGCGCTCGGCGGAGAAGTCGCCGAAGGCGTCGCGACCGCTCCGGCCCTCCTCGAGCTCGCGGCGGCCGCGGGCGTCGAGATGCCGATCTCCGAGATGGTGCGTGGCATCCTCGCGGGGGAGACGTCGCCGGCCGACGCCGTTCGGCGGCTCATGACGCGCTCGCTGAAGGAGGAGAAGTCCTGAACGAGGTGAGGCTCCCGCCCGAGCGGCCGCCCGCGCCCGGCACGCAGATCGTCGTTCCGGAGGGGCTGTCGCTTTTCTACGCGCGCGTGCATACGCCGGCGGACGAACCGCCGCCGGTGCCCGGCATCGTGGACGTCGCCGTTCTCGACATGCACCACGGGTACGCGAACCTCGGGCACGCCTCGATCGTAGAAAGCCTCCTGAACTACGCGCACGACGAGCGCGCGAGGCGGAAGGGAAGCGCCCCCGCCGTGCGCGTGCTCAGCTACGACGTTCGCGCGGGGCACGCGATTCCGGCGTCGGTCGCACGGTTCCCGCTCATCGTCGGGACGGGCGGCCCCGGGGCGCTCGATCCCCGCGAGAACGACGGGGTGTCGCCGGGCTCGCAGGGCGTCCACGAGGATCCTGCCTGGGAAGCGCCTCTCTTCCGGTTCTTCGATTCCGTGATCCGGACAGAGGGCGCCGCCCTCCTCGGGATCTGCCACTCCTTCGGGATCCTTTCGCGCTGGTCGGGCGCGGCGCGCTCGGAGCTGCGCCCCGAGCGCAAGGGCGGCAAGAGCGCGGGCATCGTCACGAACGTTCTCACCGACGAGGCGTGGGCGCACCCGTTCTTCGCCGACTACTTCGCCGAGAACGGGGGCCCCGAGGTCAAGGTCCTCGACAGCCGCCTCTACGACCTGCTGCCGACGGGGAACGGGTTCGCGCGCCCTCTCGCGTTCGAGTGCGAGCCCGGGGGCACGCGGCCGGGCGAGGCCGTCACGATGCTGGAATTCGCGCACGTTCCGGGCAGCGCGCTTCCCCGGGTGTGGGGCGTGAACCACCACCCGGAGATCGGCGACGTCGGCCTCCAGCGCGAGAGGCTGCAGCGGCTCTGGGAGAACGGTGGTCTGACCGAGGCCTGGTTCAAGGAGCGCCTGAGCGCGCTCGAAGCGTGGAACGCGTCGGCGGCCGCGGAGCACGGGCTCCAGAAGACGACGTCGTGGACGTTCGAGAGGCCGCTTCGCCTCCACATGGCGCGGATCTTCGACGAGAGGGAGTGAGCTACAGCTTCCCGTGCAGGTCGCAGTGCGACCCGTGCGGGTGGTGGAGCGCGCCGTTCACGTCGTAGTCCACGTGGTCGCCGTGCGGGACGGCGGCGTGCCCGGCGTTGGCGTGCCCTTCCGGACACGTGCACTCGACCGGCGCGCAGGCGCCGGGTCGCCGCCGGCTCACGTCGAGGCGGTGCTCGTCGGCGTGGCCCTCGTGCTGGGCGTGCAGGTGGCCGTCGTGCAGATAGTCCGCGTGGTCGCCGTGGCGAACGGTTTTGTGGCCGCAGCCCTCGCCGTGGCGGTGGGCGTGGTCCCCATGCTCTTTGCAGCTCACGTCTGCATCGTCTCGCGCCGCGGGGGCGCGGTCAACCGTGGGATAATTGTTCAGATGCAATCGCGTTGCATGAAGGGAGTCGCGCTCTTCGCCTGTTCCGTGGCCGCGGCCGCCGCGGCCGCCGAGCCGCGCCCCGTCGCGGCCGCGACGATCGCACCGCTCGCGAGCCTCACGGAGCAGGTAGCGGGAAGCGGATGGGACGTCGTGACGGTCGTCCCCCCGGGCGTGTCCCCGCACGTTTTCGAGCCCGGGCCGCGGGACGTGAAACGTCTCGCGAAGGCCCGCCTCGTCGTCACGGTCGGAGCGGGGTACGACGGCTGGGTGGCCGGGCTCGTCGCGGCATGTGCGGCTCGAGCGGCCGTTCACGACGCGGGCGCGAGCGTCGGCGTCCGCGCGGACGCCGCGCGTCCCGGGGAACGCGACCACGACGGCGAGATCGGACGCGACCCGCACTGGTGGCTCTCGCCGCGCCGGGCGGCGGCAGCGCTCGCACCGCTCGCGGAGGCGTTCGCCCGGCTCGACCCGGCCGGCGCGGAGGGCTATCGCGCACGCGCCGCCGAGGCGGGCCGTTCGCTGGCGGCGCTCGACGCGGAGGTCGCCGCGACCCTGGCCCCGGCGCGCGGCCGGGCGGTCGTCTCCACGCACAACTCCTGGGCATATTTTCTCGCGGACTACGGCCTCGTGAACGGCGGGTCGATCGAGCCCGTGCCGGGGCGCGAGTCGTCGCCGCGCCAGCTCCGCGCGCTGATCGACCTCGTTCGCGAGCGGAGCATCCCGGCGCTCTTTACGGAGCCCCAGTTCCCGCCGTCGGCGGCGCGGGTGGTGGCCGCCGACGCCGGTGTGCGCCTCGTCCTTGCGGATCCGATCGGCGGCGTGCCGGGCCGCGAGACGTACTCCGAGCTGCTGCGCTTCGACGCGCGCGCGTTTCTGGAGGGCCTCCGGTGAGCGTCGGCGTGAGGTTCGACGAGGTCTCCGTGACGCTCGGCTCGAGGCCGGTCCTGAAGAGCGCGTCCTTCGAGATTCTGGCCGGGGAGCGGACCGCGTTCGTGGGACCCAACGGCGGAGGCAAGACGACGATCGTCAGGATCCTTCTCGGAATCCTGCGTCCCGACTCGGGCCGGGTAGCTTTCTTCGAGGAGGGGAGAGGTGAGATCCCGCGACCCCGGATCGGCTACCTGTCCCAGCGCTCGACGCTCGCCTTCGACGCGCCGCTCTCGGCTGTCGACCTCGTCGCCTTCTCCCTTTCGCCGAAGGCCGGATTTCGGCGGAATTCGGACGCGGCTGCCGAAGCCCGAGCCGCTCTCGCGCGCGCGGGACTTCCCGCGGAGGCTCAGGCCGTCCCCGTCGGGCTCCTCTCCGGCGGGCAGCGCCAGCGCGTTCTCCTCGCCCGGGCGATCGCGGGGGCGCCGCCTCTGCTCGTCCTCGACGAGGCCGACACGGCGCTCGACACGGCCGGCCTCGCGACCCTGCGGCGCCTCGTCGCGGAGGAGACCGCGGCGGGCCGCACGGTCGTGTACGTGACGCACGACAGCGACGCGATGGGCGGGGCGGACGCCGTCTTCCGCGTGGACGGAGTCGTCGTCGAGGAGCCGGTGGACGCGTGATCGAGTTCCTCGCCTACCCGTTCTTCCAGCGGGCCCTCGCCGCGGGCGCCCTCGCGGCCCTGCTCTGCGGCGCGCTGTCGTTCTTCGTCGTCCTCCGGCGGCTCGCGTTCGTCGGGTCGGGTGTCGCTCACGCCGCGTTCGGCGGCGTCGCCGTCGCGACGCTGTTCGGCTTCCCGCCGCTCGCGGGCGGCCTCGTGGCGGCGCTCCTCGTCGCCGGGGCGACGGCGCGGGCCCAGGGCACCTCCGTGAGCGAGGATTCGGCGGTCGGCGTCTTCACTGTGGCCGCGATGGCGCTCGGCGTCGTCGCCCTCGGGTTCGTGACGACGAACGTCGATCTTTTCGGTCTCATGTTCGGGAACATCCTGACGGTCGCGCCGGCGGACCTGCTCGTTCTCGGCGCCGCGACGGCGGCCGTCCTCACCGCGCTCGCGGCGTTCTTCCGGCCGCTGCTCCTCGCGTCCGTTGACGAGGAAGGAGCCGAGGTCGCGGGCGTGAACACGGGCGCGATGAGGCTCCTGGTCCTCGTCCTCGTGGGGGTCGCGGTCGTCGTCGCGCTCAAGGTCGTCGGGATCCTGCTCGTCTCGGCTCTCCTCGTCCTGCCCGGCGCGGCGGCGCGGCCGCTCGCGGCGCGCTGGCCGGCTCTCCTGGCGGGCTCGATCGCCGTCGCGCTGGTCTCGGTCGTGGGCGGCCTGCTCCTGTCGGTGGCCGTCGACGTCGCTCCGGGCGCGGCAATCATCCTGGTGGGGGCGGTGATGTTCGTCGGGGCGATGGCCCTTGCTCGCGCCCGGCGGAACTGACCGCCCGGTTTATGCTCCCCCGCATGAGCACCCCCCTTCCGAACAGACTCGTCCTCGTCCGGCACGGCGAGAGCACGTGGAACCTCGAAAACCGCTTCACGGGCTGGGTGGACGTCGGTCTCTCGCCGAAGGGAGTCGAGGAAGCGCATGCGGCCGGGAAGCTCCTGAAGGCCGAGGGCGTCGCGTTCGACCGCTCCTACACGTCGCTCCTCAAACGCGCAATCCTCACGCTGCAGATCGTCCTCGAGGAGCTCGACCAGCTCTGGATCCCCGTCGAGCGGTCCTGGCGCCTGAACGAGAGGCACTACGGAGCGCTGCAGGGCCTCAACAAGAAGGAAACGGCGCAGAAGTACGGCGACGAGCAGCTCCACAAGTGGCGCCGGGGCTTCGCGATCACGCCGCCGCCGCTCGACGCGAACGACGCCGGCCACCCGCGCTTCGACCCGCGCTACGCGGGGATGCCGCCCGAGATCCTCCCGGCGACCGAGAGCCTCGCGATCGTCGTGGACCGCTTCCTCCCGTACTGGTACGACTCCATCGTCCCGCGCCTCGCGCGTGGCGAGCAGGTGCTCGTCGTGGCGCACGGGAACAGCCTGCGCGCCCTGGTGAAGCACCTCGACGGCATCTCGGATGAGGCCATCCCCGAGCTGAACATCCCGACCGGCATCCCGCTCGTCTACACGCTCGACGCGTCGTTCCGGAAGGTCGACAGCCGCTATCTCGGCGATCCCGAGGCGGCGAAGAAGGCCGCCGAGGCCGTCGCGAAGCAGGCGAAGGCGTAGGCGCCTAGAACAGCACGCCGAGGCGCATCTTCCAGACGAACCGGTTGCCGGCGTCCGTGAGCCCCCAGCCGGCCCCGACGTTCAGGACGACCTCCTCCGAAAAGTGGATGTCTGCTCCCGGGTAGATCTGGTGCACGGACTCGCCGCCGGAGAACGGAATCGCGCCGTAGTACTCCACCGACACGTCCAGCTTCTTCGAGACCTCGTACGCGATTCGCAGGCCGGGCTCGAAATCCCACTCGCCCGTGCCCGGCCCGCTCAGGGCCGTGCCCACGACGGGGTTGAAGTCCACCTGCCAGAGCCCGAATTTCTTCTCGAGAATGGGCCGGATCTCCAGCGTCGTCCCGTTCTCCTCGAAGACTTTCGTCGGGAAGCCGAACTCGAGGCTGAACGAAACGTCGATCGGCCAGTCCCATTCCTTCGGGACGCTCGCCCGCGGGCGGATACGCATTCCCGCGTACTGAAAGTGGCTGCCCGTGTACGACCCGAGGAGGAGGTACCCCGCGAGCTCGAAGTTGTCGGTGATCCCGCGCGTGAGCTCGAACGTCGTGTGGAACTGGCCCTCGGTGGGCGCCATCGGGCCTTCCCACGTCGTCGTCCCCTTCGAAACGTAGTTGACGTGCGTCTCGAGGTTCCACTTACCCTTCGGGACGGTCTCGTATTCGTAGACCTGGATCTCAAAGGGGTCCTGGGCGCGCATAGGGGCCGCGAGAGCCCCAGCGAGAAGGGGGATCGCGAGCAGGAATCGCAGTCGCACGGACAGACTCTACGACAGTCCGCGCGTGCGATCATCGGCGTCTCGTGCGGTTCCGGTCCGTCCCGGCCCCGGCAACTGGGAAGTGAACGTGGCCATGACGCTCGATCGGACGTCGCTTTCGTCACGCTGGGGCGCGCGCTCGTGGACGCGAACTACGGCTGGGGCGAGCGTCTCCAGCTCAAGCTCGAGATGCCTCTCGCCGTCGTTTCGGACGGGGTGGGGACGCGGAGCGGGGTCGGCAACCCGCTCTTGGGCGCGAAGTGGCGGTTCCTCGACGAGGAGACGGCCGGCGTCGCCGTTTCGATGGCTCCGTCGCCGTCAACATCGAAGCCGGGCGCGTCTTCGAGAGCGGTGGAGGAGGGGAGTGGGTGTGGGGAGTCGCCTTCGGCCACACGTTCGGACCCGTCGAGGCGCTCGCGGAAATCTACGGGACGCACGGGGACGACGCGGACTCCCGGAGAGTCGTCGTGAACCTGCCGGCCGGCCCCCGCGGCGACCACCGAGGTCCCGCGCCCGCGCCCGCCGATGCTGCCCGGTTCCTTCGAACTCATGGTCGTGGGGCGGTGAGATCTCGACGGCAACCCGTGCAGCGTCAGCGGGTTGCCGAATTCTCCATCTTCTGGTAGGCTCATCGGCTCTGGGTCGAAGGAGTTTCGAGATGTCCGGAATCTGTCAGGTCACGGGAAAGCGCGCGACGACCGGCAACAAGGTGTCGCACGCCAACAACAAGACGAAGCGCCTCTTCAAGCCGAACCTGCGCACGCAGCGTTTCTGGGTGGAGAGCG
>JBDTTJ010000097.1:0-10978 GCA_039930645.1 Acidobacteriota bacterium
CGCGCCTGTTCGAGTCGCCGCTGGATCCCACCCGGCCCGACGACGCGGAGATCCTGTATTCCGAGGACGGGACGCTCATCCTGTCGGCGCCTCCCGGCCGCATCCTCGACGCCGATCTGCGCACACTCGCCGATAACGTCCGAAAGAGCGGCTCCGCGGACCGCGAGGCCGAGATCGCGGGCCGGCGCTTCCTGCTCGCGGTGCGCCGCATCCCCGAGCCGCGCTGGATCTACGCGAAGGTCTCACCGCGCGCCGCGCTGGAGAAAAAGGTCCGCGCGCAGCTGGACCCGATCTTCGCGGCGGGCCGCACGCGCCGAGCCGAGCTGCGGCTCCTTTATCTCGCCGTCATCCTCGCGCTCTCGGCGGGCCTCGTCGCCGTGACCAGCGGCGCTCTCGCCCCGGTGCGGCGCGTCGCGCGCGCGGCGGACGCGCTCGCCGCGGGCAGGCCGATGAGCGACCTTCCGGGCCTCGACCGCACCGACGAGGTAGGCCGCCTCTCGCGCGCGCTCCGGAACGTCGAGCGCCGGATGCGCTGGCGGACGGCCTCCATGGAAGGCGTCCACCGCCTCGGTCAGACCGCGGCGCTCATGACGCGGCCGGACGAGACGCTCGCCCAGCTCGCCCGGCAGATCGCGCAGCTCGTCGGCGCGACGAAGGGCTGGCTCGCCCTGTGGGACCCGGACACGCGCTCGCTCGTCGGCGCGCCGCCGGGCTGGGGCATCCCCGAGGACGCTCTCCGGGGCGTCCGGGCCGGCCTCGACGACCCGACTCTCGCGGTGATCGTCTACCGGACCGGCGAGACCGTTCTCCGGAACGATCTGAGCGACCCGCGCATCTCTCAGGCCCTGGTGGAGCGCCTCGGCGTGCGCGAGAACTTCGTCCTCGCGCCGCTCAGGGCCGAGTCCGGGATCCTCGGTGTCCTCGGCGTGGCCGACAAACGGGGCGGCTTCGACGCGGAGGACCAGGCCGCGATCGAAGGCTACGCGGATCAGGCCGCGCTGCTCCTCCGTAACGCGCGGCTCTACGAGGAGCTCCAGAAGAGCTACGAGCGCCTGCGCGACGCCCAGCGGAACCGCGACTACTTCCTCCAGAACGTGAATCACGAACTCCGCACGCCGCTCACCGCGATCCTCGGCTGGAGCGAGGTCCTCGCGGAGGACCGGCCCGACAAGGAGACCGTCAAGATCGCGATCGACCAGATCAACCGCTCGGCGCAGTTCCTGCTCGCGCTCATCTCGGATCTCCTCGACCTCTCCCGCTTCGAGGAGGGCCGCACTCGGCTCGAGCCCGAGGAGGTCGACCTGGGGCCGCTCGTCGCGGGCGCGATCGAACCCGTGTCCGTCATGGCCGAGGCCAAGGGGATCGCGATGATCGTCGAGACGCCTTCGCCTCCGACGCCCGTGCGCCTCGACCCGATGCGGATGCGGCAGGTTCTCTGGAACCTCGTCCACAACGCCGTGAAGTTCACGCCGAAGGGCGGGCGCATCCGCGTGGAGGCGTCCGCCGACGACGCCGGCGTTGCGTTCTCGGTCATCGACAACGGCGTCGGCGTCGACGCGAAGGACCTCCCGTACATCTTCGAGCGCTTCCGGCAGGCGGACGGCTCGGCGACGCGCGCCTACCGGGGCATGGGGATCGGCCTCGCGCTCGCGAAGGCGTACGTCGAGCTCCATGGCGGCACGATCGCCGTCGAGAGCCAGCCGGGGAAGGGCACGGCGTTCCACGTGCGGATTCCCCGCCACACGTCGACGGGAAATTCCGGCGCCCAGCTTCCGCTTCCTTCGTGACCGCAAGTGAGGTGATCTGAGGCGCGTTCTCGCATCTCGTGTCAGGGGCGTGCCGGGTCGCCCGCGGAGGCCTCATGCGAAAGACCCTTTCGGCCATCGCCTTCCTCGCGGCCGTCCTCTACGGGCCGGTCGGCGCGGCCCAGACGCCCGCCTCGACCTGGACGATTCCTGGAACGGTAAACGCCGGAGGGCTGAACAACACGCGGTTCGTGTCGGACCTCGCGGTGACGAATCCCGGGAGCGTGCCCGTTCAAGCGACGATCTCGTTCATCCCAGTGGGCGGGACGACGCCGAAGCAGGTCACTCTCGGCGCGGGTCAGACGCTCGCCTACCGAAATGTCCTCGACAGCCTGTGGGGCGCGCAGGGCGCCGGGGCGACACAAGTCGCGTGCGGCTCGCCGCTCCTCATCCGTGCCCGGACGTACAACACGGCGGCGACAGGCACGTACGGCGTCGCGCTGCCGGTCTTCGCGGACGACCGGCTGCTCGTGAGCGGCAAGTCGGCAGACAGCCTCTGGATCAGCCAGTCGGCGGACGGCGGCTCGGGTTTCCGCACGAACATAGCGGTCGTGTTCCCCGATGCCGGCGGCGGCGCCGCGACGGTCACAATCTACGGCGCGGACGGCAACGAGGTCTCGTCGCAGGATTTCGCCGTCGATTCGGCAGGATTCCAGCAGTTCGGGGTCGGCGGTTTCGCGGGTGCGGTCTCGGTAGCGCGAGCGGAGGTGCAGGTTACGCGCGGACGGGCCGCCGGTTACTCTGTCGTCGTCGACAACGTCACGGGAGACAGCTCCCTCTTCACGTTCGAAGAACTTCCCAATGGATATCAGGACGTTGTCGCGAACGGCGTGGCGCGCGCGAACGGGAGAAACAACACGTTCTTCCGCACGGATGGACGCTTTTTCAACCCTTCGGACGAGGACGCCGTCGTGCAGGTGTCGTTCCATGCCGCCGGCCTCTCCAACCCGAGCCCCGTCTCCTCCTCCTTCACCGTCGGGGCGGGACGCATCCTCGAAGTCACCGACCTGCTCGACGTTCTCCTGGGGCTCCCGGTGGGCTCTGCCGGCGCGTTGCGATTCGAGACCGACGCTCCGGTGGCGATCCTGTGCCGCACGAGCAACGTCGATCCTCTCGGCGTGAAGCCCGGCACGTTCGGAGCGCAGCAGAGACCCACGCCGCTCCTCTCGTTCGTCATGTCAGCGGACGCGGGAGCGGCCATCACCGGAATCCGCCAGAACTCGGCGTTTCGCACGAACGTCGGCTTCGCCGCGGGCGCGGAAGGGGCGGATTACGCGCTCACGTTGAAGAACGCCGACGGGGCGACGATCGGGACGGCCTCGGGCTCGCTCGGGGCGTTCGGCTGGGCGCAACCGAACGTCCAGGACCTTTTCCCGGCGACGGCGATCCCCGACGACGCGACGCTCCATGTGAAGGTGAATGCGGGGAGCGTCGACGTGTTCGATTCCTCGATCGACAACACATCCGGCGACCCTGTCGTCACGCCCATCATGCCGCTCCCGGTGAGCGTCGCTTCGTCCGCCACGATCGGGCCGCAGGGAGGCTCTGTCCGTTCGGCGGACGGCCGCCTGACGCTGAAGGTCCCGGCGGGCGCCCTTTCCGGCCCGGTGGCTATCGCGATCACGCCGGAGGCGATTGCCGACGCGGACGCCTTCGGACCGGCCTACTCGTTGACGCCGTCGCCGCTCCCGCTCGCGAAGCCGGCCCTTCTCGTCTTCCGCGCGAGCGACCCGGCCCCCGACCTGGGCCTCGTGAGCATCAGCCTCGCGATCCGGACCGCCTCCGGCACGTTCTTCGCGATGGGAGGCCGCGTGGATCCGGCGGCCGCGACGCTCTCGGTGCCGATCGCGTCGACCAATCCCTCGGCTCCGTCCGTGCGAGCGGCCCGTAACAGCTCTCTTGCCGGCGGGACGCTCATCCTGTCTCTAAAAAACCTCGCCGTCGGTCCGCTACAGCCCGCAGTCCTGACGGATGGATCGGTGAGACTTCACCTCGGTCTCTTGTGGCCTCCGTCAGCCGGGGTCAAGCCTGCGGGTCTCCGACTCGAACTCTCGCCCGAAGACCTCAAGACCCTCGTGGTTCTCTGGAAGCGCCCAACCGTCGGCAAGATCGTCGCGGACCCGACGAACGTCTTCAGCGTGACGTACGTCGCGCCGCACCGTGTCAGGGCAGCTGATTTTTTTGTAGGCTCCAGCGTGTCGGCCCGCGCCGGTTCCATCCGCATCGTCGCCAGGTATCAAGTGGAAATCGTGCGTCGGGACTGGGTGATCGAGACCGACTTCACGCTCAACAAGCTTCCGTGCGATCAGGAGGTCGATCCGTTCGAAGTCTCCTGGCACAATTTCCAGACCGGCAAGTTGAGGATCAACGATGGCGGCTCGATCACGTTGACCGCCTCTTCTTATCAATACGAGAACCCGGTGTGGGCTCTCTGTCCAGCACGCCAAGACGGCTGCATTCTGACGGGCGCTTGCGTCTGGTACAAGAAGCTCACTCCAGACCCCGACGGATTCGCCGATCTCACGCTGGAGTTGTCGGCATTCTCGGCGTTCGATCTCACGAAGGGTCAGTTCACACTCGACGGCAACACGAATTACTACAGACCGGGCGCCCAGCTTTCCGGCGGCTCTTTTCCCTATGTGGACTTCCGCGTGGAGCCGGTGACGTTTCCTATCCCGCTCTCCCTTCCTGTGCGTCTCGATCAGGAACGCGTCTGGTTCAAGGAGGAGAACGGTTCCTTCGGGCCCTATTTCGAGACCCGCCACCGTATCTATTCCGTGGATGCGCCCTGAGGGCGGACAGCCGTTCGCAGCCTTTCACCGGGCCGGTGGGCTCGCGAGGGCGCGATGCGTGTTGGCGGCTTTTCGGTTGCCGCGCCGCTCCTCGATCTCGCCGAGGCGCGCGTGCGCCCGTGCGACGCCGCTCTTCGCCCAGGCGTTCGCGGGATCGGCGGCCGCCACGGCCTCGCGGAGGGCGAGGGCGCGCAGGTAGAGAGTTCGGCTTGCCGCGAGGTCGCCCTGGTCGAGGTGAAGAGAGCCGAGGGCTCCGAGGCTAAAGGAGAGGTCCATCCGGGCCAACGCGGACGTCGGGTCGGCGGTGGTGCGGGCCTCGTCGAGCGCGATCGCCTCGTCGTAGAGCGGGAGCGCCTCCGCCCCGCGGCCGCTGTACTCGAGGACGGCGCCGAGCGTCTTGTCGGAAAGCGCGAGGTTGCGGCGGTCGTCGTCCGTCGCAGCGGCGTCCCCGGCGGTCTTCCGAAAGAGGTCGCGTTGCTTTTCCCGCAGGGCGAGCGCCTCCGGCCACTCCTTGCGGTACGAGTGATGGTCCGCGATCGCGCTGCAGCTTCGCGCCAGCGCCCGCTGCGCGTCCCGCGACACCGGATTGCCGTCGAAGATCGCCTGGCGGAGCGCGAGCCCGCGCGCGTGCATCGGCAGGGCGCCGGGGTCGGCCGGACCGAGGAGGCCCGCGGCCGCGTGGAGCTCGGCGGCGAGCGCGTTGCGGTCCGCGACGGCCGCCGCGGGAGCGGCCGCAAGCGGCTCGAGAAGGCGGATGGCCGCCTGGTGGCTCCGCAGCGCGGCGTCGCGGTCACCGAGCGTCGCGTTGGTTCCTCCCTGGACGCTCCCGAGGCGCGCGTAGCCGGCGGCGACGTCGCGGGCCAGCGCCGGATCGCTTCCGGCGCCGGCGGCGAGGGAGTCGAGGTAGCGCAGAGCCGTCGACACGAGCGTGGCGCGCGCCTTCGTCGAGCCGGGAAGCGTCGCGATCTCGTCGTGCAGCTCGAAGAGGACCGTCTTCGCGAGGGACCGGACCTCCTCGAAGCGCTTTCGCGCAACCTCCTCGCTCGCGCGGGCGCGGGCCGCCTGCCAGAGCGCGAGGCCAGCTCCGGCGGCCAGCGAGACGAATACTGCGCCCGCGGCCGCGACGCCGAATCGGTGCCGGGAGACGAACTTGCGGGCGCGATAGGAGGCGGTGTCGGGCCGCGCGGAGACGGGCAGCCCTTCGAGGTACCGCCGAAGGTCCTCGGAGAGCGCATTGGCGGTCGCGTACCGCCGCTCCGGCTCCTTGCGCATCGCCGTCAGGACGATCCAGTCGAGGTCGCCCGGGAGGCGCCCGGCGCCGGCCGCGACGCTCGGCTTCGTGGGCTCCTGGTCGCAGACGGCCTTCGCGAGCTCGTCGTAGCCGTCCGTCGTGAGCCGGTACGGTTTCTTGCCGGTGAGGAGGACGTACAGGAGGACGCCGAGCGAGTAGACGTCCGACGCGGTCGTGACCGGCCCCCCCCGGACCTGCTCCGGGCTCGCGAAGGCCGGCGTCATGGCGCGGAGCTGGGTCACGGTCTGGTCCGCGGCCGCGGGAGACCCGGCGGGGTCGAGGACCTTCGCGAGACCGAAGTCGAGGAGCTTCGGAACGCCGCCTTCCGTGACGAAGATGTTCCCGGGCTTGAGGTCGCGGTGGACGACGAGGTGCTGGTGGGCATAGATGACACCCGCGAGGACCTCGCGGAAGATCGCGACGCGCGCGGCCCCGGAGAGGTTCCGGGCGTTCGCGTAGGCGAGGAGGTCTTCGCCCTCGACGTATTCCATCGCGAACCACGGGGCGCCGTCTTCGGTCGCCCCGCCGTCGTAGAGCCTCGCGATGTTGGGATGATCGAGCGAGGCGAGGATCTGCCGCTCGGCGAGGAAACGGCGGACGACGAAGTCGGTGTCCATCCCCCTGCTGACGACCTTGAGCGCCACCTGCATGTCGAATCGCTCGCCCGAGTGCCGCGCGAGGTAGACGGTCCCCATCCCGCCGTGCGCGATCTCCCGGACGACCTCGTACTGACCGATCCGGGCGGGCAGGGGAGGCCGGGCGGCGCCCGGAGACGCGTCCGTGAGGCGCACGACTTCTGCGAGAACTGCGGCCTCGAGGCCGGCATGCGGGAGGTGGGAGATCAAGGATTCGACCTCGTGGCACAACTCCGCGTCGGAGCCGCAGGACGTTGCGACGAAAGCGGCCCGCTCGGATCCGGTCCTCTCGAGTGCTTCCGCGAAGATCCGCTTTGCGGCCTGGAAGCGTTCGGGCGTCACGGCCGGCCCGCGATCTCGCGCTGGAGCCAGGCCTCGGCGTGTTTCCACTCGCGGCTGACCGTCGCGTGCGAGATCTGCAGTACCTCGGCCGATTCATCGATCGTGAGGCCCGCGAAGAGCCGCAGCTCCACGAGCCGCGACTGGCGCGCGTCGAGGGACGCGAGCTTCGAGAGCGCACGGTCCAGATCGAGGAGGTCGAGGCTTTTGGGCGCCGTCGCGGCCTCAACGGCAGAAGCGCTGTCGAGATCGACGAGAATCTGGCCGGAGCCGCGCTTCCGGGCGTTGCGCGCCCGCGCGTGATCGACGAGCACCTGGCGCATCGCGCGCGCGGCAACGCCGAAGAAGTGGGCGCGATCCTTCCAGTCGACGGATGCCCCTCCCACCAGCTTCAGGTAGGCCTCGTGGACGAGAGCCGTGGGCTGGAGCGTGTGGCCGGCGCGCTCGGAGCGCAGCACGGCGCCCGCCCGGCGGCGGAGCTCGTCGTAGACGAGGGGAAGGAGCCGCGAGAGCGCTTCGCGGTCCCCGGCGCCCCACTCGCGGAGGAGCTTCGTGACCTCTCCGGCCGGGGCGGCAGGCGGGGGTTCTTCCATGAGGGGATCGACGGCCGATTCTCGCATTCCTCATCAGGGAGGCCCCGCGGCTCCCCGGAGGTCCCATGCGAGCCAGCCACACCGCCGCCGCCGCCGTGACGCTCCTCACGCTATCGGCCCCCGCGCTCGCCGGGACCTGGACGGTCCCCGGCACGGTGAACGCGGGCGGACTCAACAACACGCGCTTCGTATCGGACCTCGCGATCACGAACCCGGGAAGCGCCGCCGTCACGGCGACGATTTCGTTCCTCCCGGCGAATGCCACGACGCCGCAGGTCGTCCCGCTGAATCCCGGGCAGACGATCGTCTACCGCAACGTCCTCGATCGCCTCTGGGGAGCGCAGGGCGCGGGCGCGACGCAGGTCTGGAGCGACGCGCCGCTCCTCATCCGGGCCCGGACGTACAACACCGCGGCCTCCGGCACGTACGGGGTCGCGCTCCCGGTCTTCGCCGAGGACCGGATCCTCAAGGCCGGGAAGGGCGCCGACAGTCTGTGGGTCAGCCAGTCGGCGGACGGCAACTCGGGTTACCGGACCAACGTCGCCGTCGTCTTCCCCGATTCCGCCGGAGGCGCGGCGACCGTGACGATCTACGGCGCGGACGGCAGCGAGCTCGGCTCGCAGGACTTCTCGCTCGACGCCGCCGGCTTCCAGCAGTTCGGCGTGGGCGGCTTCGCGGGCTCGGTCTCCGTGGCCCGGGCCAGCGTGGAGGTCACGCGCGGCCGGGCCGCGGGCTATTCCGTCGTCGTCGACAACGTGACGGGTGACAGCTCTCTATTCACCTTCGAGGAGCTGCCGACGGGCTATCAAGACGTCGTCGTGAACGGCGTCGCACGCGCGAACGGACGCAACGACACGTTCTTCCGGACGGACGGGCGGTTCTTCAACCCGACGGACGAGGACGCCGTCGTGAAGGTCTTCTTCCACGCGTCGGGCCCCTCGAACCCCGCGCCCGTCTCCGGCTCGCTCACCGTCGGGGCGGGACGCATCCTGGACGTGACGGACCTCCTGGGGACTCTCCTCCAGCTCCCCGTCGGCTCGGCGGGCGCCCTGCGCTTCGAGGCGGACGCACCCGTGGCGATCCTGTGCCGGACGAGCAACGTCGATCCGCTCGGCGTGAAGCCCGGCACGTTCGGCGCACAGCAGAAGCCGACGCCGTTGATGTCGTTCCTGATGTCGGCGGATGCCGGCGCGGTCGTCACGGGCCTGAGGCAGAACGCGACCTTCAGGACGAACGTGGGTTTCGCGGCGGGGGCCGACGGGGCCGCCTACGCCCTCACCCTGAAGAGCGCGGCGGGCGCCGTGGTCGCGACGGCGACGGGCTCCCTCGGCGCCCTCGGCTGGACGCAGCCGAGTGTCCAGGACCTCTTTCCCACGATTTCGATTCCCGACGACGCGACCCTCCAGGTGAAGGTGACGGCCGGCAGCGTCGACGTCTTCGACTCCTCGATCGACAACGCGTCCGGCGATCCCGTCGTCACGCCGATCATGCCGCTCCCGGCCGACGTTCCCGCCTCGGCGTCCATCGGTCCGCAGGGAGGGTCGGTGAGGTCCGCGGACGGCCGCCTCACGCTGAAGGTGCCGGCCGGGGCGCTCGGCAATGCCGTGGCGGTGGGCCTCACGGCCGAGGTGACCGGCGAGGCCGACGCGATCGGGCCGGCGTACACCCTGACGCCGTCCTCTCTCGTCTTCGCGAAGCCCGCGCTCCTCGTCTTCAGGCCGGCGAGCGGCGCCCCGCTCGATGCGGGTCTCGTGAGCGTAAGCCTCGCCGTGCGCTCGGCCTCCGGGACGTACGTCGCGACCGGGGGACGGATCGACGCGTCCGCCGGGACGCTGACCGTGCCGATCTCGTCCACGAGCGCGTCCGTGGGCGCCGCGAGGACCGCGGCCCGTCTCGCCGCGGAACCGGAGTTGCAGTATCTGGCGCTCACGAACGTTGCCTTCGATCCCCCGTTTCCCTTCGTCCTGACGGACGGGACCGTCTCGGTGGGCCTCGTTCTCCGGGCGCCACCGAGCGCGGCGGGCACGGAGGCACGCTACGTTCTTCGAGCCCTGGATCGCAACGCCACGATTCGGTGGAGTCGTCCGCGCCTCGGGAGCATCGTGGCGGAGGCGAACGGGTCGGGGACGTACACCGCGCCGCACCGGATCCGCGCCGGAATGTGGCCGGTAAGACTCGCCGTGACGATCGACGGGTGGGGAACTCGCGTCGTGATGCGGACCTCCGCGGGAGTCCTGCGCAGGAAATGGAAGATCGAGACGCAGGTGACCTTCGACGAACCCTGCGGCGTTCCGCTCCCCCTGGGTCCCTATTCCCTGAAATGGATCGGGGATGCCGACGGGACCTTCGTCATCGACGACGACTACCGGATCACGCAGTTCTTCGCCGCGCTTCCCGAACCCGTTGCTCCGGCGTGGAATCTCTGCCCGGCCCCCTTCTACGGATGGGCCGCCATCACGCCGACGGGCCCGTTCGAGATCGCGTTGAAGTTCGACGTGTCGACCACGGGTCTCCATCTTTCCCACTTCGACGTCAACAAGGGGACGTTCGACCTGGTTGGCCGGTCGGACGTCAAGAAGGGCGGCGCGACCCTCACCGGACCCCAGGTGACGCCCCTGGTCGTGGCGGGTGGGGATCACACGGTTCCCTTCGAGTTCAGACCCCGTCCAATTCAGGAAGGGGAATGGGTCGATCTCTCGGGGCTCTTAACGACCGTCAAGGACCGCTACCGCGTCATCTCGATCGACGTGCCGTGAGCGCGGTGACGACAATGCGAATCTCGATCCCGCTGGTCGCCGCCAGCGCGCTCTTCGCATGGTCCGTCCCGGCCCGCGCCGGGACCTGGACGGTGCCGGGCACGGTGAACGCCGGCGGCCCCATGCTCTCGCTCCTCGACCAGCAGCACATGACGGTCCGCTGGGCAAAGCCAAAGCTCGGATCATTCGAAACAAGATCTCGTTTGCGATCGAGGACCAGGGCGGCCTGAGGATCACGGGACAGAGCCTCATGCTGGGCAAGCCCGCCTGGCTGGGCGCCGCGACCCTCACGGGGTGCGCGATGGACGGGGGCCAGGCGTCTACCAAGCAGGTGGACGCGCGGCCCGGCTTCCTCCTGATCGACGAGCCGGTCTCGCTCCTCTATTCGGGGGGAGAAAAGCTGGCGCCGGGCCAGCAAGCCAAGTACCTCGACCTCGCGACGTACGGCGTCGAGTTTCGATACTACTTCCGCTCGGTCGACGGTCCCTGATGACGGGCGGCGGGGGGCCGAACTCGCGCGCCCGCGGGGCTACGCACGTGACGTAGAATCCCCGCTCGTGACGCTTTTCACAAGCGTCCGGAGAGCCGGATGAAGATCACTGGACCCAGTCTCCCGATCGCGCCGGGGAAGATCGCCCCGCCGCTGGCGCCCGGCGTGCCGTCGACGGGCGGCGCCGATTTCCTGACTACGAAGCTCGACGTCGCCGTCCAGTGGGCGCAGTCGAACTCGCTCTGGCCGATGCCCTTCGGGACGGCGTGCTGCGCGA
>JBDTTJ010000098.1:0-10969 GCA_039930645.1 Acidobacteriota bacterium
GCGTTGTCGATCACGGACGCGAAGGCCCAGACGCGCCCGCCGGGCGTCTCGACGTCGACGGTCGCGTAGGCCGCGGCCCGGTCTCCGGCGCCGCTCGCCGCGAAGACGTCGTTCTCCTGGACCATTCCCCCGACCGGGGGCGTGAGGAAGCGCGGCGATCCGGCGGCGGTGCCGTTCGCGTCCCAGAGCTGGATCCTCACGGTCGCCGAAGACGCGCCGAGGTTCGTGACGGCGACGTTCGTCCGGAACGCGGCGCTTCGGCGGAGATGCGGGAGGATTCCCGTGCGGCCCGGCGTGAGACCCGCGGTCGAGGCCGGGCCCGCGAGCGAGCCGCCGAGCGTCCCGGCGGCGGTCTGGTTGTACGTCCGCGACGAGACGACGAGCGGCTGGTCCGAGCCGACCGTGAGCGCGCCGAACGTCGAATCGCCCTCCGCGAAGCCGAACGTCCCGACGAGGACGTCGGCGAGGTCGCGCGTCCCGCGGACCGGAACGGTTGCCGTGCGCGCGAGCGAGCCGCCGGCCGAGGGAACGTACGTAAGCGTCAGGCTCGCCGCCGCTGCGCCGCGGTTCACGACGGCGACGTCGGTGCGGAAGAGGGCGCCGAACGCGCCGGGCAGGTGCGTGACGGCGGGGACGACGTACACCCACGGCGCCGGCGCGACGGCAGTCACGGCGACGCTTCCCGAGCGCGTGCAGGTCGCGCCCGCGAGGGTCGCGGTCGCGGTCCATCCGTACGTCCCGGAGGCCGCGTAGGCGTGCGAGGTCGCCGCGCCAGAGGCCGACGCGCCGTCGCCGAACGTCCAGGCGACGGCTGGCGTTCCGGCGGGGCAGCTCGACGGGGTCACGGAGAGCGAGAAGGACAGCGCTTCGCCCGCGCGGCCGGTCGCCGGGACCGCGGCCGAGCAGGAGAGTGAGCAGGGGTCCGCCGTTCCGCCCGTGACGCGCTCGAACGCGCCGAGGTCCGGCGCCGGCCCCTGGGGCCGCGGCGTCCCGAAGAGATCTCGTGAGACCGGGGGCGAGAGCGCGCCGGCCGCGTCGACGCAGGCGCTCCCCGCCTGCAGCTCGAAGTTCATCCCGGCCGCATCCGTGAAGCCGGGAGGTGCCGAGAGGGCGAGACGGTCCCACGCGGGTGCCGCGCCGCCACCGGACCAGAGGTTGCGGTAATCGCCCGGAGGGATCGCGCCGGAGTCCGGTGCGACGTAGGACTCTCCCGTCGAGGAGACGATGTTGTTCCGGAAGTCCACCGTGACGCCCCGCCCGAGCGCCGGGGCGCTTACGAAGAGGTGGCCGTTCTCGCCGTCGAAAACGGCTCCGGGGTACCCGCAGCCGTGGAGCGTGTTGTGGAGAACGTGGACGACCGTGCCCGGCGACGCCTCGTGGCCGGCGTCGATCCGGATGCCCGCGTGGCTCGACGCGTCGTCGGGCCACTCGGGGCCGAGGCCGGCGCGGACGATCAGGTTGTTCACGATCCAGTTCTCGCCCGTCACGTAATAGCCGAGGAGGATCCCGTCGCCGTGCTGGTCGACGATCACGTTGTCGTGGATGCGGTGCCCGGAGATGAACGCGGAATTCGGCTGCTCGCTGTACACGTTGATGGCCCGGTTCGAGCGGCCGTCGTGGATGTAGTTCCAGCCGATCTCACGGTCCGCCTCGGCCGGCGCGCGCGGCGCGGCGTCGAGTCTCACGCCCGACGCGTAGATCGCGTGGTAGAGCTTCCCGCAGAGTGGCGCGCCGACTCCCGAGAGCTCGTTCCCGAGGACCGCGACGCCGCTCCCGAGGACGCCGATCGCGCCGTCGAGCCCGTCGCCGTTCGGGGCCGTCACGAAGTTGCCCACGACCCGGAAGCCGGTCTCGGCCGTCACGCCGATCTCCCGCGTCGTGAGCTCGAACTTCGCGATCGTCCAGTGCGTGGGCGGCTCGCTGCGTTCGGGATCGAAGGAGTGAAAGGCGCGCGGGGTCGTCGTGCTCCCGACGCGGGAGCGCGCGCCCGGGTACGCGACGAGGGCCTTCGGGCGCCCGGGCTCGCCGGGCGCACCGAGGACGACCGCGGCGTCGAAGTCGGTCACCGCCGTCTGGTCCACGCCGTCACCGACATACGCGACGTCGCCGGGTGCCAGGGACGCCACCGCCTTCGGAATCGTCCGCCATGGCCGCGTCCAGGTTCCGTCGCCGGTCGCGTCGTCGCCGGAGGTCCGGGCGAACCGGATGTTCCCGGGGCGCACGGTGAAGGGGAGCGGGTTGGACGTCAGGCCGCCGGTGGTGACGGTGATTTCGCCGGCGCCGGGGCGCGCGCTCGCGGCGATCTGGAAGACGAGCATTTGCATCCGGTGCGAGCCCGTCAGGTCGGCGGGAGAACGTGCGTCGCCGGCGGAGAGGATGGACGCGGCCTCGACGCCGCCACAGGAGACCCGGGGCGACGCGCCGAAGTTTCGGCCCCAGACGGTCACGAAGACGCCGTCGCGCCCGACTACGCGTCCGCCGGAGGAGTCTGTGTTGCCCGTCGCGGGTCCGCTCGCGAGATCCGAGAAATACAGGACCGGGGACTGGGCAGCCGAGGGAGCGGGGGAGAGGAGCGCGCCGAGGCCGATCGCGGCGAGGGTCGGAAAGTGGTAGTGGCTCATGCCGCAGAACATGGGCCGGACAGCGGGGGAGAGTCTCGCGGGAGGCGTGACGGATTCGTGACGAAAGCCTGATGAGCGCAAACTGCGCGGGCCGTGGTCCGACACCTCGGGTTCGTCTCCGCCGCAAGCGGAGCGGCGCTGCTCCTCGCCGGCGGCACGGGCGGAACCGTCCCGCCGCAGCCCGGGCTGCGCCTCGCGGGCCTCGGCGACTGCGAGAGGGTCGACCGGCACGGATCCGTGCCTCCCTCTCCGGCGTTCTGGGACCCGGAGCACCGGATCCTCCGCCTGCACGGCGCGCGCAACGAGGTCCTCGGGGCGCAGCTGATTCTGACGGCCGCCGGGGCCGCCGTCCCGAGAGTCGACGTAGAAGTCTCCGACCTCGAGGGCCCCGCGCGCCTCGGCGCCCGTGAGACCGTGACGCTCTTTCGGGAGCTCTATCAATTCGTCGAGAACGGCGACTGGAGCTGGGGTCCGGAGAGCCGCGTCCTCCCGTCGCGGCGCTGGTGGCCGGACGTCCTCGTCCCATTCGCGGACCCGTACGCGAGAGGCCGGCGTCCGGTCGGTGCGCCTTTCGACGTCGCCGCCGGGACGAATCAAGGGGTCTTCCTCGACCTCGCGGTCCCGAGGGACGCGCGCCCGGGCGTCTACTCCGGGAAGATCCGGGTTCGAGCGGCCGGCACGGTCGTGCGCGAGGCGCGGCTCGAGCTGACGGTCCATCCCTTCACGTTGCCCGACGAGACGCACGTCGACGCGTACGGGGAGATCTACGGGCAGCTCTATCGTCAGCACGGAGCAGCCTGCGGAAGAGACCCCGCAGCCTGGAAGCGCCTCGCGTCGCGCGTTCACCAGCTCGCCCACCAGCACCGGATCGTCGTCGCCGAGCGCCACGGAGAAGGCCCGGTCTTCGGCGCGGGAGGGGACTGGGACGACTTCTACGGGGCCGTTCTCGACGGCCGCCTTTTCACGAGGGCCGCCGGCTATTCCGGCCCGGGAGATGGGATCGGCGTCGCCGTCTTTCCGGCGCCTTTTCGACAGGCCTTCGACGGTCACGTCCCGGACTTCGACGCGGCCGCCCTGGAGGCCTACGCGCGGACCGCCCGCGAGTTCCGCGCGCTCGCCCGCGCGAAGGGATGGAACGCGACGCGGTTCTTCGCGTACGTCGTCGACGAGGCGCCGACGGACGCGAGGACGCGGGACAACGAGCGCCGCCTGCAGGAGGCGCTGGACGCAGGGGCGGCGCCCGAGGGCCTTCCCCTCCTCTGGACTTCGCACGTGAACCCGGCGACGCTCGCGGAGGATCCGGCGCGCGACCGGCGGGGTCTCACGCGCTGGTGGGTTCCGAACGGCGGCGCCTGCGACCCGGCGTTCCTCGCGCCGCGCATCGCCGGCGGCGAGCGCGTCTGGTTCTACCACCACGGCCATCCCGCGGTCGGCGTTCACGGCGTCAATGCGTCGGGCGTCGAGCTCCGGACGTGGGGCGCCATCTGCTGGCGATACGGTTTGCAGGGCTCCTTCTTCTGGGCCGTCGACTTCGGGGACCCGGACCGTCCCCTCGAGGTCCCGAACTACAAGAAAGGAGAGACGCGCTGGGGGAACGGCGTCCTCCTGTACCCGGGAGCGCGGCTCCCCGATGTCGGGCTCCCGCCGATCGACGGGCCGCTGCCGAGCCTGAGGATGAAGGCCTACCGGCGGGGGCTGCAGGATTTCGAGTACGCATGGCTCCTCGCGCGGGCGGGCCGGAAGGCCGAGGCCGACGCGCTCGTCCGAAGGGTCGTGCCCGTCGCCCTGACGGAGGCGACGGTCCGGGGCGAACCGCCGTGGTCCGCCCACCCCGAGGACTGGTACCGCATGCGCGCCGAGCTCGCCGCCGCCCTGCGGCTTGTCCCGGCTCCGAAGCCGGGAGAACATTGAAGGGCGCGGGAGCGATGTCGTGATCTACGCCTTCCTCGGCTTCGAGCTGGACGAGGAGCGGTTCGAGCTCCGGCGCGAGGGCCGGGCTCTCAGGCTCGAGCCGCGCGCGCTCGACGTCCTCTTCTATCTCGTGAAGAACCGCGAGCGCGTCGTCCCGAAGGACGAGCTGATCGAGAAGCTCTGGGGCGTCAAGTTCGTCAGCGAGTCGGCCCTCCACCACTCGATCAGCAAGGTGCGCGAGGCGCTGGCCGAATCCTCGAATCAGGAAACGATCCGGACGGTTCACGGCCGCGGATTCCGTTTCGTCGCGGCGCTCGGGGAACCGGTCGAGTCCTCTCCCGCGCCCGCGCCGGCCAGCCTGAACGCGCCGGCTGAGCCCCCGCCACCGGCGCCCGCCGTTCCCGCCGGCGGGGCGCCACGTATCCGGCGGCCGTGGTTCGTTCCGGCGGCCGCCCTCGCGCTCGCGGCCGCCGGAGGCGTCGTGCTCGTGGCCCGGTCGCGGAACGGGCCCGCCCCGGCGCCCGCCTCGGCGCCGGCGGGGCAACCCGCGTCCACGGGCGAGCCGCGGCAGCTCACGTCCGGGCTCTCGACGGCGGTCAAACCGGCGTTCTCGAACGACGGGAAGATGCTCCTCTACGTCTCGAACGATCCCGCGAATCCGGAGAAGCTGGACATCTATGTCATGTCGTCGCACGGCGGGAACGCGTGGCGCCTCACGGAGGGGATCCACCCGAGCGGCGACATCCCGGTCTTCACGGCGGACGGCGACGAGATCGTCTTCTCGCGCCGCCGCTCCGGCGAGGACGGAACCCGCCTCACGGATCTCTGGCGCGTCGGGAGCATGGGTGGGCCTCCGCGCCTGTGGATCGCTGGCGCGAGCGGCGCGGCCTTTTCGCGGGACGGAAGGCTCGCCGCGTTCACGAAGCACGGCGCGGGGCGCAGCCCGCTCGTTCTCGGTCCGGCGGGGCGGCCGGGCGACGCCGTCGAGATCGCCGAGCCCGGGTTCGTGCCGCGCTTCTCTCCGGACGGGACCTCGCTCGCGTACACGACGAGCGATCCGAACGGCACGGAAGGCGTTCTCTGCATCCGGACGCTCGCGACGGGCGAGACGCGCGTCCTCACGAAAGAGCCGATGCAGATGTACGGCCTCGCCTGGCTGTCCGACAATCGGACGCTCGTCTTCGCGGCGCGGCAGCACGGGCGCTTCGTCCTCTGGAAGACCTCGGGCGGAGCCGATCCGGCCCCGCTCACGCTCGGCTTCGGCGACTTCTCCTCGCCGAGCGTGTCTCCCGACGGTGAGACGCTCGTCTTCGCCTTTGCGAGCGAGTCCGCCAACCTCTTCGTGGCCGACTCCCTCGCGGGCCCGGCCAGCCGCGTCACGAGCGACGAGTACCACAAGTGGATCCGGCTTTCGCCGGACGGACTCCATGCCGTCTCCGTCGTGCAGAGGGCGGCGCCGGAGGACGGCCTCGTCCTGACGGGAGTGAAGACCCTCCGCCGGACGAAGCTCTTCAGCGGGCTGCCGCACCATCCCTGCTGGGCCGGCGCGGACAGGGTCGCGTTCCTCGTGGATGCCGCCGGAGGCGGGACCGATATCGTCTCCGTCAGCATCCAGACGCTCGAGCGCCGGACCGAGACCCGGTTCGCGTTTCCGGCCTCGTGGCTCGCCGTGGCCCCCGGCGGCCGGCGGCTCGCCGTCGCAAGGCGTTCCGAGACGGGCGGGTCCGCTCTCGTCGTCCGAGACCTCGACCGTTCATCGGACACCGTCCTCGCCGAAGGTGCGGATTATCAGGCGGTCCGTTGGTCGGCGGACGGCCACGCCCTTGCCTGGAGCGGACCCCGCGAAGGAGGCTCGCGGGAGACGAACGGCGTCTGGCTCCAGCGCGAGGGAGGCCTGCCCGTCCGCCTCGCGGACGACGGATACGGCCCGATCTTCGAGGCCGACGGCACGCGAGTCCTCTTCACACGCCTCGGCGAGTTCGCGGGGCTCTGGAGGGTGCCTGCCGCGGGAGGAGCAGCCGCGAAACTGCGGGCCTTCGACCGCGGCGTCACGGGCGTCGACGTCGCGCGCGGAACCCTTCTCTGGACCCAGGACTCCGGCCGGCACCAGATCTTCTCGCTCGCGCTCCCGCGCTGAGCCCCCGAAAGCGTGAGGCCCCGCACGGGGCCCCGCCCATCGTCACCGATTGGTCACGAATCGTTCAGGGATTCGGCGAGAACTTCGCGGGCCCCCGGCCCCACGTTGCGTCCATGAAAAGGAGGACGCCATGAAACAGACCCTCACACTCGCAATCCGGGCCGCCGTCTGCGCCGGACTCGCCGCCGCGCCCGTCTCGACCGCGGCGGGACGGCAACCCGATCTCACCGTCGATCTCGCAGGCGTGCCTGCGGCCGCGCTCCCGGGCGCCGACATCGGCGGGCATATCCGCCTCATCGTCAAGAACGTCGGGCAGGCGCCCGCGCCGGGGACGGTCAACCACCCGGTCGCGTACATGGTCGACCTGACGCTCGGCCGTGACCAGGTCGTCCCGCCCGGGTTCCGCAACTTCTCCCCGAATTTCGCCGAGGACGTCCTCGTCGCGGGCGGACGCGTGAGCCGGACGGTCGACCTCGCCCCCGGCGCCTTCCACCAGTATCCGGTTGGCGCCAAGATTCCGAACGACACACCGCCGGGCGCTTACTTCCTTTGCGCGACGGTCGATCCGGGCGCGGCGGTCGCCGAGTCGCACGAAGAGAACAACACGACCTGCCGGCCGATCCGCATCCAGCCCCGCGTGAACATCGGGCCGCAGGACGACATCCCGTTCAAGAACAAGTGAAGGAGGGCGCCGTGAACAGACGCCTCTTCGTCCGAATCGCCGCGCTCGCCGTGCTCTCGGCCGCCGCGCTGCGCGCACCGGATGCCTCGGCCCAGTTCCCGCTCACGCCGAGGCCGACCCCGATCCTCCCCGCCGGCCAGCGCGAGCCGCTGCCGCCCGGGCCCGGGGGCGCGCCGCCCAACGTCGACCCGTGCCAGGTTTTCAACAACCAGCCAGTCGTCAGCCTCTCGCTCTCACCAGCCGAGATCTACCGGGAGGACTCGATCACGGCGACGTGGGAAGTCCGCGACCGGCGCCCGGGGGTCCAGTGGGGTTTCCCCGTGCAGCTCGTTTCGAGCTTCGGCGCCAGCCCGCACTTTCCGGACCCGGTCGGGCGCAGCGGGTCCCACACGTTCACGACGCCCTCCGTTCAGGGGCGGATCACGCTGAAGACCCGGTGCGGCGAGAAACACGCCGACTTCGAGCGGATCTCGGACGGGTTTCTCGATGCCGTCGAGCCCGCGCGCGGCGCGCCGCGGTCCAACGTGACGCTCAGGGGAAGCCTGTTCGGCGAGCGGGCCGGCCAGACCCGCGTCGAGCTCATCGCGGGAGGCCAGACCCGGACGATGGCGATCGCCCTCTGGGGAGGAAACACGCGGATCGACGCGGTCGTCCCCGACGACGCTCCACCCGGCCCAGCGACGATCCGGGTTGTCAAGGGCGGCCGCCGGCCGACTCTCGCCCGCCCGTTCCGCGTGGTGAAGTCGCTCACGGTCAACAACGCCGTCGCCGGCCTCGCGCTCGCGTCGCTCGGCATCCCGGCGGGCTTCGTCCACCTGGATGCGGGGCAGGGGGCCTCGAGCGTCGCGCTGCCCGGAGGCCTCGCGGCGGCCCTCGGCATTCCCGCGACCTTCACCCTCGTGGCCTTCGAGGTGAACGTGCCGCAAGGCGAGAAGATCCTCCAGACCGTCGTAGCCCCGATGACGGGATTCCCGGAGAAGGTCTATTACGACGTCCAGGACGTGAATTCGAACGGCCTCTCGGCCTCCGTCGCGGGCGGCCAGTTCGTCCTCGCGCTGACCTTCGAGAGTGCCGGGCCCGAAATCAGGGGCCGCGTGCGGTACTGCGACGCCGGCGTCTTCGGCGCGTGCTTGTCGCATTCCTGGAAAGACAGCCTCGCTCCGGACATCCAGATCGACAACGTCCGCGTCACGCTGCGCCTGACGCCCGGCGTCGCAAACGGAGCGCTCACGTTCCCCTCGGGGCTGGGCGCGATCGAGGCGGACGTCCAGATCGGAAGCGACTTCGCGAATTGGATCGTCCCGCACCTGCGCACGTTCACGAACAACCTGAAGCAGGGCGTCGTGGACGTGGTCACGAGACGGCTCAACGCGCAGGCGACGCGCGACGCGCTCGCGGCCGCGTTGACGGGGCGGCTTCAAGCCCTCGATCCGACCCTCCACAGCGTCGTCGCGGTCACCCCGAACGGCAACTCGATCCTCGTCGAATACGAGTAGGAAAGGAGTTCCATGCGATCGATCCGATTCGCCGCGCTCTGTCTCGCCGCCGCGCCTCTCCTCGTGGCGCACCCGCCGCTCGCAGCCGCCCCCCGCCAGCCGGACCTCCGCGTCGCCGTCCAGCTCGCCAAGGTCCAGAGGAACGGGAAGTGGTTCGTCAACATGCGCTTCACGGTCCACAACGCAGGGCTCGTCCCGGCGCCGCAGTCCGTCCTCGGGGCGTGGTGCCGCGCGGTCAACGGCGGGCCGTGCCCGGGCATCGTTCCGAAGCCCGAGTACAAGCTGGGCCCGCCGGCAGTCGGGGCCGGGTCGCCCGTCGTCGAGCTGAGGACGCCGATGATCGGGGCGGGCGGAAGCGCCTTCGTCCTCGGACCCCAGTGGATGGAGTGGCCGAACGGCGGTTACACGATCACGGCACGCGCCGACTTCCCGAACCACATCCCCGAGTCGAACGAAGCGAACAACGAGGCCACGGCGGCAATCGTCATCCCGTGAGCCACGAGAAAGGCAACGCGAACATGAGACGATCTCTGGTTTTCGCCGCCCTCGTGGCCTCGGCCGCGCTCGCGGCGCCGCAAACGCCGAAGCCTCCCGTGCCTCCTGGGCCTCCCGTCCGGCCCGTGCCCACGCCGATCGTCCGGCTCTGCCGGGACCCGGCGGCCGTGTTCCTCATCGCGCGCGGGTCGCCCCTGGGCCCGAACCGCGCCGTCCTCGACTTCGAGGGACAGGTCGTGAACAAGGGCAATGCGGCGTTCGTTTCGCCGCCCCAGCAGGCGCGCGCCCAGATCCTCGAGAGCCGGCCGCAGGGAGGCGCTCCGATCGTCCTCGCGGACAAGCCGCTCGACAACCTCGCGCCCGGCCGCGGACTCGTCGTCACCGTCCGGCGCGCGTTCACACGGAACCAGCAGTTTCCTCCGACGTTTTCGCTGCTCCTCTCGTACGACCCGGACATCCTCCACGACGGAAACCCCGAGAACGACGACTGCGACCAGTCCAACAACCGTGTGGACCTCGCGGGCGCCGTCATCGATCACGAGTGGCCGAACATGGTCATCGCGCGGCCGCGGTGACCGGGAAGGAGCGCGCATGAAGACGCGAAGGAAAGGCAGGCCGGCACTGTTCGTCGCGACGGCGGGACTGCTCCTTGCGGCGCTCTCGGGCGACGCCGAGGAATGCCGGAAGAAGATCTGCAGAGGCGACTACCATCTCGACGGGAAGGTCTGCCGTTCGGTGTCGGGCCTCAACTGGCGAAGCCACTACACGCCCGATCTTCCGCTTTGCCCGGCGGGGTGGGACGTGGCCGGAGGCGACTGCGTCAAGAAGGTCTGCTGCGAGAAGCCCGTCTGCAAGCCGGACGATCGCTACCGGGACGGCTATTGCTGGAGCGGCCCGTCGGGCGTCGGCGGCTACCGTTCCCACTCCGAGGCGCGCTGTCCGGCGGGCTGGGAGTTCGACCGCGAGAAGGGCGTCTGCAAGAACCCCGAGTGCAAGCTCACGGCTCCCGGCATCGTCATGCAGCCGTGGGCGCCGTTCCAGATCACAGGTTTCGGGGGCGGCGCGTGCGTCCGGAAGGGCGGCCAGCTGACGATCCTCGGGAACGGGTTCGGGGACGTGCCGGGCCCGAACGCGGTCGAGATCGGTGGCCATGGGGTCGGCCTCGCCGCGCCCGTGGTGTCGTGGTCCAGCCACAGGATCGTCGTCACGGTCCCGAACGACGCGCGGCTCGTCGCGGGGCAGTGGTACTACGCCGGCCTCAAAAACGACCGCGGGAACTGGATCTCGGGAATCGACAAGACGTTCACGATCTGCCGGTGACGCCGGGTTGCGGGCCGGTGGCGCGCGGGGGAAGATCGCTGCATGATCGCTTCCGCGCTCCTCGCCGCAGTCCTCTCTGCGTCCGCCGTCACCCAGGCGAAGACCGAGCTCCTGACAACGCACGGCGAGGCCCAGCGCGCGCGCATCGAGCGCGGCGTGGACCAGGCCGCTTCCCTCTGGCGCGCCTCGGACGGCGACGGAGCGGCCTTCGCGGCGTTCGCGAAGGAGAACTTCGCCTCCGACCCGAAGGTTCTCGACGGCCTCCTCGTGCGCTTCGAGGAGAACCTCGAGTCGCTGGACGGGCACA
>JBDTTJ010000099.1:0-10918 GCA_039930645.1 Acidobacteriota bacterium
CGAGCGGGGAGAACCGCAAGGCCCGCCGCGACACGCGCGTCGTCTTCGAGTCGAAGACGGACCGGGCGGGCGAGGCCGCGCGGCGACTGTTCGTCTCGCTCGCGGGGGACGTCCCGTCCCTCTATGCGACGGCGCTGAAGCTTCCCGAGGAGTGGGTGCGCCAGCGCGAGAAGTCCACGCCGCCAAAGTACGCGGCCCTCGTCTGGAAGATCCTCGGCCTCGGCACGCTCTTCGGCCTCCTCCTCGTCGAGGTCGTGAAGGTGGCGCGCGCGGGTGTCGTGCCCTGGCGCCGGGCCCTCGCTCTCGGGGCGCTTCTGACGCTGCCCGCCCTCCTGGCTCGCGCCGCGGGGCTCCCCGTGGTCCTCGCGCGCTACGACTCGCAGTTCACGCTGCCGGTCTTCTACGTGATTGTGGGCGTCGGCCTCGTCGTCGGCATCCTCGTGTCGTTCTTCCTCGCCTTCCTCGCGGCGGGGCTCGTCCTGACCGTGAAATCCGACGCAACGGCTGCGTTTCGCCGCGGCGCGATCGACGGCCGGCGCGCCCTCCTCGCGGCGGCCGCGGCCGTCCTCCTCGTCGTCGCCGCGCGCGCCCTCGCGCGGTCGATCGGGGCGGCGTTCCCGCTGGAGGCCGGCGTCGGGGCCTTCCCGTTCCCCCCCGGCGTGCAGGGTCTCCTCCCGGCCGCGTCCGTCCTCGACGCCGTGACGTCGCGGCTCCTGCTGCTCGCGGGCGGCGCGGCGTTCGGCGTCCTCCTCCTGTCCGATGTCCTGAAGAAGCTCGCTCTCAGGGCCGGCTTCCTCCTCTTCGCCGCGGGCGCCTTCGCGCCGCTTTCCGCCCGGACGTGGGGCGAAGTCTTCGTGCCGGTCCTGGCCGGGTCGATCGTCGGCGCCGCGTTCCTCGCCGCGCTCGCGGCGCTGCTGCAGGACGACCCTCGGGCGTACGTCTTCACAGCCGCCGGCCTGGGCCTCGCGGGCGGGGCGGCCGACCTCCTGACGAGCGGGGTCCCGTGGTGGACCCTGAACGGAGCTCTCGCGGCCGCCGTTCTGCTCGCGCTTCTCGCCTGGCGGGGTTTCGACCGCCCGGGTCCGGCCGTCTTCCCGTGAGGCGGGCCAATCCCGAGACCTCGTCTCAGAACCAGGGGAGTTCCCTCTGCGTATCAGTACATTGGACCCCAACCATTGAGGAGGAATCCATGAATCCGTCGATCGTCAGAGCCCGCGTGGGCAGGCTCCTGCTTGCGCTGGCCCTTTCCACGCCGGCCGTGCTCGCCACTGCGGCGTCGGCAGCGGCCCCGCCGCTGCTCGACCGAGAGCTCTTCTTCGGCAATCCCGAGATCGCCGGGGCGCAGTTGTCGCCCGACGGCAAGTACATCGCCTTCCTGAAGCCGTGGAAGGAAACCCGGAACGTGTGGGTCAAGAAGACGGGCGAAGGCTACGACAAGGCCCGCCTCGTCACGGCGGACCCGAAGCGCCCGATTCCCGGGTTCTTCTGGACCCGCGACAGCAAGAAGATCCTCTTCGTCCAGGACAAGGACGGAGACGAGAACTACAACGTCTACGCCGTCGACCCGGCTGCGACGCCGGAGGCGGGCAAGGAGGCTCCGGCCGCCCGCAACCTGACGGACGCCAAGGGCGCACGCGCGCAGATCTACTCCGTGCCGAAGGCCGACCCCGACACGATCTTCGTCGGCCTGAACGACCGGGACGCCTCCTGGCACGACGTCTACAAGGTGAAGATCTCCACGGGCGAGAGGACGCTCGTGAAGAAGAACACCGAGAAGATCGGAGGCTGGGTGTTCGACAACGCCGGGGCGCTCCGGCTCGCCGCGCGGACCTCCGGCAAGGGCGACACCGAGATCCTCCGCGTGGACGAAGGCGGGTTCAAGCTCGTGTACACGTGCACGGTCTTCGAGAGCTGCGGCCCCGCCCGCTTCCACAAGGACAACACGCGCGTCTACATGGAGTCCAACAAGGGCGAGCCCGACCTGGTCCGCCTCATGCTGTTCGACCCGGCGACGGGCAGGGAAGAGGTCGTCGAGACCGACCCGATGAAGCGGGTCGATTTCGGGAGCGCGATCTTCTCGGACGCCACGGACGAGCTCGTCGCGACCTCCTACGAGGACGACCGCACGCGCATCTACTTCCGCGACAAGAACTGGGAGGCCGACTACAACCTCCTCAAGAAGAAGCTCGGCGACAAGGAAGTCCTCCCGAACTCCTCGACGGCCGACGAGAGCGTCTGGCTCGTGACCGCCTCGAGCGACACGGATCCGGGCTCGCGCTATCTCTTCGACCGCAAGACGAAGAAGCTCAGCCTCGAGTACGTCTCCCGCGAACGGATCCCGCGCGAGCACATGGCCCCCATGAAGGCCATCCACTACAAGTCGTCGGACGGACTCGAGATCCCGGCGTACCTGACGCTCCCGAAGGGCGTCGACGCGAAGAACCTGCCGCTCGTCGTCTTTCCGCACGGCGGTCCGTGGGCGCGCACGACCTGGGGCTTCAGCAACTATGCCGAGTTCCTCGCGAACCGCGGCTACGCCGTCCTGCAGCCTAACTTCCGCTCTTCGACGGGCTATGGCAAGAAGTTCCTGAACGCCGGCAACAAGCAGTGGGGCGACCTCATGCAGGACGACCTCACCTGGGGCGTCAAGCACCTCGTGGCACAGGGCGTCGTCGACGCGAAGCGCGTCGCGATCATGGGCGGCTCGTACGGCGGATACGCCACGCTCGCGGGCGTCGCCTTCACGCCCGACCTCTACGCGGCGGGCGTCGCCATCGTCGCGCCGTCCAACCTTCTCACGCTTCTCGAGACGATTCCGCCGTACTGGGAGTCCGGCCGCGTGATCTTCCACGCGCGCATGGGCGATCCGAACACCCCTGAGGGCAAGAAACAGCTCGAGCGCCAGTCGCCGCTCAACTCCGCGGCGAAGATCAAGACGCCGCTTCTCGTCGTACAGGGCGCGAACGACCCGCGCGTCAAGAAGGCCGAGTCCGAGCAGATCGTGATCGCGCTGCGCGACCGGGGCTTCCCGGTCGAGTACATTCTGGCGCCCGACGAGGGCCACGGCTTCGCGCGCCCCGTGAACAACATGGCGATGATGGCGGCGGCCGAGGCGTTCCTGGCGAAACGCATTGGCGGGCGGTTCCAGGAGGGCGGCACGCCCGAGGTCGTCGCGCGCCTCAAGGAGATCACGGTCGACCCGAAGACCGTCGTTCTCGCCAAGAAGGTCGACAGCGCGACCATCGCGGCGCCGAAGCCCGTTTCGGGCCTGACCGCCGGGACTTACAAGTACGCGGGCGCGATCCAGGCCGGCGGCCAGACGATCCCGATCAGCGGCGTGAACACCGTGACCGAGGAGCCGGGCACGTACACCGTGAACTACACCATGAAGATGCCGATGGGTGAAGCGAACGACACCGTGACGGTCGACAAGGCGACGCTCCAGCCCGTCAAGCGAACGGTCAAGCAGGGCCAGGTCTCGATGGACCTCGCCTTCAAGGACGGGAAGGTCACGGGCAGCGTCGCGATGGGCGGCGAGCCCAAGCCGGTGGACGCCTCGACGGGCGGGGCTCTTTACGCGGACGGGTCGGCGGCGTGGGACTCGCTCGCCCACCTGCCGCTCGCCGAGGGCTATACGGTCACGTACCGCAACTTCGACGTCCAGAAGCAGAAGCCCTCTCTCAAGCAGATGAAGGTCGTCGGCGTCGAGGAGCTCACCGTCCCCGCCGGGAAGTTCAAGGCGTGGAAGGCGGAGGTCACGTCGGCCGAGGGCGAGCCGGGCTCGACGACCGTCTGGATCGCGCAGGACTCGCGCAAGGTCCTCAAGACGAGCTCCGTCGTCCCGCAGATGGGCGGCGCGACGGTCACGTCGGAGCTCCAGCCCTAGTTCCGGGGGCGCCGGGCCGCGGTCAACCTCTGCCACCGGCCCGGCGCCACTCCCAGTCCGCGAGGCGTTCGCGGGCGCCGAGGCCGATCGCGCGGTGCAGCTCGAGAAGCAGCCGCGACGCCTCGGGGTCGCGCAGCGGCGGCGGGCCGAGGCGCGTGAGGACGGCTTCCGGGTGCTCGGGGGGCGCGAAGACCGTGCGCAGCGCGGCCGCCGGCTCCGCCGGCCGGTAGAACAGCTCCGGCTTCTCCAGGACGGCCGCGGGCAGCGGCTCGGGCGGCTCCTCGGACCGCCGCGGGCCGTCGGGCTCGTCGTCGGGCCGTACGGCTCCAGACGGCGCCGGGCGCCGGCGCGCGCGCTGGAGTCCCGCGAGGAGGTCCTCGCGCGGCAGCCCGCGCAGAAGGAAGACGAGGAAGGGGTCGTCGGCGAGAGCGTCGCCGAGGAGCACGGCGGCCGCGCCTGCGTGGACGCATGGCAGCGGCGCGTCGCAAGAGCAGGCGACCGTGAGGTCGTCGGCCGTGGCGGGGAGGAGCGTCCGGCCCGTGCCGGCGAACGCGGCTTCGATGTCGTCCGGGATGCGTCCCGCGAGAAGGTCGGCGGCAAAGCGCGCGCGCGACGCCATCGACGAGAGCGCCTTGCGGAGCGCGGCAGGCGGAAGCGGCCTGAGCGAAAGGTGAGCTTCCTCGCAATGGCCGTCCGCGCGGCGGAACTCGGAGCGGGCGCCGCTCTTCGCGACCTCGAACGAGACGACGGCGCCGCCGAGCGCGGCTTCGCGCCCGTCCACGAGCGCCTCGTCCCAGCCGAACGAGGCGAGACGCGCGAGGAAGCGGAACGCCCAGCCCGAATCCGGCGCGGCTGCGCGCGGGAGCCGGACCTTTCGGCGGCGCGGCATCAGGGGCCCTCCGAGACGGCGGTGTCCGTGTCGAGCGCGACGAGCGCGGCGAGCTGGTCGTCCGACATCCCGGCGATCCACTGCTCGCCCGCCCCGACGATCGAGCGCGCGAGGTGCTTCTTGTCCTCGATCATCCGGTCGATCCGCTCTTCGAGCGTGCCGCGGCAGACGAACTTGTGGACCTGCACGTGCTGCGTCTGCCCGATCCGGAACGCGCGGTCCGTCGCCTGCTCCTCGACCGCCGGGTTCCACCAGCGGTCGACGTGGAAGACGTGCGAGGCCCGGGTGAGATTCAGGCCGGTCCCGCCCGCGCGGAGCGACAGCACGAAAAACGGCGGCGGATCGTCGTCCTCCTGGAAGCGCCGGACCATCTCGGCGCGCGCGCGCCGCGGGACCCCGCCGTGCAGGAAGAGGACCTCGCATCCAAAACGCTCCTTGAGCGCCGAGACGAGGAGGTGGCCCATCTCGGCGAACTGCGTGAAGAGAAGCGACGGGCTCTTCTCCGCGAGCGTCTCCTCGCACATCTCGAGAAGGCGCGCGATCTTCGCGCTCCTCCCGTCCAGCCGGCCGTCGCCGAGGAAGAGCGCCGGGTGGTCGCAGATCTGCTTGAGCCGCAGGAGGAGGAGGAGGATCTTCGCCTTGCGCGTTCGTCTGTTCGCGCGCCCGATGCCCGCGAGGAGCGAGCGCGTCGTCGCGCGGTAGAGCGCGGCCTGCTCGCGCGTGAGGCCCGTGTACTCCTTGGTCTCGATTTTCTCGGGGAGATCCGGCACGACGCCCGGATCCGTCTTCGCGCGCCGCAGAAGAAACGGCGCCGTGACGTTGCGCAGGCGGGCCGCGGCCTCGGGCTCGCGCCGCCGTTCGATCGGGACGACGAAGTGGCGGCGGAAGGAGTCGTCGCTCCCGAGGAGGCCGGGGTTCAGGAAGTCGAAGATGGACTTGAGCTCGGCGAGGCGGTTCTCGACGGGCGTGCCCGTGAGCGCCGAGCGACGCGCGGCCCTGAGGCCGCGCACGGCACGCGACTGGGCGGCCGCGGGGTTCTTGACGTTCTGCGCTTCGTCCAGCGTCAGGTACTCCCAGTTCACCTCGGAGAGGAGCGCGCGGTCGCGGTGCGCGAGCGCGTACGTCGTGACGAGGAGGTCGACGCTCGAAAGGAGCTGCCGGAACGCCTCGCCGCTCGCGCGCCCGGGGCCGTGGTGGACGGCGACGCGCAGCGACGGCGCGAAGCGCGCGGCTTCGGACACCCAGTTTTCCGCGACGGACGTCGGGCAGACGAGGAGCGACGGGCCGATCCTCTCGCCGGCCTCCTGGGCGCTGAGGAGCGTCGCCAGGAACTGAATCGTCTTGCCGAGGCCCATGTCGTCCGCGAGGCAGGCCCCGAGCCCGCGCGTCAGGAGGAAGCGCAGCCACGCGACGCCGCGCATCTGGTACGGCCTGAGGACGCCCGTGAGTCCGCGCGGCGGGGTGAAGGCGCCGATCTCCTTGCGCGCGACGTCCGCGTCGAGGAGGCCCGAGAGCCAGCCCTCGCCCGCGACGCCGTCCACGGTGGCGCCCGCGCCGTCCGGGTCGAGGCCTCCGGCGAGGCGCAGCAGCTCGCCGAGCGTCGTGCGGCCGCCGGGGCGCCGGTCGAGGATGCGGCGGGCCTGTTCGAGGTGCTCGCGGTCGAGGAGCACCCACTCGCCGCGCACCTCGACGAGCGGCATCTGTCGAGCCGCGAGGTCCTCGAATTCCGCCGCCGAGAGGAGAGCGTCGCCGACGGCGACCTTCCAGTCGAAGTCGACGAGCGTGTCGAGACCGAAGCGCGTGACGCCGGGGTCCGACGTCGCGCCTCCGCCCTCCTTCGCGACGAGGCGGAGCGAGACGCGCTGGAGAGCGCCGCCGCCCGGCAGGCGCACGGCGACCCCGGCCTCGCCGAGGAGCGGCGCCTCCTCCGACAGGAACTTCCACGTCTCCTCGGGCGAGAGCTCGACGCCCGTCGGGTGGCGCTCCTCGAGGCTGCGGCGGACGGCGGGCGAGAGCGACGCGGCCGCGCCGAGGCGGGCGAGCAGCGTGTCCTGCAGGTTCGAGAAGAGCCGCCCGCGGCGGCGCACGGCGGTCTCGGGCGACTCCCAGATCTCCTCGGCCGTCAGCGCGATCTCGTCCTTCTCCGTGGACTCGAGGGCGAAGGCGAGGGCGAAGGCGCCGCCGACCGACTCGGGCGGAACGACGCGGATGCCGAGGCGCAGCGAGCCCTCGGGCAGCGGGTCGAGGACCGGGAGGCTCCATTCCGCGAGGCGCGAGAGGACCGCGGCGTCCGCGGCCGGCGCGGGTGTTTCCGCGAGGCCGGCGACGGCGAGCGCCTCGGGCCCGTCACCCGCGCGCCGTCGCTCGGCCGGCAGGACGTCGCGCAGGACGTCGCGCGCGGCCGCGTCCACGGCCGCGTCCAGGAAGCCCTGCAGAACGGCCGCAGCGGGCGGGAGGCCGCCATCGGTCGAAGGCGCCGCGCCTTCCTCGGAGAGAGCGCGCGACACGGGCGGCAACGCCGCCGCGAATCGACGGAAGCGCTCTTTCTCGTGGGGATCCGTCAGGACCGGCCGCCAGCGCGGGCGGCCGCCGTCGGCGGTGGGCGCGACGCGGCGGCGCAGGAGGAGGTCGTACGTCCAGCGCGCGACCTCCGACCAGTATTCGAGGTCGTCGCCGGCCGTCAGGGAGAGCGGCCTGACGCGCAGGACCGCCGGCAACGCGAGGAGCGCCTCGAGCGCCTCCACGGGCGCGAGGACGATGCCCTGGAGCAGGAACGTCTTGAGGACGGGCGCGCCGGGCGCGGCATAGTCCGCGGGCTCGCGCAGGGCGGGGACCGACGGCACGGGCCGCCCGTGCACCGCCGGGGCGGCGAGAGCGAGGGCCGCGACGCGGGCGCGGGACGCCGGGAGAAAGCCGGCGAGGCCCTCGTCGCGCAGGGCCGCCTCCACGTCCTCCGCCGGGACGGCGCGCGGGTGCGCGTCGCGCGCGTCGCGGGTGACGTAGGAGCCCTCGGCCCAGAACGCGAAGCCGGAGGGAAGCGGGGAGCCGTGCAGGACGATCAGAGCCGTCCATTGTCGGGTATCCTCCGCCCCCGATGAAAGCCCCAAGATCGCACGAGCTTTTCCGGCTGCTTTCGGCGGCCGAGGTGTCCACCTTCGTCGAGGCGGCCTGCGGGGACGACGAGCTGCCCGAGAAGATCGCCGGCGCCGTTCTGACCTACCAGCAGATTCCCCTGAAGCGCTTCTCGAAGCTGCCGGAGGAGATGCGGCGGGCGTACGTGCGCCGGACGCTCCGCGACAAGCGCGCCGAGGACCTCGCGCTCTACGTCCTGTCGGCGGCGCTCACGCGCAGGAACGCCGCGCTCATCTCGGCGTTCCTCGACGCCGTGAAGCTCCCGCACGAGGGGGCGAGCCTGACGACCGAGGGTGAGATCGCCCAGCCGTCCCGCGCGGCGCTCGCGAAGGGCGTGGACGCGGTGCTCGCGAATTGGCCCGCCCGCGACGTGTCGCTCTACCTGCATGCTTTCGCCGCGCAGCCGGACGTCGACTGGCCGCTCCTCGACGAGAAGCTCGTCGCCGACTCGCGCCTCGCGCTCGCCGACCGTTCTACGGAATAGCGCGCTCGAGGAGGCGCGCCCTTCCCGAAAACGGCGCTTCCCGGAACCCGTCCGGCGTCCAGGCGTCGAAGGCGGGATTGCGTTCGACGAGAATTGTTGCGACGTCCGGCCGGGGCGCCGCCTTGCGCGGGTCGAACGGCACGCCGAAGAATTCAATGACCGTCGCAGGCGTCCCGTGCGCGAGGTAGCGGACGACGCTCGCGTCGCGCGACACGACGCACGAGACCGGGCCCCTGGCGGCGGCGCCGCGCGCGCGCTCGCCAATCGCGGTCGCAGCCTGCGCGACGAAGGGCGGCGGATCGGGCCCCCCGAGAGCCTTGAAATAGGCGCCGATCGAAAAAGCGCCCCCGAGGGCGAGGAGCGCCGGCAAGGCGGCGCGACGGGGGAGGAAACGCTGGAGTGCGGCCGTGCCGCGTCCGGCAAAGGCGAGGAGGACGGGGGCGAGGATCAGGAGCCGCGAAAGGCTGGGTCCCGCCGGAGCAAGAACGGCGAGGGCGAGCGCGAGCGTGCCGAGGAGGAAAACCTCGGGGCCCTCCCATTTCCCTCGCAGGGTCCGGACGAGGCCGATTCCCGCGAGGAACGTGACCCAGAGAGGGAGAGGGTTCAATCCGGCCGTGGAGAACGTCGCGCTCACGCCGTCGGCATCGAACGCGGCTCCGGTCCCTGCCTGGCCGCGGTAGGCGTCCGGGAAACCGAACGGAAGGGCCAACGTCGCGCGGACGTTCGCGGCCCGGTCCCCCCCGCCGCCGACGTAGACGTACCGCCCGCGCTCGAGGAACTCGTGCGGGTGCGCCGCGATGAACGCGAGGTTCGGCAGGGAGACGAGGAGCGCGCCGGCGAGCGCCGCAAGGGCGGCTTTCCGCGCTGCGGGCCGGTCTCTCGGCGCGGCCCTGAGGGCCGACCAGGCGACGGCGGCAAGGAGGGCCACGGGCAGGGCCCGACAGGTCGTGTAGACGTACGTGCCGAGCGCGGCGGCGGCGCCCGCGACGAAGAACCCGCGCGGCCGCTCCGGCGCCCGGCACGCGCGTGTCAGAAGAAGTCCCGTGAGGGCGCAGAAAAACGCGGCGGCGGCGACTCGCAGGCCGGAGCGGCCGTAGTGGAAGAGCCACGGCGACCCGGCCGCGAGCAAGAACCCCGTCGCGAGGGAGGCGCCGGGCTCGAGCGCACGCACGAGGAGAGCCGCCGCCAAAGCCGTGAGCGCCACGGCGACGGCGCTCGGAATCACAGCGGCGGCGACGGTGGGGCCGAGCAGCGTCGCGGAGAGGCCCATGACGTAGAGCCAGAGCGTTTCGGCCGAGTACCCGAGCGTCGAGGTCATGACCTCGAGCCTTCGCCCCTCGACGAGCGCGAGTCCCTTGAGCATCTCCTCGGCCGTGTCGTTGACGAGTCCGTCGGGCGCCGTGCGGAAGCGGTACAGGAGGAGCGCGGCGTAGCCGAGCGCCGCGGCTCCGAGCGCCAGCCGGCCGCGGCGGGAGAGCAGGGAGTCGGTCACACCGGCGCGGGCGCGACCGCGAGGACGATCTCGCCCTTCACGGCGGGCCGGCCCGCGAGCGTGCGCGCGACCTCGGAGGCTCTCCCGCGCAGGACCTCCTCATGGAGCTTCGTGAGCTCGCGGCCGAGGGCGACGGGCGGGTCGCCCCACGCGGCCGCAAGAGCCTCGAGGGACTCGACGACGCGGAACGGAGACTCGAAGAGGACGGCCGTTCCCGCGCGCTCCGCCCGGGCGGCGTACCAGCGGTCGCGCTCGCCGCGGCGCGACGGCGGGAAGCCGAAGAACGTGAACGGGACGGCCGGGAAGCCCGACACGGACAGGATCGCGAGGACGGCCGACGGGCCCGGAATCGATTCCACGCGGTGTCCGGCGGCGGCGGCGGCCGCCACGAGCCGCTCGCCCGGGTCCGAGATGAGCGGCGTCCCCGCGTCCGAGACGAGAGCGAGCGTCTCGCCCGCCTCGAGGCGCCGGAGGGCTTCGTCGACGCGCGCGTGCTCGTTGTGGCCGTGGCAGGAGACGCGCGGCGTCGTCAGGCCGTGCCGCGCGAAGAGGTTTCCCGTGCGGCGCGTGTCCTCGCAGTAGACGACGGAGGCGTTCGCGAGCGCGTCCTTCGCGCGAGGGGAAAGGTCGTCGAGGTTTCCGATCGGCGTCGCGACGACGAGGAGGCGGCCCATGCGCCCATTGTCGCAGCGCCGGCCCCGCGGCGCCTGCTAGCATCGCCCACGTGTTCGGCGTCCTCGCGGCGTGGCTCCTCGCGGCTCAGGCCTCCGCGTCGCCCGCGCCCTCGCCGACGCCGCTCCCCGGCGCGGTCGTTCTCGACCGCATCGCCGCCGTGGTCGGCGACGACCTGATTTTCGAAAGCGAGCTGCGGAAGCTGACGGGCGTCGGCTACGTGCCTCGCGAGGCGGGTGAGTCGGACGCCGCGTACCGCGACCGCGTCCTCGGGGCCCGCGTCGTGGAGGTGCTGCGCGAGCGCCAGCTCCGCAAGACGGGCGGGATCGAGCCGAAGCGCGAGGAGGTCGAGGCCCGCGTCGC
>JBDTTJ010000100.1:0-10903 GCA_039930645.1 Acidobacteriota bacterium
AGTTCGAGACGAGCGTCGGCATGCCGATCCCGAGGTTCACGTACATCCCGTCGCGCAGCTCTTGCGCGGCGCGCCGGACGATCCCGTCGCGGTCGAGCTTCGGCATCAGCCCTTCCTCACGGTGCGCCGTTCGATGCGCTTGACGCGCGGGGCGACGACGACACGCTGCACGAAAACGCCCGGCGTGTCGATCTCGTCCGGGTCGAGCTGCCCCGGTTCGACGAGGTGCTCGACCTCGGCGATCGTGATCGTCCCCGCCGTCGCGGCCATCGGGTTGAAGTTGCGGGCCGTCTTGCGATAGACGAGGTTCCCGAGCCGGTCGCCCTTCCACGCGGCGACGAGCGCGAAGTCGCCGACGATGCCGCGCTCGAGGAGGTACTCCTTGCCCGCGAAGACCTTCGTCTCCTTGCCGTCGGCCACGATCGTCCCGACGCCGGTGGGCGTGTAGAAGCCCGCGATCCCGGCGCCGCCCGCGCGCATGCGCTCGGCGAGCGTCCCCTGCGGGCAGAATTCGAGCTCGAGCTCGCCCGCGAGGTATTGCCGCTCGAACTCGGCGTTCTCGCCGACGTAGGACGAGAGCATCTTCCGGATCTTCTTCTTCCCGAGAAGGAGGCCGAGGCCCCAGTCGTCGACCCCGCAGTTGTTCGAGACGCACGTCAGGCCCGTCACGTTCGAGGCCGCCAGCGCGAGGATCAGGTTCTCCGGGATCCCGCAGAGGCCGAAGCCCCCGACGACGAGCGTCGCGCCGGACGGGACGTCGGCGACCGCTTTCGCGGCCGCCTCGCCCGGGCTCGCAGCACGTACGACCTTGTCGATCACGGCCTGATTATCCGGTCAGAGGGCTTCCACGACCATCGCGGTGGCTTCTCCGCCCCCGATGCAGATGGACGCGAGCCCGTACTTCCTCTTCCGCGCCTTGAGGGCATGGACGAGCGTCGTGACGATCCGGGCGCCGGAGGCGCCGATCGGGTGGCCGAGCGCCACCGCGCCGCCGTTCACGTTCACCTTGTTCGGGTCGAGGTCGAGGTCCTTCACGAACGCCATCGCGACGACCGCGAAGGCCTCGTTGACCTCGAAGAGGTCGATCGATGCGAGCGGGATGCCCGCGCGCTCCGCGGCCTTCTTCGCCGCCGCGATGGGCGCCGTCGTGAACCACTCGGGCTCCTGTGCGAAGGACGCCTGGGACAGGATCCGCGCGATCGGCTTGGCGCCGGCCGCCGCCTTCTCGCCCGCGAGGACGAGGGCCGAGGCGCCGTCGTTGAGCTTCGAGGCGTTCGCGGCCGTCACGGTGCCTTCCTTCTGGAAGGCGGGCTTGAGCGATCCCATCTTCTCGAGCTTCTCGAGCGGCGTCGCGAACGGCTCCTCGTCGCGGTCGACGACAGCCGCGCCCTTCTTGCCTTCGATCGTCACGGGCGCGAACTCGGCGTTGAAGTCGCCCGACTCGTTCGCGCGGCGCGCGCGCTGGTAGCTCTCGAGCGCGAACGCGTCCTGCGCCTCGCGGGTGAACGCGTACTTCTCGGCGCACATCTCGGCGCAGACGCCCATGTGGATGTTCTTGTACGGGTCCCACAGGCCGTCCGAGATCATCGAGTCGAGGAGCTGCCCGTGGCCCATCCGGTACCCGAGGCGGCCCTTGGGGAGGAGGTACGGCGCGTTCGACATGGACTCCATTCCGCCCGCGACGGCGATTTCGAACTCGCCGGCGCGCAGGGCGTTCGCGGCGTCCATGACGGCGCGCATGCCAGACCCGCAGACCTTGTGGAGCGTGACGGCGCCCGTGCTCTTCGGAAGGCCGGCCGCGAGGAGCGCCTGGCGAGCCGGGGCCTGGCCCTGTCCGGCCTGCAGGACGTTGCCCATCCAGACGTGCTCGACGCGCATGGGGGCGACCTCGGCGCGCTCGACGGCGGATTTGATCGCGACGGCTCCGAGAGCGTGCGCGGGGAGCGTGGACAGCGAGCCGAGGAACGAGCCGATCGGCGTGCGGGTGGCGGAGAGAATGAAGACGTCTTGACTCATGATTCCTGATATCTCCGAGGCGGCGGGCGCCGCCGAAGGACGGAGATTGTATCCGGAGTGGACTTCGCCGACGCGCGCTCCTACGATGAGACTCGTGCGCGTCCTCGCGGTCGACTTCGGCGAGAAGCGGATCGGCCTCGCGGTTTCGGACGAGACCGGACGCGTCGTCGTCCCGGTGGGCGCCGTCGGTAGGACGAGCGACGCGCAGGCGGCCGCGGACGTCGGCCGGGCCGCGAAGGAGCGCGAGGTCTTGCGCGTCGTCGTCGGCCTCCCGCGCAACCTCGACGGAAGCGAGGGCGCGATCGCGCGACGCGCGCGCAACTTCGCGCGCCGGCTCGGCGAGGCCACCGGGCTGCCCGTCGACCTGCACGGCGAGGCGCTGACGTCCGTCGCCGCCGACGCGGCGCTCGACGAGGCGGGCGTTCCCGCCCGCGGCCGCGCGGGCCTCAGGGACGCGGAGGCCGCCGCGGTCCTCCTCAGGGACTGGTTCGCGGCGCACCCGGGAGGAGCCACGTGAGAGGCCGGCCGTGAAGCGCACGGCCGCGATCCACAAGCGCCACCTCGTGCCGCTGCTCGTCTGGGTCGTGCTCTTCGCGCTCCTCGCGGGAGCGGTCGGCTTCGGCCTCCTGCTCTACGGCGTCCGCGCCCCGTACAAGGGCTACACGGGCGACGAGGTCATCGTGTCGATCGCCCCGCGGACGCCGTCGGCCACCGTGTTCGCGCACCTCGAGTCGCTCGGCGTCCTCCGCGACTGGCGGCTCGGCCTCATCGCCCTCAAGGTCCTCCACCGCGGCAAGACGCTCAAGGCCGGCGAGTACCGCTTCGCGGGGCCGCGCGCACCCGACCAGGTCGTCCTCGCGCTCGTCGCGGGCGACGTCGTGACGTACCGGATCACGGTGCCCGAAGGCTTCACCGCGGAGGAGATCTTCTCGCTCTTCTACTCGCAGGGCTTCGCGTCCCAGAGGGATTACGAGTTCCTCTTCACGCGCCCCGCGGAATTCGAGGGAGTCCCCGCGGGCGCCCCCACGCTCGAGGGGTTCCTCTTCCCCGACACGTACACGGTCACGCGCTCGATGACCGCGCGCGAGATCCTCTCCGCCATGACGCGCCAGTTCGCGCGCCGGCTGCCGCCCGACTTCGTCGAGAAGGCGAAGGCGGAGAAGCTCGGCATCCTCGAGGCGACCACGCTCGCGTCGCTCGTCGAGAAGGAGACAGCCCTTCCCGCCGAGCGCCCGGTCGTCGCGGGCGTCTACCGCAACCGCCTGAGGGCCGGGATGCTCCTGCAGTGCGACCCGACGACGATCTACGCCCTGAAGCGCCTCGGACGCTGGCGCGGCGCGCTCGCCCGCTCGGAGCTCACCGTGGACGAGCCCTACAACACGTACGTGCGCGCCGGCCTCCCGCCAGGGCCGATCTGCAACCCCGGGCTCGCCTCCCTGAGGTCCGCGGTCTCACCGGCCGACGTCGACTACCGCTACTTCGTCGCTGCGGGCGACGGCTCGCACCTCTTCTCGCGCGACTACGAGGACCAGCAGCGCAATGCGGCCCGCTACCACGAGGCCAAGCGCGCGGCCCGCGAGGATCGCGCGACGCCCTGACCGGATCGGACTGATAGACTGAGGCGCACCCGACCGGAGTCTGATGAGCGCTTCCGCATCCAGTCCGCGGTCCTTCGGGCCGTATGTCCTGACGCGCGCGATCGGAAGCGATCCGCTCGGAGAAGTGTGGCGCGGAGGGACGGCGGGGGCGCCCCGGCTGCACCCGTTCTACCTCTTCAGGACCTTCACGTCCGCGGCCGTGGACCGGGCGGCGCTCCTCGCCGCGATGGAGACGGCCGTGCACCTCGTCGACGAGGTCAGGGGACCGGCGGTCGCGAAGGGCACGGTCATGGGCGTCATCGACGACACGCCGTTCCTCGCGATCGAGTACGTCGAGGGCCGCACGCTCGACTCGCTCTTCGCCGCGCGCGTCCTCGGGGCCGTGATGCCCGCCGAGCACGGGCTCCTCATCGCCGAGCGCCTCCTGACCGCGCTCGAGGCCGGCGCCGCCGTCGAACGGTTCACGGGCGCCCCGCACGGTTTCCTCGTGCCGTCGTTCGTCTCCGTGTCGAACGAGGGCGAGGCCCGCGTCTTCGGATACGGCCTCGGGACGGGCCTCCTCCCCTCGCTCGGCGTCGCGCGCGCGCGCCAGGCGTTCGCACCCTACATCGCGCCCGAAGTCCTCGCATCCGGCAGGCCCAGTGCGCCGGGCGACCTCTACGGCGTCGGCGCCATCCTCTTCGAAGCGCTCACGGGCAAGGCCCCTCCCCCCGGCGTCGCGCTCGAGGCGGTCGACGCGTCCACGCTCGCCGTCGACGGCTCGCCGGTCCCCGAGGACATCCGGCGCCTCCTGCGCCGCGCGCTCCACCCCGACCCGGCGACGCGCGACCGCAGCGTCGCGAACTATCGGCGCGACCTCTCGGCGCTCCTCTATGGCGGTCCTTACGCGCCGTCGTCCTTCAACCTCGCGTTCTTCCTCCAGAAGAACTTCGAGCGCGCGATCCAGCGCGAGCAGTCGGAGATCGGCGCCGAGGAGGCGCTCGACCCCGCCGCGATCGCGGCGGCCCGGTCCGCCTCCGAGACGAGCGGCCGCCGCCGTCTCGAGTCGAGCGGTGGAGGTTCGAAGGTGGAATCGCCCGCTCCCGCGCGCAAGGTGGATTCGTCCACGGGCTCGCGGCGCGCGCCCGTCGTGCCTCCGCCGCCCGTGCGGCCCGCTCCGGCGAGAGGCGGCGGCGCTCCGGTCAGGATGATGACGGCCCCCCCGAAGAAGCCGATGGGCGGCGTTCCGGTGTGGGCGGTGGCCCTCGGCGCCGTCCTCGTCCTCGGGGCGGGCGCCTTCTTCGCGCTCCGGCCGTCGGCCCCGCCGCCCGCGCCCGCGCCCACGCCGGTCCCGAAACCGACGGCGGCGCCGCCGACGCCGGTTCCGACGCCCGCACCCGTCGTCGTCGGCAAGGACGACCCTCTCTTCCAGGCCGCCGTGCAGAAGAGGCTCGACGAGGAGCTCAAGAAGCAGGAGGCGCGCGCGGCCAAGCAGCAGGATTCCGCCGCGAAGAAAAAGCAGGCTGACATCGAGCAGGTGTCCGAGGAGGCCCGCAAGTCACGCGACTCCGAGGACGCGGCGCGGGCCGCACGCGACCGTTCCGACCGCGAGGAAGCGGCGCGCCTCGCCCGCGAGGGGGCGGCGAAGCGGCGCGAGGAGGCCCAGGCCGCCGCCGCGCCGGCCGCGCCGGCCGTGAAGGAAGGCGACCTCGTGGACATCGAGGCGTGCGACACGCCTCCGGTCGCGACGCGCCAGGTGAGCCCGGCCGTGCCGCTCATGGCGAAACAGCGGCGCGTCTCGGGGACCGTCCTGCTGCGCGTCCTCGTGGACGAAACCGGCAAGCCCGCGAAAATCGAGATCCTGAGGGACGTGACCCCGAACGTCGGGCTCGGCGCCTCGAGCGTTCACGCGCTCGAGCAGTGGCGCTGGAAACCCGCGATGAAGAACGGCGTGAAGGTCAAGACCTGGATGGCCGTCCAGGTCCCGTTCAAGAGCTAGTGCTTCGGGGCGGCGGCGGGAGCCGCCGCGGGCGCCGCCGGCAACGGGAGGCCCTTGCCTCCGAGGTACGTCGTGCGGAGGAACTCCTCCATGAGGTTGTCGGAGAACCACGACACGTAGACGCCGTCGATGTAGTACGTCGGCGTCGAGCGGACGCGCAGCGCCCAGCCTTCCGTCAGGTCGGCGTGGATCTTGTCGTTCGACTTCGCCTGCAGGTAGCAGGAACGGAACTTCGCGTCCGGGATCTCGTTCGCGTACGCGTAGTCGATCGCGAAGGCGTCGATCCCGGGCACGGACAGCTCCTCCTGCTTCGCGTACACCTGCGATTTCCAGCGGAAGAACGAGTCGGCGCCCTGGAGGTCGAAAAAGCACCGCCCCGCCGACGCCGCGCGAAACGCCCACGGGTGCGCACCCGTGAGCGGGAACGACTTGACGTACCGCTTGACCTTCAGCTCCTTCCCGAGCTTCGAGACGAGGGCGTCGAAGTCCGCCGTCCGCTTCTTGCAGAACCCACACTCCATGTCCGAGTACTCGACGACGGTGACCTTCGCTTCGGCGGGGCCCGTCATCGGGGTGCCCGCGAGCTTGATCCCCTCGCGGCGTTGCTCGGCGATCGAACGGTTGCGGTCCCAGAAGCGGCCCAGGACGAGAATCGCCCCGTCGTCCGCCTTGATGAACGCGGTCATGGGCGTGGTCCCGTAGCCGGTGTCCTGGCGGACTGTGACGCCCTTCCAGTTCTTACGGTCGCCCGCGGGGTCGAGCGCGAGGCTGAAACCGCCGATCATGAACTGCTTCACCTTCCCGCGCATGCTGGCGAGATCCGCGTCGGTGCGGACGGGCGCGGGGGCCTTCGCCCGATCCTCGTCGTAGAAGATGTCGCCGACGAGGATCTTGCCGCCGTCCTCGACGAAGAGGTGGGCCTGGTCGTTCATCCGGGGATCTGCCGCGTACACCCGCTTCGCGAGGTAGATCCGCGTCGCCGGGATCTTGACCGTCGTGATCTCCTCGAGCGTGGTCTGCCCGGCGCCCCAGGCGAAGAGCCCGTCGGCCCACTCCGTCAGCGGATCGGCCTTCGCGGGCGCCGGCTTCGCCCCGACAGACGCGGCCGGCGGTGGCGCGGTCTGGGCGGCGTGGCACGAGAGACCGAAAACGAAAAGGAGCGCGGCGGTGGTGCGGACGAGCGTCTTCATGAGGCGGAGATTAAGCGATCCTCCCCGCCTCGGGAAACCCGATCTAGTGCTTCGGGGCGGCGGCGGGAGCCGCCGCCGGCGCCGCCGGAAGCGGGAGGCCCTTGCCGCCGAGGTACGTCGTGCGGAGGAACTCCTCCATGAGGTTGTCGGAGAACCACGACACGTAGACGCCGTCGATGTAGTAGCTCGGCGTCGACCGCACGCGCAGGGCCCAGCCCTCGTTCAGATCCGCGTGAATCTTGTCGTTCGACTTCGCCTGCAGGTAGCACGCGCGGAAATCCTGGTCCTTGACGTCGTTCGCATACGCGTAGTCGATGGCGAACGCGTCGACTCCCGTCACCGAGAGCTCGTCCTGCTTCGCGTAGACCTGCGCCTTCCAGCGGAAGAACGAGTCGGCGCCCTGCAGATCGAAGAAGCAGCGCCCCGCCGAGGCCGCGCGGAAGGCCCAGGGGTGGATGCCCGTCAGCGGGAACGACTTGACGTACCGCTTGATCTTCAGCTCCTTCCCGAGCTTCGAGACGAGGGCGTCGAAGTCCGCCGTCCGCTTCTTGCAGAAGCCGCACTGCATGTCGGAATACTCCACGATCGTGACCTTGGCGTCGGCCGGCCCGGTCATCGGGACCCCTGTCAGCTTGATGAGCTCGCGCCGCTGCTCCGCGATCGGGCGGTTGCGATCCCACCACCGGCCGAGGACGAGCAGCGTGCCGTCGTCTGCCTTGATGCAGGCGCTCATCGGAGTGGACCCGTAGCCCGTGTCCGTCCGCACCGTCACGCCCTTCCAGTTCTTCCGGTCGCCGGCCGGATCGAGCGCGACCGAGAAGCCGACGACGAGGAACTGCTTCAGCTTGCCGCGCATGCTCGTGAGGTCGGAGTCCGTGCGGACCGGTCCCGGGTTTTTCGCGCGGTCCTCGTCGTAGAAGATGTCGCCGATCAGGATCTTGCCGTCCTCGACGAAAAGGTGCGCCTGGTCGTTCATCCCCGGGTCGACCGTGTAGACGCGTTTCGCGAGGAAGATCCGCGTGCCCGGGATCTTGACCGCCGTGATCTCCTCGAGCGTGGTCTGGCCGGCGCCCCAGGCGAAGAGCCCGTCGACCCACTCCGTCAGCGGATCGGCCTTCGGGGCGGCCAGCTTGGCGGCGGCTGCCGGCGGCGCGGTCTGGGCGGCGTGGCACGAGAGACCGAAAGCGAAGAGGAGCGCGGCGGCATTTCGGGCGGTCGTCTTCATGAGGCGGAGCTTAGAGTCAGGCCGGATCCGACGCGAACCGGACGAGGACGTCTCCCGCGTTGACGGGCTGCCCCGCCGCGACGGCGATCCCGGAGATGACGCCGTCCTGCGGCGACTTGACTTCGTTCTCCATCTTCATCGCTTCGAGGACGACGAGCGGCTGTCCGGCCGTGACGGCGTCTCCCGCGGCGACGAGGACACGCAGGACGCGCCCCGGCATCGCGGCCGCGACGTGCTTGGCCCTGCGCACGGCGCGCCCTCCGGTCGCAAGGAGGGCCCGCGCCGTGAGCTCGTCGAGGAGGTCGAACTCGAATGTGACGGCGCCGATGCGCACGCGCATCCCCCCGTCGGGCGTCCGCTCGATCCGGACCTCGGCCTGCCGGCCTTCGGCGGTGACGAGGGACCACACGCCGTCTCCGAGCCGCCGCGCGTTGCCCGCGAGGACGCGGCCCTCGGTCTCGATCTCGTAGGAGGGAGGCGGGGCCTCGACGCGGAGGGCGACGCCGCCCGGAGCGGCGCCCGGAAATCTGGCGTGGTATCGCATCAACGCACCCCGTGGGTCGGCCGGACCGTTCGCCACGGTGCCGGAACCGCGCCCAACGTCCGCGGCCGGACGCTCTTCGTCTGTTCGAGAGCCTCGAGGACGGCCGCCGAGAGCGCGAGGTCGCGAAGGCCTTCCTCCGCCACGGGCGGCTCGTACTTGTAGGTGTCGAGAAACTGCGTCGAGATGTCGTTCGCGACGACGCGCGGGTCGTGGAGGAGGGAGACGAAGAACGGCACGGACGTCTGGATGCCCTGGATGCGCGTCTCCGCGAGCGCGCGGAGCATCCGGCGGCGCGCCTCGTCGCGGTCCACGCCCCAGGCGGTGATCTTCGCGACCATCGGGTCGTAGTCGAGCGGGACGACGTCGCCCGCCGTAAGGCCGGCGTCCACGCGGATGCCGGGCCCGCCCGGCCAGCGCAGCGCCGTGATGCGTCCCGGCGACGGCGCGAACGCGCGTCCCGGGTCCTCGGCGTACACGCGGCACTCGATCGCGTGGCCGCGCAACGCGGGCTTCTCGGCGAGCGACATGGGCTGGCCGAGCGCGATCCGGATCATCTCGGCGACGAGGTCGACGCCGTACACCATCTCGGTCACGGGATGCTCGACCTGGATGCGGGTGTTCATCTCGAGGAAGAAGAACCGCCCGTCCTTCGCGAGGAGGAACTCCACGGTCCCCGCCGAGACGTAGTCGACGGCCTTCCCGGCCGCGACCGCGACGGCTTCCATTTTCGCTCGAAGCCCGGGCGAGACGGCCGCCGACGGACACTCCTCCATGACCTTCTGGTGGCGGCGCTGAAGCGAGCACTCGCGCTCGCCGATCGCGAGGACTTTGCCCGTCGCGTCGCCGAGGATCTGGACCTCGATGTGCCGCGGGTGCTCGACGAAGAGCTCGGCGTACACGCGGTCGTCGGCGAAGTAGGACTTCGCCTCGCTCTGCGTCCGCGCGAAGGCCTCGGCGACCTCGGACTCGGCGCGCACGACGCGCATGCCCTTGCCGCCGCCGCCCGCCGCCGCCTTGAGGAGAAGCGGGAAGCCGTTCTCCCGGCCGAACGCCGCGATCTCGGCGGCCGACGCCGCGGGCGTCGTCATGCCGGGGACGACGGGGACGCCCGCCGCCAGCATCCGCTGGCGCGACTCCGTCTTGCTGCCCATCGCCCCGATCGAGAACGGCCGCGGCCCCACCCACGTGAGGCCCGCGTCGACCACGGCCTGCGCGAATGCTGCGTTCTCGGAGAGGAAGCCGAACCCGGGGTGGACGAGGGTCGCGCCGGTTTTTCGGGCCGCGGCAATCAGTTTCTCCGGGACGAGGTAGCTCTCGCGCGCGGGCGGCGGGCCGATCGCGACGGCGTGGTCGGCGAGGCGGACGTGCAGCGACCCGCGGTCGGCCTCGGAATACACGGCCACCGGCGAGACGCCGAGGTCGCGGCAGGCGCGGATGATCCGGACGGCGATCTCTCCGCGGTTGGCGATCAAAAGACGCGGCGCGCTCATAGCGGAATATTTCCGTGCTTCTTTTGCGGCATCACTTCGCGCTTGTTCCCGAGGAGATCCAGCGCGCGGATGAGGCGCGGCCGCGTCGTTCGCGGCGCGATGACGTCGTCGACGTAGCCGCGCCGCGCCGCGACGTACGGGTTCGCGAACGCCTCGTCGTACTCTGCGATCTTCTCGGCCCGCGCGTCGGCCGGATGCTTCGAGGCCGCCAGCTCGCGGTGATAGAGGATGTTCACGGCCCCCTCGGCGCCCATGACGGCGATCTCGGCCGTCGGCCACGCGTAGTTGAAGTCCGTCCGGAGATGCTTGGACGACATGACGCAGTACGCGCCGCCGTATGCCTTGCGCGTGATGACCGTGAGCTTCGGGACGGTCGCCTCGGCGAACGCGTAGAGGAGCTTGGCGCCGTGGCGGATGATCCCGCCGAACTCCTGCTTCGTGCCCGGGAGGAAGCCCGGGACGTCCTCGAACGTGACGAGCGGGATGTTGAACGCGTCGCAGAACCGCACGAAGCGCGCGCCCTTCACGGACGCGTCGATGTCGAGGACGCCGGCGAGGTGGTCCGGCTGGTTCGCGACGATTCCGACCGGCTTGCCGCCGAGGCGCGCGAAGCCGACGACGATGTTCTTCGCGTAGTCGGCGTGGATCTCGAAGAGGTCCGCGTCGTCCACGATGCGCTTGATCAGCCCGATCATGTCGTACGGCTGGTTCGGCGAGGCCGGCACCACGCGGTCGAGCTCGGGGTCTTCCCGGTCGCCCGGGTCTCCGTTCTCACGCTTCGGCGGGTCCTCCTGGTTGTTCGCCGGCAGGAAGCCGAGGAGCGTGCGGATCCGGTTCAGGCAGTCCGCGTCGGAGTCCGCGA
>JBDTTJ010000101.1:0-10759 GCA_039930645.1 Acidobacteriota bacterium
CCTGGCTCAACGTCGCGCCCGGCTGGGCGACGATCTCCCTGTTGGCCTGGCCGGGTGCGGACGGCGCGGTCATGTGCTGCTCGGCGGCCGGGATCTTCTGCTGGGCCGCGGCGGGCAGGGCGATCGCCACGAAGAGGGCCGGCAGAACGCGTTTCATCAGGCCAATGTAAGTCCTGAACGGCTCTCGCGCCGCCCTCAAAGCCCCAGCCGCCTCGCGAACTCTTCCGGGGCGCCGAGGAGAGCGCCGGCCTGGCGCTTCAGGACCTTGCCGTTCGTGTTCGTGACGAGGAAGTGCGGGACGCCGCTGATGCCCATCTTCCGCGCCCACGTTCCCTTCTCGTCCACGAGGACCTCGCGCCCGATCGCGCGCGCCATCTCCTGGCATTTCGGCAGCGAGTCCATCCCGACGACGAACGTCGTCTCGATGCCCCGCGTCTTCACGAGGTCGGCGAGCGCGCGGTCGTGGGGGAGAGATTGCTTGCACGGCCCGCACCACGGCGCGACGTAGACGATGAGGCAACCCTTCTCGCCGGTGCAGCGCTCGGCCGAGCCCGACTCGCCGGTGGGTGCGCCCTCCGCCGTCAGGCGCGGAAGCGCCGCGCTCGCGACCCGCTGCGGCTTGCGGAGGAGGAACCAGCCCGCGCCCGCGACGGCCGCGAGGACGACGAGGATCGTCGTTCCGGACGGCCCCATCGGCGGAGCGGGGCGGTTCGAACCGAAGCGGGACGGAGGCGCGGGATGCGCGGGGGGCGCCGGCCGGCCCGGCGGAGGCGTGATCGACCCCACGGTCAGCTCTCCGCCGACTGGGCCGCGGCGTTTCTCATCGGTGAAATCTTACGCCGCGGCCTCCGCGAGGGTCGCCCGGGGGCAATCAGCCGTGGCCCGGCGCCGCGAGCTTCACGAGGTCCTCCCCGCGAAGGTCCAGCGCCCAGCGTGCATTGGCGGCGACGAAGGCGTCGGCCGACCCCTTCAGCTCGCCGAGCGTCGCCTCGACCCTGTCGCGCTGGGCGGACGTGGCCCGGAAGCGCGCGTAGCCCAGCATCACGATCGCCTCGTTGCGGAACCGCCGGTCGGGCGAGCTCCTCGCGGCGCCGATCAGGTCGTCGATCTTGCGGTCGGGGAGCGCGTCCTTCCCGTCCACGGAGACTTCCAGGCGGGTCGTGACCTGGGCCATGCGCAGGCGCTGCGGCGCCACCTCGCCCTGCACGATCGCCGCGGCGAGCATGAGCGCGTGGTCGCCGCGCCGCGCCGCGAGCGTGTAGAGCTCTTCGGCGCCGAGCCGGATGGCCGCGAGGCCGACGAGATCCTGAATGAGCGTCGCGTCCTCCTGGCGCAGGAGCCGCCCCCAGCGAATCGCGCGCCGGCAGTCCTCGGTCGCCGACGGCGCATCGGGATTCGCGGCCGCGCGGGCGGCCCAGGACTTCGCGAGTGAAAGCCCGACGAGGAGATTCGGAATGGGCGTCGCGCCTCCCTGGCCGCTCCAGACCTCTGGGTAGAAGCGCATCGTCGCCTGATCGGCCCAGGGCCGGGCCTCCTCGAGGAGCGGGTCGCCGGGGGGAAGGACCAGCCCAAAGTCGCCGGGACCTTCGACGCGGCGCTTCATCGCCGCTTCCGCGTCGGCAAGACGGGCCCCCTGCGGCCGGGCGAAGTCCTTGAGCCAGAGCGCGGCGTTCGCGGCGCCGTCGCCGAGGGGAGCGAGCACGTCGAGGTTCGTCTGGAACGTCACCGGCCACTTCTCGCTCTGCGGGCAGGACCAGCAGGGAACCCTCGGGACGTCGATGCGGATCGGCTCGGGAACGCGGGCTGTGGGAGCGCTCCGATCCCAGCGCGCGAGCGCCGGGCCGGCGGACGGCCCCCGCGCCTGCTGCGCGAGGCCGGCCAGGCGGATGCCGAGCGTCGCGCCGAGAAGAACGACGAGGCTGAGAGCGGCGAGAACGAGGGAGCGGGCGCGGTTCACGAGCGGCCTCCTTCCGGGGACGGTAGAGTCTTTTCGTCGATGCGCGGCAGACGGGCGATCGCGGCCACCTCGGCGTCCGGCCGCCCGGGAGCCACGGCCACGGGAGCGGAAGGCGGCGCCTTCCGGGAAAGCAGGACGTTCGCGGCGGCGAGGGCGGCGACGGAGGCGGCCCACGCGACCCGCGCGGCCCGGCTCGCGAGGGTTCGCGCCCAGACGTCGGGACGCGGCGGCGCCGCGAGCGCGGCACGGCCGGCCGCGAGTGCGTTCTCCCTGAGGCGCGGCGGGAGGACGGGCGGCTCGAGGCCGCGGAACAGGGAGTCGTCGCTCATCGGGGTTCTCCCAGGAGAAGCCGGAGCCGGGCGAGCGCGAGGCGGCACCGGCTGGCGGCGGTGAATGCGGGGACGCCGGTGATGGTGCCGATCTCGCGGAAGGAGCACCCGGCGACGTGATGGAGGAGAACGGCCTCGCGTTGGGCGTGGGGGAGCCGCGACAGGGCGAGGGACGCGGCCGAGGCCACGGCGGCGCGCTCCGGATCGGAGCCCGGGGCGGCGAGGTGGGAGGCGCTCTCGATCGGCTCCGTGCGGTGGCGGACCCTTCGACGCACGGAGTCGATCGCCGCGTTGTGGGCGACCGCGAGGAGCCACACGCCGGGCTCGGCAATTCCGCGTAGCTCGCGGCGGCGGGAGGCGAGCCGCACGAACACTTCCTGTACGACGTCGCGCGCGTCCTCCTCGCTGCCGGTTCGCCAGAGGGCGAGACCGTAGAGCCGGCGGGCAGCGATCTCCCAGACGGCTTCGAGCGCCGCGGGATCGCCCGCCGCGAGGGCGTCGAAAGGTGCTCGCAGCGCCTCCCCCCAGGAGGAGTGTCGGGCGGGGAGGCTCTCCTCGATCTGTCCGGCCAACGCGTGCATCCTATGGAAGACGCACGAGGGGCGCGATCTGGTCAGTGGTCTTTCTTCTTCTCCGACCCCGCGTAGAACTGCTCTTCCTCGGTCGAGCCCTTGAGGGCCGAGGTCGAGACCTCGCCGCCGGTGACGGTCATCTGGATCTGGTCGAAGTAGCCCGCGCCGACGAAGCGCTGGTGCTTGACGGCCTGGAAGCCCGCGGTCCTCTCCATCTCGAACTCGTGCTCCTGGAGCTTGACGAAGGCCGTCATGCCCTGCGCCTTGTAGCCGTGCGCGAGGTCGTACATGGAGGCGTTCAGCGTGTGGAAGCCCGCGAGCGTGATGAACTGGAACTTGTAGCCCATCGCGCCGAGCTCCTCCTGGAACGCGGCGATCTCCGCGTCGGAGAGCTTGCGCTTCCAGTTGAAGGACGGCGAGCAGTTGTAGGCGAGCGGCTTGCCGGGGAACTTTTCGTGAACGCCCTGGGCGAACGCCTTCGCCTCGCCGATGTCGGGCGTTCCGGTTTCGCACCAGATGAGGTCGACGTAGGGCGCGAAGGCGCACGCGCGCGCGACGGCGTATTCGAGGCCGCCCTTGACGATGTAGAAGCCGTCCGCCGTGCGGTCGCCCGTGAGGAAGTCCTGGTCGACCTTGTCGATGTCGCCGCGGATCAGGTTCGCGCCGAGCGAGTCCGTCCGCCCGATGAACACGGTCGGGACGCCCGTGACGTCGGCCGCGAGGCGCGCCGCGATGAGCTTCTGGATGAAGTCGTGGATCGGGACGAGGACCTTGCCGCCCATGTGTCCGCACTTCTTGAGCGACGAAAGCTGGTCCTCGAGGTGAATCCCCGCCGCACCGGCCTCGATCATCGACTTGACGAGCTCGAACGTGTTGAGCGGGCCGCCGAAGCCGGCCTCGGCGTCCGCGACGATCGGCGCGAAGTAGTAGATGTCGGTCTTTCCCTCCATGTGCTGGATCTGGTCCGCGCGCATGAGGGCGTTGTTGACCTTGCGGATCACGGTCGGGACGGACGTGACCGGGTAGAGGCTCTGGTCCGGGTACATCGTGAGCGCGTCATTCGCGTCGCCCGCGACCTGCCAGCCGGAGAGGTAGATCGCCTTGAGGCCCGCCTGCACCTGCTGGACGGCCTGGTTGCCCGTGAGCGCGCCGAGGGCGCGGACGAAATTCTCGGTGTGGAGGAGGTTCCAGAGGCGCTCGGCGCCCATCCGGGCGATCGAGTGGTCGAGCTGGACGGTCCCGCGCAGGCGGTCGACTTCCTGCGCCGTGTAGGGCCGGACGATCCCCTTCCACCTCAGGTCGTTGGCCCAGGAGCGCTCGAGCTCGGTGACGGACTGCGTGCGGTACATGGGGTGCTCCTCCTCCGGACGATTCATGTCACTCCCAACATCGGGGCCGGCGGACATTACCGCAAGGGGGGCCTTTCTAGAATTTGTAGAGGATCGAGGCGACGAGAGCCGTGTCCGTCTTCTTGAGCGGGTTGTTCGGATCCGTCGAGATCGGCTTGTTCTTGTAGTCGACGAGATAGGCGACCTTCAGCTCGAAGGACTTCGTCAGGGTTGCCGCGACTCCGACTTCGAAATGGCAGAAGGAATCGGACGTGTCGTTCATCTTCCAGAGGCCCGAGGCCTTCTGCGTGAACGTGGCCGTCGGCGAAATCCTCCAGAGGAAGGCTTCGCCGGCGGCAAAGGCGCCGCTCGACGTCGCGTCGAAGCCCGAGTCCTTCTCGAACGCCCCGCCGATGGAGCCGTCGAGGGACAGCTCGTAGGTCTTCTCCTTCACGACGTAGTACCCGGCGCCCACCATGGGAGCGATGAGGTACGTGACGTTCTTGTTCTGGTCGCGCAGGTAGGCGATCTGCGCGAAGCCGTAGACGCGGTCCGAGATCCTGTACTCGTAGCGCAGATTGGCGGTGGCCTTGTCGACGTTCACGACCCCGTCCGCCGTCGAGCGCAGGTAGAAGGCTTCCGCTTTGAAGAGGCTGTGCGTCTTCGGGTCGTACACGAGGTTGAAGCCGAGGTTGAACGCGCTCGTGTCCGAGTTGCCGGTCGTGATCGCGAGGCCGGCGCCGAGCGAGCCCGTGAGCGGAGGGGGCGGCGGTTCGGGGCACGGGCACGGGCACTTGCACGCCGGCGGCTCGGCGGGCGCGGCGGTCTGGGCCAACGCGGGCGCGGCCGAAGCGCCCGCGGCGAGGACGAGAAGAAAGAGAATCGCTCGTTGTTTTGGATTCATCGGGACCCCTTCAATGAGTGGCGGCGTCTCACGCCAGCCGGATTTGCCGGAGTGTACGACGGCGTCCGGCGAGCCGGATTCAGCGCGCGAGGAGGATCGCGGCGACCGCGGCCGCGAGCGCGAGAGCCGCGATGAGCGCGGCCCGCGCCAGCCGCTTTTCGGTCGGCGCCGAGGGCGCGCCCGGCGCGGAGAGGGCGAGGCCCCCGGCCTCCCGCGCGAGGTACGCCCGTAACGCATCGCGCAGTCCCGCGGCGTCGTACCGGTCGCGCCGGTCGCGGGCAAGGGCCTTTCCGACGATCCGTTCGAGGTCCGGGTCCGCGTCCAGGAGGTACTTCGAAAGCGGCGGTGCTTCGTCGTCGAGGCGGCGCGCGAGGTCCTCGATGCCGCGCGATCGGAACGGGAGGCGGCCCGCGAGGAGCTCGAAAAGCGTCGTCCCGAGCGAGTAGACGTCCGTGCGGCCGTCGAGCGGCGTCCCCGAGAGCTGCTCCGGAGAGACGTAGGCGGGCGAGCCGACGAGAAACCCCGTCTTCGTCCGCACGGAGCTGTCCTCGCTCTTGGCGATTCCGAAGTCCATGAGCCTGGGCCGCCCGTCCGCGGCGAGAAGGACGTTCTCGGGCTTGACGTCCCTGTGGAGAACGCCGCGGGCGTGGCTGTAGGCGAGCGCGTCCGCGAGCGCCTCGCCGAGGCGCGCGGCCTCCTCGGCGGCGACGTGGCGGCCCCTCCTGCTGGACAAGCTGGGCCCCTCGACGAGCTCCATCGCGTACCAGAGCACGTCGCCCTCGCCGCCCGAGTCCCAGACCCTCACGATCGAGGGATGGTCGAGCGCCGCCGCGATCCGCGTCTCCTCGCGGAAGCGCTGCACCGCGTCCGGGTCCGCGCCCGGTGCCACCGTCGTGATCTTGAGGGCCTCGAGGCGCCCGTTCGCGCGGCTGCGCACCTTCAGGACGGCCGCGTAGCCGCCCGCCCCGATGGGCTCGAGGATCTCGTACCGGCCTCCGACGTGCTCTCGGGCGAGTGCGGCGGCTTCCTCGGCGTGCACGCCGGGATCCTATCCGCGGCCCGTCATTCGGGGAGGATGACTTCGGTGCGGCGGTTCAGCGCCCTGCCCTCGGCCGTGGTGTTCGGCGCGACCTCGAACTGCTTGCCGAAGCCCTGCGTCTTCAAGCGGGCAGGGTCCACGCTCTGGTTCACGAGAAAGTTACGGACCGTCTCGGCCCGCTGGAGCGAGAGCTTGTCGTTGAAGGCGTCGCTCCCCGTCGAGTCGGTGTAGCCGCAGACGTACACCTCGGCCTTCGGGAAGTACCGGTTGAGGATCTCGGCCTGCCGCGCCAGGACCGGGATCGCATCGGGCTTGAGGTCGGCCTTGGCAGAGTCGAAGCAGACCTTCTCGGCGTACTCGAAGATGAGAACGCGCGTGAGGGAGAGCCTCTTGGCGACGGGCGACACGCCGCCTTTGCCGAGCCGGAAGACGACGACGGCCTTGTCAGGCGACAGAATCCGGATGCGCTTCTCGACGACGTCGAGGTCGGGCTTGGACGCCGTGATCGAGGCGACGTCGTCGAACGTCGTCACCTCGAAAGACCTCGGCGTCTCGCCGATGTTCTTCCCCTTGTACGTCACGCTCGCACGCTCGGGGTCCGAGACGACGTCGACGGCCATCTTCATCTCGATCGTCTTCGTGGCGCAGCCGGCGAGAGCGGCGGCAAGGGCGAGAGCGAGCACACGTGGCGCGAGCCGGGCCATAGAGCACCTCCGGAGAGATCGAGTCTATGACGCCGGCGGGCGGGACGCCTAGAAGGGCACGGCGAAGGCGAAGCGGCCTTCGACCGGTCGCCCGGCCTCGTCCAGGGCGGCCCGAAAGCGCGACCGGGCCAGCACCTCGAGAGCCAGGGCGTCGCACGTCGCGGAAGACGGCGAGATGACCCGGCGGCTCAGGAGTTTTCCGTCTTCGCCGACGACGACGGCAACGCCCACGACCTTGCCTCCGCAGAGGCGTTCCTGTTCGGGCGTCAAAGTGAGCGTCGCGAGCTCCTCGACGGCGGGTTTCGTTCTCGCTCGCCGCGGGCCTGCGGCCGCGGTCTCCCGGGCGGGGGTCGGCCGCGCTGTGGGGCGCGGAACGGCCGGGGAGGGCGCGGGAGCGGCGGCCGTCGGGAGCGGGGGCGCCGCTGCCGTCGGCGCCGGAATGACCGTGGGCGTCGCCGCCGGAATGGCCGTGGGAGCGACAGCCGCGGTGGGCCAGGCGGGCGGGGAAGGCCGGACCGCGGCCGCCGGCTGCAGGACACGGAAGGCCAGGAATGCCGCGGCCGCGATCGCGACGAGACCCAGTGCGATGGCGGTCACGAGAATGCCGGTGCGCGATCGCCGGGGCGCCGGCGCCGTTCGCCGGGGAGCGGAAGGCGGCGGGGTCGCCGGGATCGCCACGACGGCGGAAACCCGGGGCTCCGGCGGGGGGGGCGGCGCGATGCGAGGCGCACTCAGCGGAAAGGAGAGCACCGGCACGGCCGCGGTGTTCTCCATCGAGGCGGGATCGGGCGCGGGGACGGGCGCCGTGCCCTGCGCAGGCCGGAGCGCGTCGAGGAACCCTTCGAGGTCCTTGCGCATCTCGCGCGCGTCCGCGTAACGCTCGGCGCGGACGCGGGCGAGCGATCGCGCGACGATGCGGTCCATCTCGGGGCTCACGCCGGGCTTTCGCGTGGCGAGGCGCGGCGCGTCCATCACGAGGCGGTTCGCGAGGTCGGCCATGCGGTCGTACTTGAACGGGACGCTGCCGGCGACCATCTGAAAGAGCGACACGCCGAGGGCGTAGACGTCGGTCCGCCCGTCGAGGCGCTCGCCGCGGAGCTGCTCGGGAGAAATGTACGCGGGCGAGCCGAGAACGAACCCCGTCTGCGTCTTGACGAGGCTGTCGTCCGTCTTGGCGATGCCGAAATCCATGAGGTACGGCCGGTCGCGTTTGTCGAGGAGGATGTTGTCGGGCTTGATGTCGCGGTGGATCACGCCCCGCCCGTGGCTGTATTCGAGCGCGTCGAGGAGAGGGACAACGATGCGGGCCGCGGCCGCCTCCTCGAACGTCCCGCGGCGCACCAGCTCCGCGGTGAGGGTGGGGCCGTCCACGAACGGCATCGAATACCAGAGGGTCCCGCCGTCGTGCCCGAAATCGTAGACCTTGAGGATGTTCGGGTGCTCGAGGGACGCCGCCACGCGCGATTCCTGCTCAAAGCGGCGGATGAACTCCGAATTTTCCTCGTGCGAGCCCGCGACGACCTTCAAGGCCTCGAGGCGGTGGAGGCGCAGGTTCCGGACCTGGTAGACCGCGGCGAAGCCGCCGCGGCCGAGCAGTCCGAGGACCTCGTAACGGCCTTCGAGGAGCCGGGCAACTTCCCGGCCCCTGTCGTCGACGGGCTGCATCCGTCAGGTCTTCACTTTTTCACGTCCGCCTTGGCGTTCGCGAAGTCGCCGGCGCGGACGACGGAGATCTTCGTCGGGTCGATCCACCTCTTGAAGGCCGCGGTCGCCTGCTCCGCCGTCAGGGCGGAGACCCTCTTCTCGAGCTCGGCGTCCCACGCCAGGGTCCGGCCGTTGAAGAGGTGGCGCTGCAGCAGGCCGGCGAGCTCGCCGTCCTGCGAGCGGCTCACCTGGCGGCCCTGCAGCCAGCCGGAGCGCGCGGCCGTGAACTCCTCGGCCGTGAACCCGTCCTTGCGCGCGCGCTCGATCTCCTCGCGCACCGCCGTTTCGAGCTTCGCAGTGTTCTGCGGCGCGTGGATCGCGTAGACGGTGAAGCGGCCCGAGACGTCCTGGGTTCCGGTTTCGAGTCCGGAGCCGACTCCGTACGAGAGACCGTCCTTCTGGCGCACGCGCACGGCGAGGCGCGAGTTGAGAAATCCGCCGCCGAACATGTAGTTCGAAAGGAGGAGGGCCGGGTAGTCCGGGTCGTCGTCGCGGAGGGCGAGGTTCTGCCCGGCGAGGAACATGGCGTTCGCCTTGTCGGGCGTCTCGAACTTCAATGCCTCGGCGGGGACGTCCTTGAAGACGCTCGGGACACGGGTGTACGGGCTGGGGCTCTTCCACGCCCCGAAGAGGGCCGCGAGCTGGGCGGACAGGACGGCCTCGTCGAAGTCGCCCACGAGGACGGCCTCGGCGTTCGAGGCGCCGTAGGACTCTTTCCAGAACGCCTTGACCTGATCGAGCGTCGCGGTCTTGTATTCCTCGAGGCTCTCCTCGGGCGTCGCCGTGTAGCGCGGGTCCCCCTTCGGGTAAGGACGCATCCGGCGCGCGAACGCCGTCGAAGCGACGGCCTGGGGCTCCGTCTTCATCTGGTCGATGTTCGCGAGGTTTTCCTGCCGCAGGATCTCGAGCTCGGAGGCGGGGAAGGACGGCTCCTTGAGGATCTCGGCGACGAGGTCGAGTACCTTTGGGAGGTTCTCCTTCGTCGTCTCGATCGAAACCCCGACGGTGCCGGTCCCGCCCGAGATCCGGATCCGCGCCTTGAGCTTGTCGATCTCGTCCTGGATCTGCTGTCGCGTCTTCTTCGCGGTCCCGCGCTCGAGCATGTCCGCGGTGAGGTCGGCGACCGCGTTCCGGCCCGTGAGGGACTTCACGTCGCGGAAGCGCAGAACGATCGTCCCGCGCACGGAGCCGCCGCGCGTCTTCTTCTGGAGCAGAGCGACCTTCATGCCCGAGGGCAGCGTCGATCGCCTCGTCCGCGCCTCGACGTTCGAGGGCGACGGGTCGAACGCCTCGCCGGTCTGGACGGCGGCCGCGCCCGTGTAGCCCTTCACCATCGCGGCGACGTCGGCGGGCGGCGGGACCTCGGCCTTGTCGGGCTTGGGGGTCGGGATGAATGTGGCGAGGGTCCGGTTCGTCGGTTTGAGGTACGCGGCGGCCACCTTCGCGACGCCCTCGACGGGATAGGCCTTCAGGCGGTCGCGATAGAGGAAGAAGAGGCGCCAGTCGCCCTTCGCGATCCACTCCGAGAGGCGCAGGCCGACCTGCGAGGAGTCGTTGAGCGCGAGGTCGATCTGCTTGAGGAGCTGCGTGCGGGCGCGCTCGACCTCCTCCTTCGCCGGCGGGTTCGCGGCGGCGCCCTCGACGGTCTTCACGAGGATGTCGCGGGCCTCGTCCAGCGACTGGTCCTGCCGGAGCTCGGCGAGGAAGATCGCGAGGCCAGGCTCCCTGAGCTCCCACGCGAAGCCGAAGATCGACGAGGCCTTCTTCGCCTCGACGAGGGTCTTGTGGAGGCGGCCGGACGGCGTGTCCGCGAGGGCGAACGCGAGGAGGTCGAGGCCGGGCGCGTCGGGGTCGCTGCCGGAGGGGATGTGGTACGCGGCCGCGACGAGCTGAACGTCGCCGACGCGGCGCACCGTGACCGCGCGTTCGCCGTCCTGCGGCGGGTCGAGCGTGTACGTCGGATAGAGGATGCGGGAGGGCCTCGGGATCGGGCCGAAGGTCTTCTGGACGAAGTCGAGCGTCTTCTTCTCGTCGAATTTCCCGGCCACGAGGAGGACCGAGTTGTCGGGCTGGTAGTAGTTCCGGTAGAACGCCTGGAGGCGCTCGATCGGGACGTTCTCGATGTCCGAGCGCGAGCCGATGGCCGTGTGACCGTAGCCGTGCTCGTGGAAGGCCGAGGCGAGCATGCGCTTGATGAGGATCGAGCTCGGCTGGTTCTCGCC
>JBDTTJ010000102.1:0-10704 GCA_039930645.1 Acidobacteriota bacterium
CGCTGCACTTTCTCGCGCGGGTCCTTCAGCTTCGAGACGACGCCCGCCTGCGCGGCGACTGAACATGTGCTTCTCCTTGCAACTCATTCTAAGAAATCCGAATCCGAATCCGATTCCTAGATCTTCCTCAGCAGCGCGAGCACGCGCTCCGCCTCCGATTCGCCGTTCCCGACGTGGGGCGAGAAGCGCACGAAGCCCTCGCGCGCCGAGATGACGACGTTCTCCTCCGCTGCGCACTTCTGGTAGTACCGGGCGTCCTTCCCCGCCGGAGGCCGCGCCGCGAGGATGCCCGAGCGTGGCGGCCCGCCGAAGAGGACCGGGTCGAAGCCGATCTTCGGAAGGCCTTCGACGAGGACGGCGAGCGTCCGCGCGATACGCGCCTCGACTTCGGGCAGCCCGATCTCGAGGAGGAGGCCGAGCGACGCGGCCAGCGCGTATAGGCCCGGCGTCGGGAGCGCGCCCGGCTCGAAGCGGACGCCGTCGGAACGGAAGCGGAGCGTCTCGGGCACGCGGTAGTCGGTCGCGGACGCGCGGTCGAGGTTCGTCCAGCCGGCCGGCGGCGTCAGGCGCTCCCGCAGCGCCGGCGCCGTGAAGAGGACCCCTGCCCCCTCGGGCCCGAGCATCCACTTGTGGCCGTCGGCCGACAGGAAATCGACGCCCCAGCCCGCGACGTCCACGCGCTGTGCGCCGACGGCCTGGATCCCGTCGAGGCCGAAGACGATCCCGCGCGCGCGGCAGAACGCGGCGAGCTCCTCGGCGGGCGCGCGGAAGCCCGTGTGGAACGCGACGAGGGAGACGGACACGAGGCGCGTCGACGCGTCGCACGCGGCTTCCACGTCGGCGGCCGTGAACGCCCCGTCGCGCGTCGGGACGCGCCGGACCTCGACGCCGCGAGAGCGGAGAGCCGCCCACGGCGCGAGGTTCGCGGGGAACTCCGAAGCCGTCGTCACGACGGAGTCGCCCGCCCGCAGCGGGAACCCGGACGCGACGAGATGAAGCCCGTACGACGTGTTCGGGACGATCGAGATGGAGTCGGCGCCGCCGACCGCGTCGGAAGCCCCGATCAGCCGCGCGGCGAGCGCGCGGACCTCGTCGGCCTTCCCGATCCAGTCCTTCCAGTCCAGCGCGCCGCGGAGGGAGAGACTTTCCGCATAGGCCCGGATCGCATCCGCGGCCCGCGCGGGCAGCGGACAAACAGCTGCATGGTTGAATTGAATAGAAGATTTCTTAGAAGGGAATTCGAGAAAGAAGTCCATTTGTCGCATCGGCTCCGCGCACCGCTCCGGCCCCACTCACCCTTCTAAGAAAATCTTCTCTTCTCCTGTCTCTCAATATCTCTTCTGAGCCTGAACAAAGCCATCGAAGTTCCTCTTGCACTCGTCCAACGAGTCCCCGCCCGTCTTCTCGAGCAGCGCGTCCGCGAGGACGAACGCCAGCATCGCCTCGCCGATGACGCCGCACGCGGGCACGGCCGTGACGTCCGAGCGCTCGTACTGCGCGCGGTGGGGCTGCTTCGTGTCGATGTCGACCGACGGCAGGCCCTCGCGCAGCGTCGCGATCGGCTTCTGGTAGAGCGTCGCGAGGACGTCCTCGCCGTTCGTGATGCCGCCCTCGAGGCCGCCCGCCCGGTTCGTCGCGCGGAAGAAGCCGCGGCCAGGCTCGAAGAGGATCGCGTCGTGCGCCTGCGAGCCCGCAAGCGTCGCGTTCGCGACGCCCTCGCCCAACGACACGCCCTTCACCGACGGGATCGAAAGCAGCGCCCGCGCGATCCGGCCGTCGAGCTTGTCCTCCCACGAGACGTGCGAGCCGAGGCCCGCCGGCACGCCGCGGGCGCCCACGAGGATCGTACCGCCCAGCGTGTCGCCGGCCTTCGCGGCCGCGTCCACGGCGGCCGTCATGGCCGCCTCGACACTGCCGTCGACCGCCCGGAAGGGCGAGGCCTCGTCCACGCGCTCGAGGTCGTAAAAGCCGCGCGGCCCGGCCGGGACCGAGACCGCGCCGAGCGACAGGACGCCGCTCCTCACGCGGACGCCGAACGCGGCGAGAAGCTGCCGGCAGAGCGCGCCGGCGGCCACGCGCGCCGCGGACTCCCGAGCGCTCGCGCGCTCGAGGACGTCACGCAGGTCGCGCCGGCCGTACTTGAGCCCGCCCGCGAGGTCGGCGTGCCCGGGCCGCGGCGACGAGAGGCGCCGCTTCGCGGCCGCCTCGGCGTCGACCTCGAGCGGCCCCATGACCTTCTCCCAGACTCCGTGGTCGCGATTCTCGATCGTGAACGCGACGGGGCCCCCGAGCGTCTCCCCGCCCCTGAGGCCGCCCGTGAAGCGGGCTTCGTCGCGCTCGATCTTCATCCGGCCCCCGCGCCCGTAGCCGTGCTGGCGGCGCGCGAGGTCGGCATTTACCTCGGACGGATTGATTCGGAGGCCCGCCGGGAGGCCGGACAGAATCCCGGTCAGGAGCGGGCCGTGCGATTCCCCGGCCGTCACGAGCGTCAGGCGCGGCATGCGGCGAGTGTAGCGGGTGCGAGCCCGGTGTAGACTCCGCCTTCGCTCAGGCCGTTCCGAGACTCAGGCTCGAAAGCAGTTTCGGGGACAGGGGCAGGGGCCAGAACATTTCTGACAGAATCGGGGTCCGACCCATGAGAATCGCCGCAGTGCCCGCCGAAGATCCCCTCGAACTGATCGCCGAGTCGAAACTCCCGGCCTACGGCATGGATCGAAACGACCGGATCGTCTACTGGAACGACGGAGCCGAGAAGATCCTCGGGTGGAAGCCCGAAGAGGTCCTCGGCAAGGCCTGCTTCGACGTCCTTGCGGGCCGCGACGTCTTCGGAAACGTCTACTGCTCGCATGACTGCGGCGTCGTCAAGACGGCCTCCGAGGGCGAGGAGCCGCGGCCGTTCCTGCTCGACGTCCGCAAGAAGGGCACCGGCACCGTGAAGATCGTGGTCCGCACGATCGCCCTTCCCGAGATCGGCCCGCGCTTCTCGTGCCTCATGCACTTCATCGAAGCCGAGGGAGAGTCCGCCGAGCCGATCCTCAAGGCGCTCCGCGAAACGGTGAAGGAGCCCGCGGACGGCGACGCCCCGCGCTCGGGCCCCGTGGCGGCGCCCGAGGCGCCGATCTCCGTCTCGCCCCTCACGGCTCGCGAGCGCGAGATCGTCCTGCTGCTCTCGAACGGCTACGCGGCCCTCAACATCGCCGCGAAGCTGAACCTCTCGCACGCCACGGTCCGGAACCACATCCAGAACGTGCTCCGCAAGCTCGACGTCCACAGCCAGGTCGAGGCGGTCGCGCTCTCCTTCCGCCGCGGCTGGATCTGACGGAGCACCCGAGGATTCCGTGAGCCGCGTCGTCTCGAGGGCCGCCGCGATCCGGATGCTGCGCGACGCCTTTCTCGCGCGGACGGACCAGGAGCACTCGATGTGCGACGTCGCCTCGCGCGACCGGATCTTCTGCGGCGGGTTCCGCGCGTGGTCCGACCAGGACCTGCGCAAGCGCTTCTCCACGATCGAGGCGCGCCGCCCCGGCCTTCCCCGCGTCGCGTTCGAGGAGCTCGCGAACAAGTGGCAGCTCGGCCGCCAGATCGTTCACGGCTCGCCGCTCGCGTGCGACGTCCAGACGAAGGAGCACGGCACCTGCAGGGGCTGGGACGCGTTCTCGAACGCGGACCTCGAGCGCTACTGCGCCGAGGTCCTCGGCGAAACCCTCGTCGTCACGGAATCGGGCGCGGCGGAAGCCTGACGCCCGGAGGCCCGGACTCCTGACTCAGCCCCGCCGTTCGGCGGTCTTCCAGCCCTGGAGCACCTGCAGGTAGCCGGGACGCGGGAACGCGCGCGGGTCGGCCCGCCGCTCGAGGCTCATGAGCCCGCGGACGTCGTCGAGCGACTCGTGGCCGTGCGCTTCGAGCCAGCTCGCGATTCCGTCCGTCACCGTCCTGAGGTGCCCGGGCCCGTGAAGGATGAGGGCCGAGACCATCTGGGTGACGTCGGCGCCCGCCAGGACGCAGCGCAGGACGTCCGCGGCCGTGTGGACGCCTCCCGACGCCGCGAGCGACACCTCGACTCGGCCGGCGAGGAGCGCGATCCAGTGCAGGCGCGAGACGAGCTCGGACGGGCTCGAGAGGCGCGGGTCGGCCGACGGCTCCCCCCCCTCGAGTTCGATGTCCGGCTGGTAGAGCCGGTTGAAGAGGACGAGGCCGTTCGCCCCGACCTCCTCGAGCTGCCGCGCGAGCGACGCGATCGACGAGAAGTACGGAAAAATCTTCACCGCGGCCGGGATCGAAATGCTCCGCCGCGCCGCCGCGACGCTCTCGAGAATCTGCGCCTCGGCGGTCGCGCCGCTCGCCCAGAGGTTCGTCGAGATGTGGAACAGATTCAGCTCGAGCGCGTCGGCGCCCGCCTGTTCGACGAGCCGCGCGAACGACATCCACCCCTCGTCGGTCGTGCCGTTCAGGGAGGCGATCACGGGGATCGACACGGCGTCCTTGGCGGCCCGCACCTGCCGGAGGTACCGGTCCGGGTCCGTCAGGGCGCCCTCGTGGCCGAGGGCCTCGGCCGCGAGCTGCTCCTCGAAGAGCGACGGGAGGACGACGGCGGGCGCTCCCGCGTCCTCGAGACGCCTGATGGAATCGAGGTCGCCGGTCAGCGGGGAGGCGCCGGGAACGACGGGGCTCGCGAGGCGGAGGCCAAGGTAGGACGAGGAGAGATCCACTCTCTCGAAGTTCGCGCGAACGACCGGGGGACGCCATGATGCAGAGGATTCAGGCGCCCCCGGGGCCCGCCGGTTCAGCCCGCCCTTATTTGATCCCCATGTCCGCGAGGACCTTCGGATTCGTCTCGTCCTGCGCGAGGATCTGGTGGCATGCGTCGCATTCCTGCGAGATCACGCGTCCGCTCGCGGTCTTGTGGCTGCCGTCGTGGCAGCGGAAGCAGCCGAGGAAGTCCTCGTGGCCGATGTGGTTCGGGTGCGTGCCCCACGTGAGCCGCATCTCCGGGAAGACGTTCCGGCCGTAGATCCGCTGGATCTCGCGCACCGCCGTCTCGATGGAGGCGCGGCGCGACGCGTAGACGTCCGGGTACTTCGACTTGTAGTACTCCGTGAGGTCCTTGGAGATGCGGTCGAACGCGACCTCGCGTGAGGCGTACTCGGTCTTGAGGACCTCGACCGCCTTCTTCTTGACGAACGGCAGCTCCGCGCTGATCGCGCCACCCGCCATCGCCTCGTTCACGGCACGGTCCGGCAGCTGGTAGGCATGCGTCGGCCGGTTGTGGCAGTCGATGCAGTCCATCGTCCGCGTCTCGGACGTGCCCTTCTGGGCCTCGGTGGGCTTGACCTCGGTCGACGTGAAGACGACCGTCTTTCCGTCGTCGTCGATGTAGTTCACGGTCGGGATGATCTCGCGGCGGCCGTCGGCCGTCGTGTAGGAGATGCGTTCCTTGTCGTCGAGGTGGCGCCCATGGATCCCGACCGCGCCCGCGGCCCTCCGGCCACCCAGCTTGAGAAGGAGAACCGTCTTGGACTCGGTGTTCTTCTCGTCGTCGCCGTACTTCGTGATGATCCGGAGCTTGTCTCCCGAGAACTTCTGCGGCCAGTGGCACTGCTCGCAGGTGGCGCGCGCGGGACGCAGCGTGTGGACGGGCGACGGGATCGGGCGCGAGTAGGTGCCGAAGACGACCGCGACGACCTGCCGCACGCCGTCGATCTTCGCCTTGACGGCCCAGGATGCGCCCGGGCCGATGTGACAGCTCGTGCACGCGACGCGCGAGTGCGGCGAGTCCAGGTAGGCGCCGTACTCGGGCGACATGACCTTGTGACACGTCAGGCCGCAGAAGCGCGAGGACTCCATGTACTCGACGCCCATGTATGCCGAGAACGTCAGAATGATGACGTTCAGGATCGAAAGGAGACCCACGACGGACCCGAACCGGCGCAGGCCGGGATCCGTGAGGTCGATCTTCGGGTAGACCGACGGGAGCACGCCCTCCACCTTCAGGCGGCGGCGCTCGAAGAAGATCCCGATCGGGATCAGGACGAGACCCAGCAGGAAGAAGGCCGGCAGGACGAGAATGAAGACGATGCCCGCGTACGGATGCAGCGGCTTCGAGGCGCTCGCCTCGATGATCCAGAAACCGACGAGGGAGAAAACGGCGCCCGTCGTCAGGACGGCGCCGAGGATGGACAGGCGGTTGCGGCCGAGATACAGAATCGGCCGCATCCACCGGGCCGCGAGGCCCGCAGGCTCAGGGGTCATGAACTCCTCCTCAGGTTCCGGGAATCAGCTCAACAGAGCGTAGATCGTCAAGGATGCGAGAAGGAGCCCGACGCAGACCGCGATCGTGCCGATGATGTGGCCGCGGCGGAACTCCTCCGGCGTCGGGGCCGGCGCCGCGATCTCCGCCACCTTGCCTTCCGCGATGAGACGCTCGTACTCGGCGGGGCGCTCGTGCTTCACTTCGTCGAGCGGCAGGACCCCCGTGAAGATCACGGTGTCCATCGGGAACTTCTCGGGCCTGAGGTGCCCGTTGAAGAAATGGATCGTGAAGATGAAGACGGTCGCAAGCAGCGCCTCTTCCCCATGGACGAGGAGGGCGACGTTGAACCAGTCGCCGGGCAGGACACGCGAGAAGAACTTCGGGAACCAGAGGATGAACCCCGAGCCGCCGATGATCCCCATGCCCCAGAAGACGGCCCAGTAGTCGAACTTCTCCCAGTACGTGAAGCGGTCGAACCGGGGCCGCTCTCCGAGGCCCACGAACCACCGGATGTGGCCGAGCATCTCGGAGAGGTCGCGCGGCTGCGGAACCATGGAGCCGGGACCCCAGAGGATCGTCGTGTCCTTGTCGAGGAACAGCCGCTTCATCATCCGCGAGAGGTGGACGAGGAAGACGATGACCATGACGATTGCGAAGACCCGGTGGAGGCCCCCGGCGGCCCTGAATCCGCCGACCAGGTTCGAGAGCGCCTTCGCCCACTTGCGCTCCGAGAAGAGGAGCGGAAGCCCCGTGAACGCGAGCCCGAGAAAGCTCGTCATCAGGACGATGTGGAGCCGGCGATCGAGCTCGTCGAACCGCCGGACGTACGCGCCGCCGGCCGGAGCCGCGGTCCCGTGGTCCTTCATCGCGCGTCTCCGTTTCCGTCGCGGCGTCCCGCCTCGCGCCGCGCCTTGACCGACCGCGGGAACCACAGCGCCGTGTGGATCCCGAAGAACGCGAAGACGCCGATCAGGAGGTACTTCATGAACAGGGCCGTGAACCAGAGGATTCCGCTGCGGCCCCTGTCGTGCGGGTTCGCGTGTGGGTCGTACTTCGCGAACTTCGGCCCGGCGCCGGGGTGGCACTTCTGGCACGTCGCGAGCCGCTTCGCCGGCCCGACCGACGACCGGACGTCGCCCGCCGGGTGGATCTCGTGCGCCGTGTGGCAGTCCGCGCACGTCGCGACCGCCGCGAAGCCGAGCTCCGAGACCTGGCCGTGGTACGTGTCGCGGTAGCTCTTGAGGGACGAGTCGTGGCAGCTCCCGCACTGCTTGAGGATCGCAAGCCGCCGCACCTCGGGCGCCGCGGAGATCGCGTGCGCCGAGTGGCAGTCGGAGCAGACCGGTACGCTCTCGTTGCCCTTCGCGAGCTGCTCGCCGTGAATCGACGTCGCGTACTCGTCGAGGATCTTCGAGTGGCACGAACCGCACGTCGCCGGCACGTGGGGGCGCGCGACGGTGCTTTTCGGGTCGCGCTTCGGGCTGCGGATCTCGTGGTACCCGTGGCAGGTCGCGCAGTTCGGGGCGACCTTCAGTCCCGATTTCTCGAGCGCCTTGCCGTGAATCGAGTCGTGGAAGCTCATCGGCTCGCTGCCGTCGGCGCCGCCGGCGCGCGGGAAGACCTTCGGATCGCCATGGCAGCGCATGCACGTCGCCGGCAGGTTGAAGTGGTTCGTCCGCGACGTCGGGTCGTTCGAGGGCTTGATGTCGTGGGACCCGTGGCAGTCGGCGCACCAGGCGGCCTTGCTCGTCGGGCTCTTCGCCCGCGCGGCCGCGTGCCAGCTCTTCGCGTAGTCCTCGACCTGCTGCGCGTGGCAGCCGGAGCAGTCGGGTTTCGCCAGCTTCTCGGGGTGAGGAAAGTCCGTCGTCTTCGCGAGGTCCGTGTGGCAGTCGACGCAGGAGGCGCCGGCAGCCCCGTGGACCGACCCGGCGAACACCTTCTTGTCGACGAAGAGAGAGGACCCGTCCGCCCTCTTGGCGGACGGGTCCTCGTGGCAACCGAGACAGTCGTCGTTGGACGGGGCCTTCGGGGTCGGGGCCGCGGCTCCAAGCGGGGTCGCCGAGAGCAGGAACGCGGTGAGAACGACTCCGAGCCTCATCCGCTTCATTTTACTTGGATGCGGGATCGCCGGGGTTCGTCCCCTTCTTGAGCTCGTCCGCGTTGGAAACGCCGTCGCCGTCGCTGTCGAGCTTGCCGAGGGCGGCGAAGTCATACTTGCCGTCCTTGCCCTTCAGCTTATTCATGTCGGCGCCGAACTTGTTGACGTCGGCTTCGCCCTTCTTGGGCATCGCCTTCGTGTGGCACGAGCCGCACTTCATCTTCGAGTCGGGATACTGCTTCAGGAACTCCTTCTGGAGGTCCATCGTCGCGTACGCCGCACCCGCGACGAGCGTGACGGCTGCCACGAGGGCGAGACTGGCCAGAGAGTTGCGCTTCATTTCGTCCCTTCCTTCTGGAGAAAAGAAGGGCGGCCCCGATTTTCAGGGCCGCCCGTTCAGCCTGGGATCAGGGCCGCCACCTCAGATACACGCCAAGGCGATCGCCGCGGTAGCTCTGCGTCGACTGCATGAGGTCGAGATACCGGTCGACGGTCCACTCGACCACGAGACCGGCGTGCGCTGACGCCGTCCAGTCGGCGCGAGCGCCGCCGCGGTACATCCGGAACAGGTAGGAGCCCGTGTTGTCGAACCGGCTCCAGAAGCCGTCGACCGCGAATTGCTTGAACTTGAAGCCGGCGCCGAAGTCCATCAGCTCGCCGTCTTCCGTGTTCACCGAGTTGAAAACCGTGAAGTCCTGGGGCGCCCGGACCGGGATCGAGCTGTCGGCCTTGAGCTGGCCGTAGGAGCCGCGCAGCCAGACGTCCTTGACGGGCTTGAGGGTGAGGTCCACCGAGTAGTTGGTCGAGCTCGCCGTGTAGGCGTTGAGCGGGCCCGAGTCCTCGTTCTTCTGGTCGAGCCACATCGCGGCGGCGCCCAGCTGGATCCAGTCGAAGGTCTTCCAGGTGAGGCGAACGCGCTCGCGATTCCGCGTGAGGTAGTCCACGCGGGTGATCGCCGCGTTCGCGTCGTCGTACGAGGCCTCGCCCATGATGTTGAAGCCGGCCATCGCGAACGTGAGAGCGCCCTCGTAGCGGTTGATGCTGCGGGAGAACGTCCCGCTCTGGTTGCCGGGGACGACGATTTCCGCCGGATCCTCGACGACGGTCAGGTCCTGGTCGATGCGGGAGAAGCCGAGGCGGATGCCGACCGGCCCGAGGAAGCGCATGGAAGCCTGCACGTCGAGCAGCTTCTCCTTGCGCTCGATGTTGGTCTGGGTCGAGAGGAGGGACGTGACGTCGGCCTGAGAGAAGCCCGTGAACGTCGACGTGCCGGTGTACAGCTCGTTGATCAGGGCCTGGTTGTCCCAGGTCTGGTCGCGCTCCGTGTAGCCGGCCGAAAGGTCGAGGCCGGAGAGGACGTGCCATTCCGCACGGCCGCCGGCGCGCCAGGAGAGGCTGTTCGGCGACGTCGTGTTGTTGGCCGAGTAGCCCGTGAAGAACCGCGAGATCGCGAACGACGCGAAGCTGCCCGCGGCGCCTTCCTTCGTGCCGTCGTCGCCCGTCGCGTTCGACCGGACGTAGAAGCCCGAAATCTGGAGGTTCGGCAGCGCGAATCCACGGACGAACGCCGACGTGACGGGCACGTTGATGTCCGTCGTGCTCGAGCGCGTGAGCGAATTGGCCGTGACGTTCTTGCCGAGAACCGGCGTCGCGTTGTTGCCGGGGGCGGCAAACGGAGCGAGTGTGAGGTCTTCGGTCTCGTGGTACTTGCGCCAGCCCTGGATGACCTCGCCGGACACAGGCCCGGCGTTGAACGCGGCGCCGACCCGGAACTCCTGGTCGTTGCTGCGCAGGTTCTGCGAGAGCTGGAACTCGTCCTGCGAGAAGTGATACGTCGTGTACCCGGGGCCCGAGAGCGTGTTGGAGGTGTAGCCGACGATCGGCGTGATCACCTTGCCCGGAAGAACCTCGAGGTCGACGTTGAACTGCTGGCGCGTGCGGTCCCAGGTCTGCTGGCCGACCGTCGCGCCGAGCGGGTTCGCGAAGCCCTGGAGGGCGCTGAAGTAATGCGAGTTGCGATACGAGAACCTGAGCCGGTAGACGCCGCTGAGGCCGGCGTCGAGGCGGAGGAAGCCGGCGCCGCCGGCGCCGAGGTCGGCGGCGTCGAGCCGGAACTTGTCCGTGAGCGGGAAGCCCGCGTACTTCTCGTCGGTCCCGATGTGGAGCGAGCGGATGAGGAAGCCCTCGCGCTCGTTGACCTGCGAGCGGTACTGCTCTTCGTTGCCGGTCACGGAGAGGAAACGGTAGCCGACCTCGATGTCGAACGGGATCGCCTGGGCGCGGGCAACGCCGGAAGCGAGCACCAACGCGAGTGCGGCCGTGAGGAAGGCGGAGCGGAGAATTCGCATCGGCCTGT
>JBDTTJ010000103.1:0-10613 GCA_039930645.1 Acidobacteriota bacterium
TCGGCAGCCTCGCGCCGCGCGCGCTCTCGTTCATGGGGTCGATCTCGGCGCCGGGACGCCTCGTGAAGGAAACCGCGCCCGAGGCGGCGGCGCTGCTCGCGGAGGACGGCGTCGACGTCGCGCTCCTCGTCCCGCTTTGACCGCTCTGCCATCAGACCGTGTGTCTGATCGCCGCGGAGCTGGAAGGAAGAGGGATCGCGACGACGTCCGTCACGGCGCTGCCCGAGGTCACGCGCAGGGTCGGCATCTCGCGCGCCCTCGCCGTGCCCTACCCGCTCGGCTATCCCCTGGGCCTGCCGCATGACGCCGTGTTCCAGACGAAGATCCTGACCTCGGCCTTCGCCCTGCTGCGCGAGGCGGGCCCGCCGCCGGTCGTCCGCGACTTCTAGCGCAGGAGCGAGCCCGACCGCTCCATCAGGATTTCCATGGCCTTCTTCCCGATGTCGCGGCGGAAGTGCCGCCCGTCGAAGTGGATCTTCTGGGACGCGTCGCGCGCCTTCTTCAGCGCCTGGGAGAGGCCGCGTGAGCGCGCGCAGACGTTGAGCACCCGGCCGCCGTTAGTCACGAGCTGCCCCTCGGCCGTCGTGGCGGTACCGCCGTGGAAGACGAACACACCCTCGTCGGCCTCGGCGTCCTCGATGCCCGTGATCGGGCGGCCCTTCTCGTACGGGCCGGGGTAACCCTCCGCCGTCAGGACGAGGCAGGCCGTGGCCTCGCGCCGCCAGGAAGGCGTGAAGCCCTCCTCGAATTTCCCGCGCGCCGAGGCGAGGAGGAACGGCAGGAGGTCGCCGTCCATCCGGAGCATCACGGCCTGCGTCTCGGGGTCGCCGAAGCGCACGTTGTACTCGAGGACGTAAGGGTTGAGGCCCTTCTCGAGCATGATCCCGACGAAAAGGACGCCGCGGAACGGCCGCCCCTCCTCCTTCATTCCCTTCAGCGTCGGCTGGACGACGAACGCGAGGATGTCCGAGGCGGTCGACGCGTCGAGCAGGACGGACGGGCTGTGCGAGCCCATGCCGCCCGTGTTCGGGCCGCGGTCGCCGTCGTAGATCTTTTTGTAGTCCTTCACGGTCGCGAGCGGGATCGCACGCTCGCCGTCGCAGAGCACCATGAAGCTGACCTCGTCGCCGGAGATGAACCGCTCCACGAGGACGCGGTCGCCCGCCGAGCCGAAGACGCGGTCCTCGAAGAAGAGCTTGAGCGCGCTGTCGGCCTCCGCCTGCTCCTGGGCGATGACGACGCCCTTGCCCGCCGCGAGGCCGTCGGCCTTGAAGACGACGGGCAGGCCGAACGACTTGAGGGCGCGCTCGGCCTCGGCGCGGCTCGTGACGATCTCGGCGTCGGCCGTCGGGATCGCGTACTTCTTCATGAAGGTCTTCGAGAACGCTTTCGAGCCCTCGAGCTCGGCTGCGAGCCGGTTCGGCCCGAACGCGAGGAGGCCGCGGTGCGTCAGCTCGTCCACGAGACCGAGCGTGAGCGGCAGCTCGGGCCCGACGACCGTCAGGTCGATGCTCATCGACTCGGCGAAGTCGGCCAGCTCGACGACGTTGCCGACGGAGATGGGGATGCACGTCGCGAGCTTCGCGATGCCGGGGTTGCCGGGCGCGCAGAAAATGTCCGTGACGCCCGGCGCCTGCGCGAGCTTCCAGACGAGCGCGTGCTCCCGCCCCCCCGAGCCGACCACGAGAAGTCTCATGCGACGGCTAGAATCTTACCGCGGGGGCGTTTTAATGAAGAGAGACATCCGCGAGCGCCTGAGGACCGAGGTCCTGCTCGGCGACGGCGCCATGGGCACGCTCCTCGTCTCGCGCGGCGCCCCCGCGGACGGCCCCCGCTCTCCGGTCTGCCTCACGACGCCGGACCTCGTCAAGGAGATCCACGACGACTACGCCGCCGCCGGCGCCCAGGTGATCTCCACGAATACGTGGGACGCGAACCGCTCCAAGCTCACGAAATTCGACTGGGCGGACTCGCTCGAGAAGATCAACCGGGCGGCGGTCCGCCTTGCGCACGCCTCGGCCGAGGGCGAATACGTCTACGTCGGGGGCGTCGTCGGCCCTCTCGGGCAGCTCGTGAAGCCCTACGGCCCGCTCACGCGCCCTCACGTCCGCGAGCTCTTCACCGAGCAGCTCCGCATCCTCCTCGAAGAAAAGGTCGACCTCCTCGTCTTCGAGACGTTTTCGTCCCTGCTCGAGATCCTCGAGGCCGTGCGCGCCGCGCGCGCTCTCTCGACGGAGATCCCCGTCCTCGCGTCCATGACGTTCCTCGCGGACGGCAAGACCAGCTTCGGCGACGAGGCGGCCGAGAGCCTCCGCGCGCTCGCGGACGCCGGCGCGGACGTCGTCGGCCTGAACTGCGCGATCGGCCCGCAGGAGTCCCTCGAGGTCCTGACGCGCGCGACGTCCTCCGTCTCCCTGCCCGTCTCGCTCATGCCGAACGCAGGCTATCCGTGGATCGTCGGCGGGCGCACGGTGTACCCCGCGACGGCCGACTACTTCCGCGAGACGGCGAAGGAGGCCGTGCAGGCCGGCGCCGCGTACCTCGGAGGCTGCTGCGGCACGGGCCCCGAGCACGTCGCCGCGATGGCGCGCGAGACCGTCGGCAAGGCCCGCCGCGCCGCCCACGCGGCCTCGTCCGTCTTCGTCTCGTCCGAGCGCCCGCGGCCCGAGGCCGCCCCGCTCGAGACGTCCGCGTTCAAGCGCAGGCTCGCCGACCCCGCGGCCCGCGTCGTGACGGTCGAGGTCGAGCCCCCGAAGGGTTTCGACTCCTCGGTGGCGCTGGACGGCGCGCGCACGTTCAAGACGCTCGGCGTCGACGCCGTGAACGTCACGGACAACCCGATGGCGCGCCTCCGGATGTCCTCGATCGCGGTCGCCCATCTCATCCGGCACGAGACGGGCGCCGAGACGATCTTCCATTTCTCGCCGCGGGACCGGAACGTGCTCGGCATCCAGTCGGACCTCCTCGGGGCGGCAGGCCTCGGGATCAAGGCGCTTCTCGTCGTGGGCGGCGACCCGCTGAAGATCGGCGACTACCCGCAGGCCAAGCCTGTCGGCGAGGTGGACACGCTCGGCCTCTTGCGCATCGTCAAGGGCCTGAACGCGGGCGTCGACCTCGCCGGCGGCGCGATCGGCGCCGCCACGTCCTTTGCGATCGGCTGCGCCGCGAACCCCGCGGCGAAGGACCTCGACGTCGAGATCTCGAAGCTCGCCGCGAAGATCGACGCCGGAGCGACGTTCGCCCAGACGCAACCCGTCTGGGATCTCGCGGCACTGGACCGGTTCTGCGCGCGCGCCGAGTCGCGTGCGATCCCCGTCCTCGTCGGTCTCATCCCGCCGAAGAGCCTCAAGCAGGCGCTCTACTTCGCGAACGAGGTTCCGGGCATGGTCGTCCCCGAGTCCCTGATCGGCAGGATGCGCAGGGCCGCCGAAAAGGGGCCGGAGTTCGAGGAGGAGGAGGGTATCGCGCTCGCCCTCGAGCTCGCGAAGGAGATGGCGGCGCGCGTCCGCGGCCTGCACGTGATGCCGATGGGCCGGTACGCCGTCGTCAAGCGCCTCATGGAGGCGCTCGGATGAGCGCCGAAGCGCGCCTCCGCGCGCTTCTCGCCCGCCGCATCGCCGTGATCGACGGCGCGATGGGGACGATGATCCAGCGCGAGAGTCTCGACGAAGCCGCGTACCGCGGCGAGAGGTTCCTCACTCATGCGAAAGACCTCAAGGGCGCGAACGACCTCCTCGTCCTGACCCAACCCGCCCTCGTCGAGAAGATCCACCGCCAGTACCTCGAGGCGGGCGCGGACATCCTCGAGACGAACACGTTCAACGCGCAGGCGATCTCGCTCGCGGACTACGGCCTCGCGCCGCTCGCCTACGAGCTGAACGTCGCCGCCGCGCGCCTCGCACGGAGCGCCGTCGACGCCCACCGCGCCGCGGCCGGCAGGGACGCCTTCGTCGCGGGCGCCCTCGGCCCGACGAACCGGACGCTCTCCCTCGCCGTGGACGTGAACGACCCGGGCAGGCGCACGCACGTCTTCGCGGACATGGCCGCCGCCTACCGGGAGCAAGTGCGCGGGCTTCTCGACGGCGGCGCCGACGTCCTCCTCTTCGAGACCGTCTTCGACACGCTCGTCCTCAAGGCGGCGCTCTTCGCGGCGCAGCAGCTCTTCGACGAGGGCGCGCGGCGCGTCCCGCTGATGGTCTCCGTCACGATCACGGACAAGTCCGGCCGGACGCTGTCGGGCCAGATGGTCGAGGCGTTCTGGAACTCGGTCGCGCACGTCCCGCTCCTCTCGGTCGGGATCAACTGCGCGCTCGGGGCGAAGGAGATGCGCCCGTACGTCGAGGAGCTGTCGGGCCTCGCGCCGGTCTTCACGAGCGCGTACCCGAACGCGGGCCTCCCGAACGCCTTTGGCGGCTTCGACGAGACGCCGGAGATCATGTGCGCCGACCTCGCGGCCTTCGCGCGCGAGGGCTGGGTGAACGTCGTCGGCGGCTGCTGCGGCACGACGCCGGAGCACATCCGCGCGATCGCCGGGGCCGTGAGGGACGTTCCGCCGCGGCGCGTCCCCGAGGTTCCGCGCGCCACGCGCCTTTCCGGCCTCGAGCCGTACACGCTGCGCGACGGCGTCTTCACGGTCATCGGCGAGCGGACGAACGTCACGGGCTCGCCGAAGTTTTCGAAGCTCGTCCTCGCGGGCGACTACGAGGGCGCGCTCGCCGTCGCGCGCCAGCAGGTGGAGGGCGGCGCGAACGTCCTCGACGTCTGCATGGACGAGGGGATGCTGGACGGGGCGGCCGCGATGACGCGCTTCCTCAGCCTCGTCTCGGCCGAGCCGGACATCGCGAAGCTGCCGATCATGCTCGACAGCTCGAAGTGGGACGTGATCGAGGAGGGCCTGAAGTGCCTGCAGGGCAAGGCCGTCGTGAACTCGCTCAGCCTGAAGGAGGGCGAGGACGCGTTCCGCTCGCGCGCGCGGCTCGTCCGCCGCTACGGGGCCGCGGTCATCGTGATGGCGTTCGACGAGGCCGGCCAGGCGGCGACGGCCGAGCGCAAACTCGAGATCGCTTCCCGCGCTTATCGGATCCTCACGGAAGAGGTCGGCTTCCCGCCCGAGGACGTCATCTTCGACCCGAACGTTCTCACGGTCGCCACGGGCATCGAGGAGCACGATTCCTACGCGGTCGACTTCTTCGAGGCGACCCGCCGCATCAAGGAGGCGCTCCCGTTCGCGAGGGTCTCCGGCGGGATCTCGAACGTGTCGTTCTCGTTCCGCGGGAACAACACGGTCCGCGAGGCCATGCACGCGGCGTTCCTCTACCACGCGATCCGCGCCGGCCTCGACATGGGGATCGTGAACGCCGGCCAGCTTGCGGTTTACGAGGACGTCCCGAAGGATCTCCTCGAGCGCGTCGAGGACGTCCTCCTGAACCGGCGGCCCGACGCGACCGAGAGGCTGCTGGCGTTCGCCGCGTCCGTGAAGCAGGCCGGGCCCGCCGAGACGAAGACCGACGCGTGGCGAACGGGGACGGTCGGCGAGCGTCTGACGCACGCGCTCGTCCACGGGATCACCGACTTCGTGGAGGCGGACACCGAGGAGGCGCGCGGGGCGCTCGCCAGGCCGCTCGACGTCATCGAGGGGCCGCTCATGGCGGGCATGAACGTCGTGGGCGACCTCTTCGGCGCGGGGAAGATGTTCCTGCCGCAGGTCGTCAAGAGCGCGCGCGTCATGAAGCGCGCGGTTGCGTACCTCGAGCCGTACCTCCAGGCCGACAAGGCCGCCGGGGCGTCGACCTCGCAGGGCAAGATCCTCCTCGCGACGGTCAAGGGTGACGTCCACGACATCGGGAAGAACATCGTCGGCGTCGTCCTCGCGTGCAACGGCTACGAAGTGATCGACCTCGGTGTGATGGTCGCGGCCGACCGGATCCTGAAGGCGGCGAAGGAGCACGCCGTCGACGCCGTCGGGCTCTCGGGGCTCATCACGCCCTCCCTCGAAGAGATGACGCACGTCGCGCGCGAGCTGGAGCGCGAGGGCTTCACCGTGCCGCTTCTCATCGGTGGCGCCACGACGAGCCCCGTCCACACCGCGGTGAAGATCGCCCCCGCGTACGGGCGGCCCGTCGTCCACGTGCACGACGCCTCGCGCGCGGTCGGCGTCGTCTCCGGCCTCCTCGGCGGAGAGAAGGCGGCGTTCGCGGAGACGAACCGAAAGAAGCAGACGCTCCTCGCCGCCGAGCACGAGGCGCGGGCGAAGAAGCCCCTCGTTCCGCTCGCGGCGGCGCGCGCCCGCCGCCCGAAGCTCGACTGGACGGCGACGGACCTTCCCGTTCCGTCCTTCACGGGGGTCCGCGTTCTCCACGACGTGCCGCTCGAGACGCTGGTCCCGTTCATCGACTGGTCGCCGTTCTTCCACGCCTGGGAGATGCGCGGCCGCTACCCGCAGATCCTGGAAGACGCGGTCCTCGGGGAAAGAGCCAAAGACCTCTTCGCCGACGCGCAGGAGCTTCTGTCGAAGATCGTGAAGCAGCGGCTCCTCACGGCCCGAGGCGTCCACGCGTTCTTCCCCGCCGCGTCCGAGGGCGACGACGTCGCCGTCTTTGCCGACGAGGCGCACACGAAGAGGCTCGCGACTCTTCACACGCTCCGCCAGCAGATGGAGAAGCCCGAGGGCCAGCCGCTGGAGGCGCTCGCGGACTACGTCGCGCCCGTTGGGAGTAGACCAGGCGACCACCTCGGCCTCTTCGCCGTGACGGCCGGGATCGGCGCCGATGAGCTCGCCCGGTCCTTCGAGGCCGCGCACGACGACTATTCCGCGATTCTCGTGAAGGCGCTCGCGGACCGCCTCGCCGAGGCGTTCGCCGAGATGCTGCACCAGCGCGCGCGTTCCGACTGGGGATACGGGCGCGGCGAGGCCCTCACGCACGAAGAGCTGCTCAAGGAGAGATACCGCGGCATCCGCCCCGCGCCGGGCTATCCGGCGTGCCCGGACCACACCGAGAAGCGCACGCTCTTCGACCTCCTCGGCGCCGAGGAAGCCGCCGGCATCCGCCTCACGGAGAGCTTCGCGATGACTCCGGCGGCGTCGGTCTCCGGCTTCTACTTCGCGCACCCCGACGCGCACTACTTCGCGGTCGGCCGCCTCGGGAAGGACCAGGTCGAGGACTACGCGCGCCGCAAGGGGCTCTCCCTCCAGGAGACCGAGCGCTGGCTCGCCCCGAACCTCGGGTACGAGCCCGCGCGCGCCGCCGTGCCCGCCGCCGCGGCCCGCTGACGCCCCTCGGGGCCGTTCGCCGACCCCGGCCGTCCGTTCGCCGATTTCCCCGGGCCGGAGGCGTCGCGGGCGCGTACCTTTCCCGTGGAGGCACCCATGGACCCGACCGCACCGACCCCCCGCCAGCTCCCGACCGGACGCCTGCTCGTCGGGCTCCTCTTCATCGCCGGAGGCCTCCTCTTCACCGCCGCGAACCTCGGATTCGTCCAGGTGCGCGAGGTCTGGCGATTCTGGCCTCTCGTTCTCGTCGCGGTCGGCCTCCTGCGCCTCCTCTCGCGGAACTTCTTCGCGGGCGTCGTCCTCATCGGGATCGGCGGGTTGCTTCTCGCGCGCGAGTTCAATCTCCTGTGGTTCCGCTTCTCGATGCTCTTCCCGCTCATCTTCGTCCTGGTCGGGCTCAACATCGTGCTCCAGCACTGGCGGCGGCAGTCCGGCCCGGCTCCGGGCGGCGGCGCGCCCGGCGGGACGCTCAGCGAGTGGGCGGTCTTCGGCGGCGGCAAGCGCCGCATCCAGTCGCAGGAGTTCCGGGGCGGGCAGGCCAACGCCATGTTCGGCGGCTTCGAGATCGACCTGCGCGAGGCGCAGATGGCAGGCGATTCCGCCGCCATCGACGTCTTCTGCTTCTGCGGCGGCGGCGAGATCCGCGTCCCGGAGACGTGGAACGTCTCGATGAAGGCGATCGCAATCTTCGGCGGACAGGACGACAAGACGCGCCCACCTGCGCCCGGAACGCCGCACAAGGAGCTGTACGTCACGGGGTTCATCCTCTTCGGCGGCCTCGGCGTCAAGAACTGAAGGCGCGCCGTGCACCCGCTTCTCGCGCGGCCGGGCGCCTTCGCGGTCTACCTGATCGCGTGGGTCCCGCTCACGGCCATCCTCGGCGCGCTCCTCGTCCTCGCGGGCGGGATGACGGCACTGGAGGCCGCGGTCGTCTCGCCGCTCCTGACGGGCGTCTACGCCTTCGTCTGCCTTTCCTCGTGGTACCTCTGCGTCGCGTTCCCGATCCGGACGTCCCGGCTCTTCTCGCTCGCGGTCACGCTCACGGTCGCGTCGGTCGTGGCCGCGTCGCTCTGGGTGCTCTGGGGCGCGACGCTCGGCGGCCTTCTCGCCCTCGCCCCGCCGTTCGCGACGCTGCCCGAAGCGCTCCGGCGGGCGACACTCGTCGTCCTCCTCCTGGGCATCCTCCTGTACCTGCTCGCGGTCGCGCTCCACTACCTCCTCGCGGCGGCGCGCGACGCGAAGGAACGAGAGGAGCGCGAGGTGGAGCTCAAGTCGCTCGCGCGCGACGCCGAGCTCCAGGCCCTCAAGGAGCGCCTGAACCCCCACTTCCTCTTCAACGCGCTCAACTCGATCGGCTCGCTGGCCGCATCGCGCCCCGAGGAGGCGCGCCGCATGTGCGCGCTGCTGGCGGACTTCCTCCGGACGACGCTCGGCCTCTCGGGCAAGGCGGAGATTCCGCTCTCGGAGGAGATCGCGCTCGCGCGGCGCTATCTTGCCGTCGAGCGCGTGCGCTTCGGGGACCGCCTCGGTTTCACCGAGGACCTCGACCCGGCTGCGGCCGACTCCCTCGTGCCGCCGCTCCTCCTGCAGCCGCTCGTCGAGAACGCCGTCAAGCACGGGATCGCGCGCCGGATCGACGGTGGGACGCTCACGCTCGTGACGAAGCGCTTCGGCGACCGCGTGTCGATCGTCGTCGAGAACCCCGCCGACGACGACGCACCGCCTGCCGCGGGAACGGGGCTCGGCCTCGTGAACGTCGCGCGGCGCGTGTCCGCTTCGTGGGGCGACGCCGGCCGCTTCTCGGCGCGGAGGGTGGACGCGACGTTCCGCGCCGAGATCGAGCTGCCCGCGCGCACCTGACGGCCGGACGGGGGGCGCCGGAGCTATCCTCGCTCCGTGGCCTCCCGCCCTCTCGGCGTCGTGATCGTGGACGACGAGGAACTCGCGCGCGAGCTCGTTCGAGAGTTTCTCGTCTCCCACGGCGACGTCGCCGTCCTCGCCACGTGCGCGAACGGGTTCGAGGCCGTGGAGGCCGTCGCCGAGAAGAAGCCCGACGTTCTCTTTCTCGACGTCCAGATGCCGGGCCTCGACGGTTTCGAGGTGCTCGAGCTCGTCGAGCGCGACGCCGAGGGCCGGCCCGCCGTCGTCTTCGTCACGGCGTACGACCAGTACGCCCTCCGCGCTTTCGACGCGAACGCCGTCGACTACCTCCTGAAGCCGTTCGACCGCGTCCGCTTCGACATGGCGCTCGAGCGGGCCCGGAGCCGTATCGGCGCGGCCCGCCCGGCCGCGCCGGCCGCCCCGCTGCGCGAGGGACCGCTCCGGCGGGTCGTCGTGAAGGCCGGGACGACGGTGACCGTCCTCCCCGTCGAGACGATCGACTTCGTGAAGGCCGAGGACGACTACGTGCTCCTCTCGGCGGGCGGGAAGGAGCACCTCAAGCAGCAGACGCTCGCGAGCCTCGAGGACGCGCTTCCGAAGGAGCGCTTCGTCCGCATCCACCGCTCGTACATCCTGAACCTCGACCGGCTGAACAAGGTCGAGCAGGGAGACACCGGCGCGCCGACGGCCGTCCTCGCGGACGGCACGCGGCTGCCCGTGAGCCGCGCGGGCGCCCAGCGCCTGAACGAGATCCTCGGGCGCTGAGGCGCGGGAGTTCCGCTAGAGTTCCCGGGATGGTCTGGCCGTTCGGGAAGAAGCCGCGGGAGGGCTGGCGCGACAAGCCGCAGGCGATCCCGAGCGCGATTCCGCGCGACGACGATCGCGTCGGTCCGGTCCCGCCTCCGCCGCGCTCGGCGCACGCGCCGGGCGTGGCGGTCTACGGTTTCAACTCGGTTTCCTCGCAGCGACTGTTGCGCCTGGACTCGGGAACCGCTGGATTCTTCTTGGAAGGTGAAGAGGGGAAGGAGCGTTCGTCGGCGCTGCTGGTGCTCAACTCGGGCGGTGCGCCTGTGGGCGGCGGCGCGGCGGCCTCCCCCGGCGACGTCCTGCTCTTTTCCCCCCCTTCCTCATTCGAAGAAATCTCAAGATTCTCTCCCCGTCCGAGCCACCACATCCGAAGGGACGACCTCTCGGGCCGCGGCGTCCCCGGCATCACCGGCCTGCGCTCGCGGCACGCGAGCGGCGGGCTCACGGTCCTGCGCTTCGGGCCGCCGCCCGGGGCGCGCTGGGTGTTCTTGGGCCTTCACGCGATCGCGGTCTTCGCCGGCAAGGTCACGCTCGTGGACGGCGAGGAGTCGCGGGTCGTTTCCGCCGGCCAGCTCGCCCTCATCGGCGACACGACCGCGACGCTCTACGTGGAGGCCGGGAACGACTCGGCGCTCGCCGTCGCGCTCGGCGGGGC
>JBDTTJ010000104.1:0-10398 GCA_039930645.1 Acidobacteriota bacterium
GCCCGGCAACGTCCGCGAGCTTCAGAACCTCGTCGAACGCGTCCTCCTCATGACGGCGGGTCCCTCCGTGCGCCTCGCGGACCTGCCGCCCGAGGACGGCGCGCCCCGCACCGTCTCCGGTTCGCACGCCGCCGAGGAGATCTCCGGCTCTCTTCCGCTGGCCGAGGCGCGCGACGCGTTCGAGAAGCGCTACCTCTCGCGCATCCTCGCGGAGACGAAGGGCAACGTCTCGCGCGCGGCCGAGCGGCTCGGCCTGGACCGCACGACGCTCCACCGCAAGATGAAGTCCCTGGGACTGGACAGTGATCGCGACCCGGCCTAGCCGCAGGCCTCCTGCTCAGCGGCGGTCGTGGTCGCTTCGCTTGTCCTGACCCTGTCCGCGGCCGTTGTTGTCCCGGTGGTCACGACCTCCGTGCTCGGAGTGCCAGCGGCGATATTCCTCGCCCTCCACGACACGCTGGCCTGCCCAGTGGCCGGGCTCGACCCGCCACGCCCTGCCTTCGCGCCGGTAGCGCGGTGCGACCCACCTCGCGTTGCGGTACGCGCGACGCTCCCAGCGGCCAGGGACCCAGGTCCAGTCATTCCCCTGCCAGTCCCACGCGCCGGCGAGCCAGACGTAGTCGCCGCCCGGACGGCGGTTCCTCCTCTCGCGCCGCACCGGCGGCGGGGCGGAGTGGCCGATCCGGATCTCGACACCGGGCAGGTCGACGTGGACCTGCGCGGGCGCGGGGACGGCGACGAGGCCGAGGGACGCTGCGAGGAGCACGGACTGGAGACGGCGTGTGAGCATTTTTCAGCCCTCCGCCCCACTTAAGCAATCTGGGTGCCGCTCCGTGGAGTCCCACCACCCCCCGCGTACTTCCGGAATCCTCAGCGCCTTCGGCGCTCGCGCTCGGCTTCGGGGATCCTCTCGATCGGGGCGTTCGTCTCCGCGAGCGTGTAAAGGAGGGCCGCGATCGCCGCGACCCCCGTGTTCAACTCCTCGCGGTCGATCTTGTCGAGCGTGTCGTCCGCCGTGTGGTGGATGTCGAAGTAGCGCGAGGAGTCCTGCACGGGCGAGAACATCGGGACGCCCGCGGCGCGCATCGGCGAGATGTCGGCGCCGCCGCCGCCCTTTCGCACCTCGCCGAGCCCGAACGGCGCGAGCGCCGCGCCCAGCTCCTTCACGAACGGCTCCGTGCCGGGGCCCGCGCTCCAGGCGAGTCCCCGCACGCGGCCCGCGCCGGAGTCGGTCTCGACGGCCGCGACGTGCTTGACGAGCTCGTCCGCGTGGGCCTTCGCGTAGGCCCGTCCGCCCGCGAGGCCGTTCTCCTCGTTCGCGAAAAGGACGACGCGAATCGTCCGCCGCGGGCGTTTCGGGAGTTTCCCGACGAGGCGCGCGGACTCGATCGCGATCCCGCAGCCCGCGCCGTCGTCGATCGCCCCCATTCCGAGGTCCCACGAGTCGAGGTGGCCGCCCACGAGGACGATCTCGCCGGGCTTCTCCCGCCCGGGGATCTCGCCGACGACGTTAGCGGTCTGCGTGTCGGGAAGCGTCCGCGCGCCGAGCTTCATCTTCAGGCGCACGCGCTGCCCCTTCGAGAGATACGAATGGAGGAGGTCCGCGTCGTTTACCGCGAGCGCCGCTGCGGGAATCTTCGCGTCGCCCTCGGCGTAGTTCATCGCGCCCGTGTGCGGAAAGCGCGCGTTCGACGTGCCGACCGAGCGGATGACGACCGCAAGAGCACCGACCTTCGCGGCGCGCGAGGCGCCGCTCGACCGGATCGGCACGGTCGCCCCGTAGCCGCCGCCCTCGCCCGTGCGCTCCATGACCTTCCAGATCAGGACGATCTTGCCCTTCGCCTTTTCGCCGAGAGCGTCGACGCCCTCGAGCGACGTCGCCTCGACGACGTCGGCCTCGACGCCTTCGGGCGCCGTTCCGACGCTGCCGCCGAGCGCGCAGAGCGAGAGGCGGAGCGGGATCGGGAGAAGGAGCTCGGCGCTCTCCTCGCCGCGCTCCCAGTGCGGCGAGGTCACGGGTTCCGTGTGAACGTTCGAGAAGCCGCGAGCCTCCAGCGCCCGCTTGGCCCACGCGACCGCGAGGGCGTCGCCGGGCGAGCCTGCCAGGCGCGGGCCCGCGGCCTCGAGCAGCTCGCGGATGGTCTCGTAAGCGCCGTCGGTGGCCTTCGCCGAGGCGACGAGCGACGCGACGTCCGTGCGCATGCCGTCCGTCAGGAGCGCAGGCGCGGACGCGAGAGGAGCCGCAGCGACCGCGGACGCGAGCAGACCCACTGCGAAGATCTTCATGAAAGCCTTTCGAGGAGCTTGTTTTCGAGCACCTGCGGGCCGGGATCCGCCTCGAGGCGCAGGTAGTGGCCGGCGGCCGCGAGGAGCGCGGCCTGCGGGACGAGACCGACGATCTCGGAGCCGACCACCGCGACCCCGTGCCGCTCGGCCTCGCTCCTCACGGTCTCGAAGACGCGGTGGAGCGGAGTCTTCTCGAAGTTCGTCATGTTGATCGAGACCTGCACCTGGCCACGCGCCTCGAGCTTCACGCCCATCGCCTTCACGAAGCGGTAGCCGCCCGAGAGGTGGCGGATCGCCTTCGCGATGCGTTCGGCCACCGCGAGGTCGGCCGTGCCGAGATTCACGTTGTAGGCGATGAGCGGCGCGCGCGCGCCCACGACGACGGCGCCGCCGGACGGATGGGGCGCGGCCGGCCCGAAATCGGGCTTCCAGGCGGGGTCCGTCATCTTTTTGGCGAGACCCTCGAATTCTCCCTTGCGAATCGCCGCGAGATTCTGGCGCTCCGGGACGGTCGCGGCGTCCTCGTAAAGGTAGACGGGAAGGCCGAAGCGCTCGGCGAGCGTCCGGCCGAGCGTCTTGGCGAGCTCGACGCACTCGGCGCTGGTTGCGCCGCGCACCGGAACGAACGGGATGACGTCGACGGCGCCGAGGCGCGGGTGCGCGCCCCGGTGCGTCCGCAGGTCGATCGCCGCGAGCGACGCCTCGACGAGCGCCGTCATCGCGGCGACGAGCGGCTCGCCGTCGCCGAGGAACGTGAGGACCGAGCGGTTGTGGTCGGAATCCGACGTCCGGTCGAGGAGGACGACGCCGGGCGCCGCCTTGACGGCCGCCGCGGCGATGGCCGCGACGACGTCTTCGCGCCGCCCCTCGCTGACGTTCGGGATGCATTCGATGAGCCGTGCCATGTCGCCTCCCGCGAGGCCGCGATCGTACCCGACGCGCCGGCGCCGGGTTCTTGCTAGCATTCATCCAATGGCTTCGTACGCGGGCAGCGCCGCCCTCTCGCCGGAGGCGCGGGACAAGGTCCTCCAGACCTTCCGACACACCCTCGCTCTCGCCCAGTCCGGCAAGGCCGACGAGGCCCTTCTCGGCTGCGACTTCATTCTCAAGATGGACGGCCGTTTCGCGCCGGCCCGGGCGCTTCTCGACGCGCTCCGCACCGCCGCGCCGGGCGCCCCCGTGGACGTCAACCGCTTCTCGGAGTTCCTCGGATTCGAGAGCGCGGTCGAAGAGCTGCCAGGCTCGGCCGAGCTGCCGGCCGTCCCGAAATCCGCGTCCGCGCCGCCTTCTCCCCTCCGCGACGCGTTCCCCGGGGCGGCTCCGTCGGCCCCCCAGGCCGGCATGGACGACCTCGTCTTCAGCGACGAGGCGGCGCCCCAGGCCGGGACAGCTCCTCCGACGCCGCCTCCCTCGCCCGCCGTGCCGCCGCCGCCCTCGTTCGCCCCGGTTGCCGGCGGCGACCCGTTCACCGGCCTCGACGACCTGAAGTTCGGCGCAAGCGGACATTCGCTGGTCGGCGCGCCGCTGGAAGCCCCGGCCTCCTTCGCGCCCGGCGCGCCGCCGCCGATGCCCTCCTCGGCCCCGGAACTCGAGCCGGCGGACGCGCCCGCAGCGCCCGAGGCGAAGCCGGCCGCCGCGCCGCGCCCCATGTCCGGCGGGGCCGGTCCGTCCGACGCGCGAATCACGCAGTTCCTCAAGCAGGGCGACGAGGCCTTCGCGCGCGGCAACGCGCAGGAGGCGATCGACCTCTGGAGCCGGGTCTTCCTCATCGACCTCTCGAACGAGGAAGCCTCGCGGCGCATCGACTCGGCACGGGAAGCGCAGGCCGAGACCGCCCGCAAGATCGACATTCTCCTCTCCGAGGGAGTCCAGTCGTACGAAGCGGGCGACCTCGCGGGGGCGCGCAACAAGTTTCTCGACGTCCTCGCGCTCTCCGAGCACGACGCGACGGCCCGCGGCTACCTGAACCAGATCGAGGCCGCGCTCTCGACGCCCGGCGCGGGCGGCGCGCCCGCGTCCACCTCGACGCCCGACTCGGACTTCATGCGGAACGAGATCGAGGCGCCGCACGCCCCGTCGTTCGCCGACGACGTTTCGCCGATCGAGGACGGGATGTCCGCCTCCGAGTCCATCCCGGAGCGCGCGACGCTCCCGAAGGTCAAGAGCCGCGTCGACCTGCGCGTCCTCCTCGCCGCCGGTCTCGTCCTTCTCGCCGTCGTCGGCGGGGGGACGTACTGGTTCCTGCGCGGAAACCGCTCGGCGCCCGCACCGGCCGCCGGCCCTGGCGCGCCGAAGACCGGCGGCCCCGCCCGGCCGGCCGACGATCCGTTTTTGAAAGCGCAGGCGCTCTTCGACGCTGGCAAGATCGACGACGCGATCGGCATCCTCGTGAAGATTCCCGACGCGGACCCGCGCCACAACGAGGCCCTCGTCCGGATCGAGAAGATGAAGTCCTCCGCGGCGCCGACCCCCGCGCCGGCCGCGCCGAGCAACGCGGCGCTCGACGAGATGCGCGTCGCGGGCTTCGCCGCGGTCGCCTCGAGCCGCTACATCGACGCCGTCAAGAACCTCGATCCCGTCGTGAAGACGCGCCCGCAGGACACGGAGGCCGCGGCCGCCCTCAAGAAAGCCCTCGAACAGGTCGCCGCGCTCTCGAGCGCGGTGCGGTCGTACAACGAGGGCGACTACGAGAGCGCGATCAAGCTTCTCTGGGAAGCCCGCAAGGGCGACGCGAAGAACCAGGACGTCGAGGAATACCTCGTGAACGCCTACGTGAACGCCGCGATCCAGGCCCTGCAGGCCGGGAACATGGCGAAGGCCCTGGCCGCTCTCAAGGAGGCCACGGAGCTGCGGCCTGGCGACGCCGAGGCCCAGAGGCTCCTGCGCTTCGCCCGCAAGTACCCGCGCGGCGCAACCGACCTTCTCTCGAAGATCCTCATCAAGCACCTCACCGTCCGGCCCTAGGCCGGGCCGCCGCAGATGGCCGAGCCGCCGCGCGATCCCCTCGCCGAGCACCCACTCGCTCCCGAGCCGGAGAGCGGGCGCAAGAGGGCGGCCGGACGGACGCTGGACCTGTTCGGTGACGCGGCGGAGACTCCGCTCCACCGGGACGTTCCGCCCCGGGACGAGCCCCGCGCGGCCGCCGAGCCGCCGCGCGAGCGCACGCGGCCGGCTGTCCGTCCCGCCGAGGAGATCCTCGCGCCGCCGCGGCCCGACGAGGTCGAGCCCGAATCCGGCGACGAAGGCCCCCACGCCGTCGCGTTCGCGCGCCGCGTCGCGGCGGGGCTCGCGGACCTCCTGATCCTCGCGCTCGTCGGCGCGGTCGAGCTGGCCGCCGGCGCGCTCCTTCTCGACCTCCGCTTCCCGCCGCCCGCGTTCGTCCCTCTCGGGGCGTTCCTCTTCCTCGCGGCGCTCGTCCTGCTCGTCCTCGCGCCGTTCGTCTGGGGCACGACGCCGGGAATGGCGCTCGCGGACCTTCGCATCCGGGCGCGCGACGGCGGATCGCCGACCCTGGCCGCGGCGTTCCGGAGATTCCTCGGCTTCCTGCTGACGGGAGCGCTCGCCGGCGTTCCCCTCCTCGTCGCCGCATTCGACCGCCGCGGGCGCACGCTCGCGGACCTGCTCTCCGGCACGACGATCGAGGGCGTCGAGGCGCCCGAGCCGGCCGGACAGCCCTAGGGGTCGCGTGCGGCTCGCCCTCGGCCAGATCGACACGACCATCGGAGACTTCGCGGGCAACGCCGCGAAGATCGAGGCGGTCCTCGCGCGCGCCGAGGCGGCCAGCGCCGACCTCGCGGCGGTGCCGGAGCTCGCGATCTGCGGGTACCCGCCGCGCGACCTCCTCGAGCGCCCCTCGTTCCAGCGCGAAGCCGCGCGGGCCCTCGCCGCGCTCGCGAAGAGGACGAAGGGCACCGCGCTCCTCGTGGGCGCGTTCGTCCCGAACCGGCGAAAGACGGGCAAGCCCTTTCACAACGTCGCCGCGCTCCTCCACCGCGGACGCGTCCGGGTTCTCGCAAGAAAGACGCTCCTCCCCACGTACGACGTCTTCGACGAGGGGCGCTGGTTCGAGCCGGGCGCGGGCTGCGCCGTCGTGCCCTTCCGCGGAGAGAGGCTCGGGCTGCCGGTCTGCGAGGACCTGTGGAACGACAAGGACTTCTGGCGCGCGCGCCGGCTCTACCACGAAGACCCGGGCGAGGCGCTCGTCCGGCGCGGTGCGACGATCATCGTCTCGATCTCCGCGTCACCGTTCTCCGAAGGCAAGGCGCGGCTGCGCCGGCGGATGCTCGCGCGTTACGCGCGGGACGGCCGCGTGAGCCTCGCGTACCTGAACCTCGTCGGCGGCAACGACGAGCTCGTCTTCGACGGAGGGTCGATGGTGCTCGACGATCGCGGCCGTGTCGGCGCGCGCGCCGCCCACTTCGAGGAGGACCTCCTCGTCGCGGACGTCGTGCGCGGAACGGACGGCCGCGCGCGGGTCGTTCCCGTGTCCGGCGGCGTCCCGGCGGACTCCGGCGACGACGCCGGGGGCGAGCCGCTCGAATCCCTCCACCGCGCTCTCGTCCTCGGAATCCGCGACTACGCGGGCAAGTGCGGATTCCGGACGGCCGTCCTCGGCCTCTCGGGCGGGATCGACTCGGCGCTCGTCGCGGCGCTCGCCGTCGACGCGCTCGGGTGCGAGAACGTCACGGGCCTCGGGATGCCCTCCCCGTACTCGTCGGAGGGCTCCGTCGCGGACGCGCGGTCGCTCGCCGGAAACCTCGGGATCCGCTTCGAGGTGCTGCCCATCGGGACGCTCTTCGAGGACGCCAAGGCGGCGCTCCGGCCCGTTTTCGCGGGCCGTCCCGAGGACGTCGCGGAGGAGAACGTCCAGTCGCGCCTCCGCGGGCTGCTCGTGATGGGCTTCTCGAACAAGCGGGGCGCTCTCGTCCTGACGACCGGCAACAAGAGCGAGCTCGCCGTCGGCTACTGCACGCTCTACGGCGACATGTGCGGCGGTCTCGCGCCGATCTCGGACCTTCCCAAGATGCGCGTCTACGCGCTCTCGCGGCATCTCAACGCGCGAGCCGGCCGCGACCTCATCCCGCTCGCCTCGCTCGAGAAACCGCCGTCCGCCGAGCTCCGGCCCGGCCAGACGGACCAGGACTCGCTGCCGCCGTACCCCGTCCTCGACGCGATCCTCGAGGGGCTCGTGGAGCGCAACCTCACGCTCGAGGCGGCCGCGCGCGCCACGGGCGCCCCGCGCACGCTCGTGGAGCGGATCGCGCGGATGATGGATCTCTCCGAGTACAAGCGCCGGCAGGCCGCGCCGGGCCTGAAGGTCTCCGCGAAGGCTTTCGGAACCGGACGCCGCGTGCCGATCGCCCAGAGGTCGCCGCTCTGAGCGCCTCTTCTCCGCTCCCGCCGGTGAAGTACGCATGGAAGGAGATTCCGGGGTCGTCGCACGTCCTCCTCCTCGAAAGGGTGCTTGCGCGGGGAAAAGACCTCGCTGTTCTCGACCTCGGGTTCGGGTCCGGCCACTTCGGGGAGCGCATTCGCCCGGCGTGTCGCTACCTCGCGGGCATCGAGCTCGACCCGCGCGCGGCCGCGGAAGGCGCCCGGTTCTTCGACGACGCCGTGACGGGCGACATCTTCGAAGGAATCTCCGGGCCCTGGAAGGAGCCGTTCGACGTCATCGTCGCGGGTGACGTCCTCGAACATCTGCCTCGCCCGGCCGATCTCCTCTCGGCGCTCAAGCCACTTCTGAAATCCGACGGGGCGCTCCTCGTTTCGCTCCCGAACGTCGCGAACGTCACGGTGCGCGCCGCTCTCCTCGCCGGGCGTTTTCCGTATGCCGACCGCGGCATCCTCGACCGCACGCACCTGCGTTTCTACACGCGCGCCTCGGCTCGCGCCCTCCTCGCGGAGTCCGGATTCCGGATCGGTTGGGAAGCCGCGACCGCGATGCCCGTCGAGCTCGCGCTTCCGGCGCTCGGCACGCCGCCGCTCGCAGGCCTCGTCCGCTCCGGCGCGCGCCTCCTCGCGGCCGCCTGGCCGACGCTCTTCGGCTACCAGTTCGTCTTCGAGGCGGCCCCCGCGTGACGGAGCCCGCCCTCGAGACCCTGCCGCGCCCCGCGGCCGCGCCCTCGGGACGCGCGGTCGACCTCTCGATCGTGATCCCCGCGTACAACGAGGAAGCGCGGCTGCCCGCCTCCCTCGGCACGATCGCGGCGTACCTCTCGGCCAAGGCGTCCGCCCCGCGGATCGAGGTCCTCGTCGTGGACGACGGTTCCTCCGACGCCACAGGACCGCGCGCCGAGGAGGCCGCGCGCCGGCACGCCCTTCCCCTGCGCGTCCTGCGCCTCGCGGAAAACCGCGGCAAGGGCGCCGCGGTGCGCGCGGGCTGCCTCGAGGCGGCCGGCGCGCTCGTCCTCGTGTCGGATGCCGACTTCTCGACGCCGGTCTACGAGTGGGAGAAGCTCGCCGCGGCCCGAGCGCCCGTCGCGATCGGCTCGCGCGCCCTCGACGAGGCGCTCGTGAAGGAGAAGCAGCCCTTCTTCCGGCAAGCGATGGGCAAGCTCTTCAATCGCCTCGTGCGCCTCGTGGCCGTGCCGGGCATCCACGACACGCAGTGCGGCTTCAAGCTCTTCACGCGCGACGCCGCGCGCGAGATCTTCTCGCGCGCGAAGGTGGACCGCTTCGCGTACGACGTCGAGGCGCTCCTCCTCGCGCGGCAGCTCGGCTACGCGATCGCCGAGGTGCCGGTCCTCTGGTTCAACTCGGCGGACTCCCGCGTGACGCTCTTCGGCGGCGCGCAGGCCTACTGGGACGTCCTCAGGATCCGCTTCACGACGCGGGCCTGAAGCGCAAGTTAGACCATGGTCAATGACCATGGTACGATTTGGTCATGCCCACCGAACCGACGCTCGCCATCTCCCGCTTCAAAGCAACCTGCCTCGCCGTCCTCGAAGAGGTCCGGCGCACGGGCCGCCCCGTGACGGTCACGCGTTTCGGAAAGCCGGTCGCTCGCGTCGTGCCGCCCGACTCCTCCAAGCGGACGAAGAGGTGGCTTGGCTCGATGAAGGGCCGCGCAGAGATCGTGGGGGACATCATTTCCCCGGTCTTGCCGCCGGAGGCGTGGAAAGTCCTTCGAAAGTGAAGCTTCTTCTCGATACGCACATCTGGATCTGGAGTCTCCTTTCGCCGCAGAAGCTCGGGCGTCGGGTCGCCCGAGAGCTCGAGTCGTCGAGGAACGAGCGCTGGCTCTCACCTATTTCTCTCTGGGAGGCTCAAATCCTCTTCGAAAAAGGCCGTCTCAGGAAGCCTCAGGACCTTGTTCGCTGGATCGAAGAGGCCCTGGAGACAACGGAGTTCCATGACGCACCTCTGACGCGTGCAGTCGCCCTCGAGAGCCGGCGAATTGCGCTTTCTACCGAGGACCCAGCGGACCGCTTCCTCGCCGCAACGGCGAAGGTCTACGACCTGACGCTCGTGACCGCGGACGAACGGCTCCTCGCGCTGCGCGAGATCAAGATCCTGCCGAATCGCCTATAAGGTTTGCGATCAGTAGAGCGGAAACGCCGACGTGAGCTCGCGCACCTTCGCCTTCACGCGCGCCTGGACGGCGGCGTCCTCGGGCGCGGTGAGGACCTCGGCGATGAGGCCGCCGATCGTCTTCATCTCGCTCTCCCCCATCCCGCGCGTCGTGACGGCCGGCGTCCCGATCCGGAGGCCCGACGTCACCATCGGCGGGTTCGGGTCGAACGGGATCGCGTTCTTGTTCACCGTGATCCCGGCGGCGTCGAGCGCCTTTTCGGCGACCTTGCCCGTGAGGCCCTTCTTCCCCACATCCACGAGGAAGAGGTGGTTGTCGGTTCCGCCGGAGACGAGACGGAACCCCTCCGCCGCCACGCTCGACGCGAGGACCTTCGCGTTCGCGACGACCTGCCTCTGGTAGGCGGCGAACTCCGGCGTCGCGGCTTCTCTCAGCGCGACGGCCTTGCCGGCAATCACGTGCTCGAGCGGCCCGCCCTGGATGCCCGGGAAGACGGCCTTGTCGATCTCCTTGGCCCATTCGGGCGTGCAGAGGATGAGGCCCGCCCGCGGCCCGCGGAGCGTCTTGTGCGTCGTCGTCGT
>JBDTTJ010000105.1:0-10290 GCA_039930645.1 Acidobacteriota bacterium
CGCGCGTGAAGCCGCGCGTGTAGAAGAAATCGTGGATCGCGCTCTCGACCTCGCTCCGCACCTTGAGGACGGCCACCTGCTTCGACGAGCGCAGCCACAGGTGGCGCTGCGACATCAGGAAGTCGACGCCGTGCTCCTTCGGCGTGATTGGGAAGTCGCGGCAGAGGTCGAGGATCTTCACGTCCGTCACGCCCAGCTCGACGCCCCCGGCCGACCGGGCGTCGGCCTTCACCACGCCCGAGATCTCGAGCGTGGACTCCTGCGTCGCGCTCGTCGCGGCGTCCCAGACGGGCTCCGGCACGTCGGCCTTCGAGACGACGCACTGGAGGTAGCCCGAGCCGTCCCTCAGGACGAGGAACCAGATCTTGCCGCCCTTACGCCCGTGGTAGAGCCAGCCCTTGAGCGTCACGGTCTCGCCGACGTGGCGGGACAGTTCGGAGATCGTCACTTCATCCTCGCTCTCCAGCTCTGCAGGACCACGTTCGCCTGAGAGAGCCGCAGCAGCCTCCGGCTGCGTTTCGCGCTCGCGTCCGCGTCGTCGATCGGAATGAGCTGCGAGCGCGTGTCCCGCGTGATCTTCTCGAGCTCCTTGATGAGGGCGTCGACCTCGTGTTTCTCGTACTTCTTGAGAACCACGGGGTTGAGGGAGACGTAGCCCTCCGCAATGTCCGCCGCCACCTTCCACGCGGGATTCGCCATGAAGGGACGTTACAACATCGGGTAATCTTCGGCCGCTTGGAGGCACCGTGAGCTTTTCCGGAGTGGATTTCCTCGGGATCGAAGACATGCTGTCGGACGACGAGAAGGCCGTCCGGGACCTCGTGCGCGACTTCGTGGACGCCGAGGTCCTTCCGATCATCGAGGAGTGCGCCTACGAAGGGCGCTTCCCGAAGGAGCTGATCCCGCAGATGGCGGCGATGAACCTCTTCGGGTCGACGATTCCCGATTACGGCCTGCCGGGCCTGAACAACGTGGCCTACGGCCTCATCACGCAGGAGCTCGAGCGCGGCGATTCGGGCCTGCGCTCGTTCGTGTCGGTGCAATCGGCCCTCGTCATGTACCCGATCTACACCTTCGGCTCGAAGGATCAGAAGGACCGCTGGATTCCGGCCCTCGCGAAGGGAGAGGCGATCGGCTGCTTCGGCCTCACGGAGCCCGACTTCGGCTCGAACCCGGGCGGGATGCGCACCGTCGCGAAGAAGGACGGGAAAGACTGGATCCTGAACGGCGCCAAGGCGTGGATCACGAACGGCTCCATCGCCGACGTCGCGGTCGTCTGGGCCAAGGTCGGCGGGGCCGACGGCCCGATCCGCGGCTTCCTCGTCCCGAAGGGCACGAAGGGCTTCACGACTCCCGAGCACCGGATGAAGATGTCGCTCCGGGCGTCGGTCACGTCCCAGCTCGCGTTCGAGGACGTCCGGCTGCCGGAAGACGCCGTGCTGCCCGGCGTCGAAGGCATCAAGGGACCCCTCTCCTGCCTCACGCAGGCCCGCTACGGGATCGCCTGGGGCGGCCTCGGCTCGGCCATGGCGACGTACACGTGCGCGCTCGATTACGCGAAGTCGCGCAAGCAGTTCAAGGACCGCCCGATCGCGTCCCACCAGCTCGTCCAGCAGAAGCTCGCGTTCATGATCACGGAGATCACGAAGGGCCAGCTCCTCGCGCTCCGCCTCGGCCGGATGAAGGACGCCAAGACGATGAAGCCCGAGCACGTCTCGATGGCCAAGCGCAACAACGTGTGGGTCGCCCGCGAGTGCGCGAAGCTCGCGCGCGAGATCCTTGGCGCGAACGGGATCGTCGGCGAGTACCCGGTGTTCCGCCACCTCGCGAACATCGAGTCGGTCTTCACGTACGAGGGCACGCACGACATCCACACGCTCGTTCTCGGGCAGGCAGTGACGGGCATCCCGGCGTACAACCCGCCGATGGAGTAAACCCGCTCCCCTCAAGTCGTTGCGGTTACAATGGACCGTCATGGCCATCGCAGGAAATCTGCGGACGATGCAGTTGTCCGAATTGCTGCAGTGGCTTTCCACCGGCCTCAAATCGGGGACGCTCGTCGTTCGGGGCGCCCCCGGGGAAAAGCGGATCTACTTCGAAAACGGCCGCGTGACCTCCTCCTCTTCCACGCTCGAGCGCGAGCACCTCGGCCGGTTCCTCGTCGGGTTCGGGTTCATCACCGAGGAGGAGCTGATCCGCGCCCTCGAGGTCCAGCAGGAATCGCGCATCCTGCTCGGGAAGATCCTCGTGATGATCGGCGCCATCAAGGAGCCCGAGCTCGCGGATCTCGTCCGCCTCAAGGCCGCCGAGACGATCTACGACATCTTCCTCTGGACCGAGGGCTCGTTCGCCTTCATCGACGGCGAGATCCCCCAGCTCCCGATGGTCCCGATCTCGTCGGACGTCACCGGCATCGTGATGGAGGGCCTCCGCCGCTACGACGAGTGGCAGCGTATCAAGACGAAGATCGCGTCCATGCGGCAGATCCCGTCGCTCGCCGTCCCCGTCGAGGAAACGCTCGGCGAGCGCGAGAAGCTCATCCTCGGGGCGATCAACGGCCGCCGCGCCATCGACCAGATCGCGCTCGAGACGCACAATCCCGAGTTTCACGTGGCGAAGCTCGTCTTCGACCTCATGCAGAGCGGGCACGTCGCCCTCGCGGGCGAGCGCGAGGACGCCGGCGCCTCTCCCGTTTTCGCCGACGTCGAGTCCGAGACCGAAGCCGCGTCGGCCTTCGACCCGATCCTCGGGGCCTCGGCGAACGACGCGTCGGCCGAGCCGCGCCCGGGCGTCGAGGAATACCTGCTGTCGCCTCCCGGCCCGCGCACCCCTCCGCCCACCGATTACGGGCGCTTCCTGAAGCGAGGCCCCGACTCGGACGCCACGCTGCGGCGAAAGCAGGTGACGGGCGCAAGCAACGACACGCAGCCGGCCGTCAAGACGCCTCCGCCGGTCATGCCGGCCATCGGCTCGTCCCTCGCGGCCGCGGCCGCTGCCGCCCCCGAGCCGCGGACCGCGGCGCCTCCCCCGGCTCCCGGGAAGCCGGCCGCGCCCCCGCCCGCAGCCGCCCCCGCGAAACACCCGCAGGCCCCTCCCGATCCGGCGTCGAAGATCCCGCCGACGTCGGTCCCGATTCTCACCAAGCCGATGGAAGAGCTCATGTCGTTCGCGTTCACGCCGAACGAGGCCTTCATCGTTTCGCGCATCAACGGGATGTGGGACGTGCGTTCGATCGCGCGAATCTCCCCGTTCCCCGAAGCCGAAGTCCTGAGAGTGTTCGCGAAGCTCAAGACGAGCGGCGTCATCACGTTCAAATGAGCATTGCCGACCTCCGCCCCGCCCTCTCGACTCTCGTCGCGCTCTTTCTGCTCTTCGTCGTGGCGATCGTCATTCGCAAGCTGGCCCAGGCGCGGCACGGCGCCGCCGAGCTCGTCCGGAAGAACCGCGAGCTCGCGACGCTTCGCGAGATCACGGCGGTCGTCTCGAGCGTGGCGCCGGGCGAGACCGTCTTCGCCCACGTCTTCGAAACGTTGAAACGGGCCGTCCCGGTCCGGGCGATGGCGGCCGTCTCGTTCGAGGAGGATCCGGACGGGCAGGCGGCTATCGCGTTCGGCGGCGACGTGACGATCGAGCGCCGCGCGTTCCTCGACTGGCTCTCGCTTCAGCGCGAGCTCGAATCGCCGTTCCTGCCCGCGACTCCCCCGCCGCGAATCGCGCAGGGACCGGGCCGCGAGCTCGTCCTGAATCCGCGCCTCGGGTTCCAGGTGTTCCTGCCGCTCCAGACGCCGGCGCTCATCGCGGGCGTCCTCGTGGCCGAATCGGACGACGCCTCGCTCGTGACCCCGCAGACTCTCCAGGAGCTGTCCGTCCTCGCGGATCACCTCGCGCTCTCGCTTCAGGACCGGAACCTGAGGCGCCAGATGCAGGCCGTGAACGAGCGCCTGCAGGGGCGCGCGGAGATGCTCCAGCGCATCCTCGAGCTTTCGAACGAGCTCAAGACCCATCTCACGCTCGAGCACCTCGTCCAGAGCATCGTCCACGCCGTCCACCACAGCCTCGGCTACCGGATCGTCGTCCTGTCGCTCTACGACCCGTCCGAGAACGTGTTCGAGCGGCGCGCGCAGATGGGATTCGACGACGCGCTGCCGGGCGCGCCCCCGCGCCGCGTCCCTCGCGACGAGGTGGCGCGCTGGTTCGGCGAGCGTTACCGGATCTCGAAGTCGTACCTGGTGAGCCACCTCGACCGGCAGGAGTCGATGGACGACTCCGGCCGGATCGACCGGCGGCGGCGCGGCGCCGCCCCCGGTGCGTGGCATCCGAACGACCTTCTCTTCGTCCCGCTCACGGCGGGCGACCAGCTCGTCGGCGTCCTGCAGGTCGACCAGCCGCGCAGCGGCCTCGTCCCGCGCCTCGAGGACGTCCAGGCCCTCGAGATCTTCGCGAACCAGGCCGTCACCGCTCTCCAGTCGGCCCGTGCCTACGAGACGACGCGCCAGATGTCCGTGCGCGACTCGCTGACGGAGGCCTTCAACCACCGCTACTTCCAGGAAACGGTCTCGCGCGAGCTCGCGCGGCACGAGCGCAGCGGCCAGCCGCTCGCGCTCGTCATGCTCGACATCGACGACTTCAAGAAGATCAACGACCGCTGGGGCCATCCGGTGGGAGACGTCGTCCTGCGTGGGCTCGTCGAGGAGATGACGAAGGGCGTCCGCGAGATGGACACCGTCGCCCGCTACGGCGGCGAGGAATTCGCGCTCGTCTTCCCCGAGACGACGCCGGCGAAGGCCTGGGTCGTCGCGGACCGCCTCCGCAAGCGCGTCGCATCCCGGCTCTTCGTGGCGCCGCACGTCGAGCAGGCCCTCGCCGTCACGATCTCGCTCGGCCTCTCGACGTATCCCGAGGACGGGTCCACGAAACGGCTCCTGATCGAGCGCGCCGACCAGGCCCTCTACCAGGCCAAGCGCAGCGGCAAGAACTGTCTCGTCACCGCCGCGTCACTCGCCGACCTCAAGACGCTCTGATGGAAGACGAGTCCGAAGGCGGGACGACGCGCCCTCTTCCGCCGACGCTCGCCGCGCCGCTCTTCGCGCCCCTGAGCGACGCGTTCGTCGCCCTCCTCCGGAGCCTCGGCCCCGCGGACTGGGAAAGGCCGACGGTGAGCGCGCGCTGGAACGTCCGGGAGATCGCGGCCCACGTCCTCGACGGCCAGCTCCGCAGACTCTCCTTCCAGAGGGACGCCTGGCTGGTTCCGCCGCCGGAGCGGCCGATCGCGGGCCGCGCGGACCTCGTCGCTTTCCTGGACGGCCTGAACGCGTCCTGGGTCTCGGCCGCCCGGCGCCTGAGCCCGCGCGTCCTGACGGACCTCCTGGAGCGCGCGGGCCGCGAAGTCGGCGACATGGCCTCGGGTCTCGACCCGTGCGCGCCGGCGCTCTTCGCGGTCGCGTGGGCCGGCGAGGCGGAGTCCCTCGTGTGGTTCGACCTCGCCCGCGACCTGACGGAGCACTGGCATCACCAGCAGCAGATCCGCCTCGCCGTCGGCGCGCCCCTCCTCCTCGAGCCACGGTTCTCCGTGCCCGTCCTCGACACGTTCGCGCGCGCGCTGCCGCACGCCTACCGAGAGACCGTCGCGCCTGGCGGCGCGGCGGTCGCGATCGCCGTCACGCCCCCGGTCGCGCGCGCCTGGGCGCTCGTGAGAGCGGGAGGCGCATGGACTCTCGAGGAGGGCGAGCCCCCCGCACCGGCCGCGAGGATCGCCGTCGACGGCGAGAGCGCATGGCGGATTCTCACGGGCGGCCTCGACCCCGCGGAAGGCCGGAAACGAGCGGCCGTCGAAGGCGACGAGCGCCTCGCGGCCCCGTTCTTCACGGCCGTCGCGATCATGAAGTAAGGGGCCGAAGGCCTCCTCGTTTGGTCACCGCCGCGCAACCGGAAATGGCGAAGCGCAGCGGCCAAGCGGCCGCAGGACCCGCGTAGTCCACGCCCACGCGCGGCCCCGCGACGACGTCGAGGCGAGCGCGCGGACCCCGGGAGAGAACGAGCTCGGGACCGGCGAGGGAAACACCGGAGAGCGCCGTCGTCACGCCCAGGTACGCGCACAGCTTCGCCGGACCCGAAGCCTCCCCTCCCCTCTTCACCTTCAAAGGAATCTTCTCTTTCTCTCCCTCTTCCGGAATCCCCGCCCTCAGCAGAACCGCCTCGGGGACGCCCGCGCGCTGCGTCACGACGTTCAGGCAGGTGTGCATCCCGTAGACGAAGTACACGTAAGCATGGCCTCCTTCCCCCCACATCGCGGCGACGCGCGGGGTGCGGCGGCCGTTCCAGGTGTGGGCGGCACGGTCCTTTACGCCGAGATAGGCCTCGGTCTCGACGAGGATCACGGAGCGCTCCGTTCCGTCCGGCAGCCGCCGCGTGAGGCGGCAGCCGAGGAGGGCGCGCGCGACCTCCTCGGTCCTCTTGCGGTAGAAACTTTTCGGCAGCGGCTTGCCGACGCCCATTGCTATCCTCTCCCCCATGATGCCCGACACGCGCTCCGTCCTCGTCACCGGCGGCGCCGGATTCATCGGCTCGCACCTGGCCGACGCCTTCCTCGAGGCGGGTTCACGCGTCACGATCCTCGACGACCTCTCGACCGGCGTCCTCGAGCGCGTCCCCGCCAAGGCCCGCTTCGTGGAAGGGGACCTCCGGACGTTCGACTTCGAGGCCCTCCTGCGGGCCGAGAAGGTCGACACGATCCTCCATCACGCCGCGCAGATCGACGTGAGGAAGTCCGTCGAGGATCCCGTCTTCGACGCGGAAGTGAACGTCATCGGGACGATCCGTCTCGCGCGGGCCGCGCTCGCCTCCGGCGTGACGCAGATCGTCTTCGCCTCCAGCGGCGGCGCCATCTACGGCGACCCGGAAGGCTTCGCCGCCGACGAAAAGCACGCGACGAACCCCGTCTCGCCTTACGGCGTCTCGAAACTCGCCGGCGAAAAGTACCTCTTCGGCCTCGCCCACGGCTCGCCCCTCGTCGTCACCGCGCTCCGCTATGCGAACGTCTACGGCCCGCGCCAGGACGGGCGAGGCGAGGCGGGCGTCGTCGGGATCTGGATGGCGCGCCTGCTCGAAGGCCAGCCGTGCGTGATCTACGGCGACGGGATGAACTCGCGGGACTTCGTCACCGTAAGCGACGTCGTCGCCGCCAACCGCGCGGCCGCGGCGCGCCGCCTGGGCGGCGTCTTCAACGTCGGGACCGGCGTCGAAACGAACGTGAACCAGCTCTGGGACGAGGTCGCGCGCGCCTGCGGGTCGTCCGCGAAAGCCGCGCACGAGGCCGCCAAGCCCGGCGAGCAGCGCCGAAGCGTCCTCGACGTCGCGAAGGGCCGGGCCGCACTCGGCCTCGGCGCGCCCGTCAGCCTTTCGGAGGGGCTCCGCCGGACGGCGGCGTGGTTCCGGGAGCGCCGGAAGTCCTGACCCGGTGCTCGCCCGAGCCCTTCGCGCCGCGCTTGATCACGACCATGGTCACGTCGTCCTCCGGGGGCGCCCCGCCGCGCCACGACTTCACTGAGTTCGCGATGCGCAGGGCGATCTCCCGCGCCGGAAGGCGCCGCGCCTCGGCCACGAGGCGCTTGAGGCGCGACGGGCCGAACTCGCGGCCCCTGGCGTCGTGGGCCTCCACGACCCCGTCCGTGTAGAGGACGACGACGTCGCCCGGATCCATGTGCGTCGCGCGCCGGCCGTAGACGGCGTCCGGCATGGGGCCGAGGACCATCCCCGTCGAGGGCATCTCGGAGAACCCGCCGTGCGCTCCGTGGAGGTGCAGCGGCGACGGGTGGCCCGCGTTCACGTAAACGACGTCGCCGTTGAAGTCGAATTCCCCGTAGAAGAGCGACACGAACTTCGTCGTGAGGCGGCTCTTCGAGAAGATCTTGTTCAGGCGCTCGATCGTGCGCGCGATCTTCAGATCGTTGCCGATCCCCATCCTGAGGCCGACATAGATGTCCCGCACGAGGAGCGCCGCGAGGAGACCGTGCCCCGAGGCGTCGGCGATCGCAACGCCGACGCTCTCGGAGAGCGGAATGAAGTCGTAGAAGTCCCCGCCCACGAGCTCGGCCGGGTTCGAGATGCCGAAGATGTCGAAGTCGCCGACCTGCGGGACGTGGCGCGGCAGGATCGACATCTGGATGCGCCGGGCGTCCTGCAGGAGGCCTTCGAGGTGGCCCGTCCGGACTTTCGAGTCGAGGACCGTGCGGATGATCCCGAGGGCGAGAAGAAGGTCCTCTTCCGTCACGCGCGGGTGAACGTCGAAGGAGAGGAGGTAGCGCTCCTCGCCGAACGAGACGGCGGCGAATCGCGTGACGCCGAGCCTTTTCTCGAACTCGGCGTCGACAGACGGATCGCTGCGGTCGGTCAGGACGATCCCGTCCTCCACGGCCCGCACGATCGGGCCGTAGCTCGCCGGCACGGCAAGGCCCGCGGGGGTCTTCTTCGAGCGGCCGAAGCCGCGCTCGAGCATGTAGACGTTGTCCTCGCGAAGGTAGAGGCGCCCGCCGAGGATGCCGAGCTCACGGCGGAAGTTGTGGACGATGGCTTCGGCGACGCGGAGGATCGTCTGCGAGACGTTGCCCGTCCCCTCGATCGCCTCGAGAGTCTTTTCGACGTTGCGGAGGAGAGCGCGGTAATCCATTCGGACCCGGAGTGTAAGGCCTCGACCGCGCTATCGTCCGCGCATGAGCCCACTCAACCGCCGCCAGCTCGTCGCCGCGACCGTCGCTTCCGGAATCGCCGCCGCCGCCCGTCCGATCGCCGCTTCGGCAGGCTCCCCCGCTGCTCCCGGCGTCCGCCCGTTCGAGCTCGACGAGGCGACGATCGGCGATCTCCAGGACGGGATGAAGAGCGGGAAGCTGACCGCCCGCTCCATCGCCGAGAAGTACCTCGCGCGCATCGATGCTCTCGACCGAAACGGTCCGACCCTTCGGAGCGTCATCGAGCTGAACCCCGAGGCGCTGGCAATCGCCGACGCCCTCGACCGTGAACGGAAGGAGAAGGGCGTGCGCGGGCCGCTGCACGGCATCCCGGTCCTCGTGAAGGACAACATCGACACCGCCGACCGGATGGCCACGACCGCCGGGTCGCTCGCCCTCGTCGGGGCGAAGCCGCTTGGCGACGCCGCCGTCGTCAAGAGGCTGCGTGACGCGGGCGCCGTCCTTCTCGGGAAGACGAACCTCTCCGAGTGGGCAAACATCCGGTCGTCGACCTCGACGAGCGGGTGGTCCGGCCGCGGAGGCCTCACGAGAAACCCGTACGCGCTGGACCGCAATCCCTGCGGCTCGAGCTCCGGCTCCGGCGTCGCCGTGGCCGCGAGCCTCTGCGCCGTCGCCGTCGGCACCGAGACGGACGGATCCATCGTGAGCCCGGCTTCGGCCAACGGCATCGTCGGGATCAAGCCGACGGTAGGCCTCGTCAGCCGAAGCGGCATCATCCCGATCTCCGTCTCACAGGACACGGCGGGCCCGATGGCGCGCAGCGTGCGCGACGCAGCCATCCTTCTCAGCATCCTCGCAGGCGTCGATCCGCAGGACGCCGCCACGACGGGAAGCGACCGGAAGGCAGAAGCCGACTACACGAGGTTCCTGAAGCCCGACGGACTGCGGGGCGCTCGGATCGGCGTGGTCCGCGGCCTCTTCGGGTTCCTCGACCGCGTCGACGCCGTCATGGCCGAGGCGCTCGCGGCCCTCAAGAGCGCGGGCGCCGAGCTCGTCGACCCCGTCGAGCTGACGTCCGCCGGGAGGATCGGCGAGCCGGAGGGAGCCGTCCTCTACTACGAGTTCAAGGCCGGCCTCAACGCCTACCTCGCCCGCCTCGGGCCCGGCGCGCCCGTCAAGTCCCTCGCGGACGTGATCGCGTTCAACGAGAAGCACGCGAAAGAAGAGATGCCCTACTTCGCCCAGGAGACGTTCCTGAAGGCCGAGGCGAAGGGGCCGCTCACATCGTTCGAGTACCTCGAGGCGCTCGCGAAGTCGCGCCGCCTTGCGCGCACGGAGGGCATCGACCAGGCGATGGACAAGCACAAGCTCGACGCGCTCGTCGCACCCACGCTCGGCCCGGCGTGCGTGACGGATCTCGTGAACGGCGACCGCTGGCTTGGCGAAGCCTCCACGGCCGCCGCCGTAGCCGGCTACCCGCACGTCACCGTGCCGGCGGGGTTCGTCTTCGGCCTGCCCGTGGGGCTCTCGTTCTTCGGAAGGGCCTGGAGCGAGGGAACTCTCCTCAAGCTCGCCTACGCATTCGAGCAGGCGACGAAGGCCCGGA
>JBDTTJ010000106.1:0-10205 GCA_039930645.1 Acidobacteriota bacterium
CTCACGATCCCGATCGTCGAGGGAGAGCGCTGGTTCTTCGGCAAGCTGAACGTCGCGACGATCGCTCTCTTCGACCGGCGCATCGACCCCTACTACGGCGCGCCGCAGTCCGTCGCCTCGCACGCCTTCATCGAGAGGCCGGGCCGGACCGGCTTTTTCCTCGAAGTGCCGCCTCTCCACCCGGTGCTCGCCTCGCTCGCGCTCTCGGGATTCGGCGCGGCGCACCGCGAGGGGATGAAGCTTCTCTCCCGGACGAACGCCGTCATCGCGCTCCTGCGCGACGGTTTCCTGCCGGACGACGAGGGAGGGACGGTGTCCCTCCGGGAAGGGGGAAAGCGCCTGTCCATCCGCTACCCGCTCGGGGCGACGCATGCGGAGGCGATGCGCGAGGCGATGAAGGTCTCGGCACGCATCCAGCTCGCCGCGGGCGCGCACGAAGTGAGAACGCTGCACAAGGATCCCGTGGTGGTCCGCGGGGAGCGCGACATCCGTTTCATCGACGAGCGGCCCTTCGGCCCCAACCTCCTCGGCGTCTTCACGGCGCACCAGATGGGCGGCTGCGCCGCCGGGGCCGATCCGAAGGTCTCCGTCGTGGACGGGAACCTTCGCCACCATCATCTCGCGAACCTCTGGGTCTTCGACGGCTCCGTCTTCCCGACGTCGCTCGGGGTCAACCCGCAGCTCTCGATCCTCGGCATCGTCTCGGCATCGGCCGAGCGGATGATCGCGTCGAAGACGTGAGGCGAATCAGCGCTTCTCGCGCACCGTGAGCACGGGAACCGGACAGAGGCGGACGACGCGCTCGGCCGTCGACCCGATGAGGAGCTTTTCGAACGCGTTGCGCCCGTGCGTTCCGAGGACGACGAGCGAGGCCTTGGCCCTCTTCGCGGAGTCGATGATCGCGTCGGACGGCCTGCCCCAGAGGAACTCGCTCGAGGCGTGGACGCCGCGCTTCTCGGCCGAGGCGACGGCGGCTGCGAGGCGCTTCTCCGTGGCGGTTTCCCAGTCCTTCTGCGTCGAGACGTCGAGGTAGGGGAGGGCGCCGGCGACGTCGAAGGCCTGCACGGGCTCGACGAGAACGTGCACGACATGCACCTTCGCGCCCTGCGAGGACGCCAGTGACACCGCGAACGAGAGGGCGCGCGCGGCGCACACGGAGAAGTCCGTGCCGACGACGATCGTCTTGAGAAGGGGCGGGGATTTCTTTCCGGCCATGGCGTGCCTCCCTCAGGGCCGCCAGCGCGCCTTGAGGGCGGCGGCGGCGGTGTCGATCTCCGCGGACGAGGGCTTCAGTGGGAAGGCCTCCCCACGGACGTACCGGGCCTCGCCGTCGACGTAGGTGGCGGCGACATGGGACCGGTCCATGCTGTACACGATAGGCCCGTAGGGATCCTCGCGCCACGAGACCGGGCCGGCGAAGCCCGAGTGGGGGTCGAGGAGCATGAAGTCGGCCCGCCGGCCCGTCTCGAGCGTCCCGGCGTTCAGGCCGAGCGCCTCGGCGCCCTCGGCCGTCGCCATCCTCACGACGTCCCACGCCGGGAGCGCCGCGGGCCCGAGCCGCACCTTCGGCAGGAGGGCGGCGAGACGCATCTCCGTGAAAGCGTCGAGCCGGTCGTTGCAGGGTGCGCCGTCGGCGCCGAGCGTGACGCGGATGCCCTGCGCGCGGTACTCGGGCACGGGGCAGATGCCCGAGCCGAGCTTGAGATTCGAAGACGGGCAGTGCGCGACCGTCGTCCCGCGCGCCGCGAGGATGGTGCGCTCCTCGGCGTCGGCATGGATGACGTGCGCGAGGACGACGTGCGCGCCGGAAATGCCGGCGTCGTCGAGGTATCGGACGTTCCGCCGGCCCGTGCGCCGGGCGACGAGGGCGATCTCGTCGAGGTTTTCCGAAGCGTGCGTGTGGACGAGGAAGCCCTCCGCCTTCGCGCGCTCGCCGACCTCGCGCAGGAGCCGGTCCGTGCACGAGACGGCGAACCGCGGGCAGAACGCGACGCGCAGCCGGCCGCCGTTTCCGCCGTGCCAGGCCTTCGCGAGGCGCTCGGTCTCGGCGAGGGCCGCCTGCGTGTCGCGGAAGAGGCCGGCGGGGTTCGTGCCGGGATCGTCCATGAGGGCGTTGCCGCTCGTGACGCGCAGGCCCGAGGCCGCCGCGGCGCGGAAGACCGCGTCCGTGTGGTAGGCCGTCGCCATGTCGAGGACGGACGTCGTCCCGCCCGAGAGGAGCTCGGCGAGGCCGAGCCGCGCCGAGACCTCCAGCGTCGCGTCGTCGTGCGCGGCCTCGCCCGGCCAGACGTGCGTCGAGAGCCACGGGAGGAGCGGGAGGCCGTCGGGGCCGTTGCGCAGGAGCGTCTGGCAGAGGTGGACGTGTGTCTGGACGAAGCCGGGCAGGACCCACATCCCCTTCGCGTTCAGCCGCTCGATGGGACGGCCCGCGGCCGCGTAGGACCGGGCCCGGGTGTGGGCCTCGGCGTCGCGCGCCGCGATCGCACCGTCCTCGATGAAGAGCGCGCCGTCCCGGACGACGTCCGCGGAGCGCGTCATCCCGATCACGAGGGCGTTCTCGACGAGGAGGGGCGTCATGGCAGCCCGCCATTATCCAACGGGGGACCCTTCAAACGAGCAGAACCCCTTCGTGGACGAGCAGCCACCGCTTGCGGGGGAGGCCGCCGCCGTACCCCGTGAGGCTTCCGTCCGAGCCGATGACGCGGTGGCAGGGGATGACGATCGAGACGGGATTCGCGCCGTTCGCGGCCGCCACGGCGCGCGTCGCGGACGGACGGCCGATCTCCCGCGCGAGGCGGGCGTACGACCAGGTCGTGCCGGCGGGGATGCGCCGGAGGGCGCGCCAGACGGACTCCTGGAAAGGCGTGCCGAGCGTGTCGACTTCGATGCCGGAAAGCGCGTCGAGATCGCCGCCGAAGTAGCGCCTCAAGGCCTCGGCCGGGTCCCCGCCGCAGGGAGATTCTTCGAATGAGAATTCGCCAAACCTCCTCTCGAGCTCGCGGCTGAATCCCTTCCAGTGATCTTCGAAGACGAGCCCGACGAGAGCGCCGCGGCGTTCGACGAGGACGACGCTTCCCGCCGGCGACGCGACCTCCGTCCTGCCGAGGGTCTCTCTCTTCCTCATTCGAAGAATCTCTTTTCTTTCTTCCTGTTTCCTCATGCCCCGCTCTTTCCGTCCGCGAGCGACGCCCAGAGGTGCAGCGTCGCGTATGCGCGATAGGGTCGCCAGCGCTCGGCGCGGGCCGCGATCCGGCTTCTCTTCACGCCCGCGCGGTCCATCGCCTTCACGAGGCCGAGGTCGCCCTCGGGGAACGCGTCGCCCTCACCGAACGCGCGCAGCGCGACGACGTGCGCCGTCCAGGGGCCGAACCCGGGCAGCTCCGTGAGGCGCTCCTCGAAATCCTCGAGGCCCTTGGGCGCCGCGAGGGAAAACGAGCCGTCCGAGACCGCGCGCGCGAACGCTTTCAGGGCCGCGGCGCGGGCGCGGGGGAGGCCGACGCGTCCGACGTCCGCTTCGGCGACGGCAGCCGGGGACGGGAAGATGTGCGTGAGGCCGGGGCGTGCGACGCGCTTCGGCAGCGGGCGGCCGCAGAGCGCCACAAGTCGCCCCGCGAGAGTGCGCGCGCCCGCGACGGAGATTTGCTGCCCCAGGACCGCGCGCACCGCGACCTCGAACGGGTCCCACGCCCCCGGCACGCGCAGCCCCGGGCGCCGCGCGACGAGCGGCGCGAGGAGCGGGTCGCGCGAGAGGACGCGCGCGATCGCGCGCGGGTTCGCGGAGAGGTCGAAGAGTCGCCCCACGCGCGCCGAAAGGGCTTCGGAATCCGCCCAGGAGGGGAATTCCAATGAAAGTGAAGACGCGCGGCCCTCGCGGCGGAGCGCGACACGGAGCGTCCCGGGGCGCCCCCGCTCCCCAAAACACCTTTCGTAGGAATTCTCTTCGACCCTCTCGACCCCGGCCAGCGCCCGCCCGGCGAAAAACTCGAGGAGGCCGTCGCCATCGAATGGGGAGGGCACGTGAAGGACGGTCGTCACGAAGCGGGAGGCTCGGGCGGGGCGGGGGAGTCCTGGAGATCCGCCGCCGGCGCGCCGTCGAGGCCAAGACGGTCCGCGATGGGGACCTGGGACGCGAGGACGAGGGCGACGAGGTCCGGCAGCGGCGTCCCCCACTCCTCGGCGCCGCGCGTGACGTACGTGCGGTCGACGGAGCGCGCGAAGGACTTCTCCTTCAGGCGTTTGAGGACCGACTCGACCGGGACGTCCGCGATCTTCTTGCTGGGGCGGATCAGCGCGCAGGCGCCGCAAAAGCCCGTGAGCTCGTCCGCGGCGAGGATGGCCTTCTCCATCGGCGTCTCGCGCGGGATGTTCGTGTAGAAGGCGTGGCCGCCGATCGCCTTGATGAGCGGCTCGGGCCAGCTGCGCTCGCGCAGGATCTCCATGCCGCGCCAGACGTGATCCTGTTCGGTCGGGAACTTCTCGTAGTCGAAGTCGTGGAGCATTCCGACGAGGCCCCACGTCTCGATCTCGGCGGCGTCCGTCACGCCCGCCGAGCGCGCGAGGGCGCGCATCGTCGCCTCGACCGCGAGCGCGTGGCGGCGGAGCGGCTGCGACTGCGTGAACTCGGTCAGGAGGGACCAGGCGTCGGCGCGGGTCTTCATGGGCCTCAGTTTAGAAAGGGAGGGGAGCCGCAAGGAGATTTCTTTGAAGTTGAATGGCGCCGGAGCGCGTCGGGACCTACGTTCGCGGCGTGGCCGCTCCCGGCGCGCCGCAGGGGTCGTTTCATTCTCTGAGAAATTCCGGACTGATTGATCCGATAATCGCTTTCGTGCACAGAATGTCGTGCAAACTGCCATTTTTCATTGACTTTCCGGCGCGCCGCACCGATTCTCGCGCCGGCACACGCCGAAATCGGGGACAAAAGAGGGGGACGAGATGGCACTGAAGGCAGCCGAAATCCTGAAGATTTGCGACAAGGAAGGGGTCCGTTTCCTGCGTCTACAGTTCACGGACATCCTCGGAATCATCAAGAACGTCGAGGTGCCGCGCTCGCAGTTCGAGAAGGCCCTCGAGGGCGAGATCCAGTTCGACGGGTCCTCGATCGAGGGCTTCACGCGGATCGAGGAGTCGGACATGGGCCTCGTGCCCGACCTCGACACGTTCCGCATCTTCCCGTGGTCGCACCCGAACGGGAAGGTCGCGCGCCTCGTCTGCGACGTCATCACTCCCGACGGCAATGCGTTCGCGGGCTGCCCGCGCCAGACGCTCAAGCGCCAGGTCGAGAAGGCCAAGGCCATGGGCTACACGCTCATGACCGGCCCCGAGGCCGAGTTCTTCCTGTTCACGCGCGACGCGGACGGCAACCCCGTCGTCGACACGCACGACCAGGGCGGCTACTTCGACCTGACGCCCGTGGATCGCGGCGAGGAGGCGCGGCGCGACATCGTCGTCGCGCTCGAGGCGATGGGCTTCGAGGTCGAGGCGGCGCACCACGAGGTCGCCCCCGGCCAGCACGAGATCGACTTCAAGTACGGCGACGCCGTCACGACGGCCGACCAGGTCACGACGTTCAAGCTCATCGTGAAAAAGGTCGCCCTCGACCACGGCCTCCACGCCACGTTCATGCCGAAGCCGATTTTCGGCGTCAACGGCTCGGGGATGCACGTTCACCAGTCGCTCATCACGGGCTCGGGCGCGTCCATGAAGAACGCGTTCTTCGACGCGAAGGCGAAGTACCAGCTCTCCGGCCTCGCGATGAACTACATCGGCGGCATCCTCAAGCACGCGCGCGCCATTGCGGCGATCACGAACCCGCTCGTGAACTCCTACAAGCGCCTCGTGCCCGGCTACGAGGCTCCCGTCAACGTGGCCTGGTCCGAGCGCAACCGTTCGCCGATGGTCCGCATCCCCGCGCGGCGCGGCATGGGGACGCGCTGCGAGGTCCGCATGCCGGACCCGGCGTGCAACCCGTACCTCGCCTTCACGGTCATGCTCGCGGCCGGCCTCGACGGCGTCAAGAACAAGCTGGAGGCGGGCGAGCCCGTGAACCAGAACATCTTCGAGATGTCGGCGCGCGAGAAGAAGCGCCTCAAGATCGACGTCCTTCCGGGCAGCCTCGCCGAAGCGCTCGACTGCCTCGAGAAGGACGACCTCCTCAAGAACGCGCTCGGCGAGCACATCTACGAGAAGTTCGTCGAGGCCAAGCGCTCCGAGTGGCAGCAGTACATCGCTCAGGTCCACGGCTGGGAAGTGGATCGCTACCTGCTGGCGTACTGATTTTCTTGAGGGGGAACCAGGGCCGGTTCCCCCTCATACCCCCTCCGAGCCAATCGCTTTTCTAAAGCCCGAGCTTGGTCCGGGCCGCGGCGAGGACCGCAGCGGCGGCAGCCGGAAGACCGAGAGCCAGCGGGCTGAGGACGAGGTCGTAACCCGCGGGGTCCTCGATCTCGCGCTGGAATGCCTGCCGTACGAACGCGCGCTGCGCGGAGTCGCTTTTCGCGATGCGCCGGCGGGCCTCCGGCACGGCAATGCCCGCCGACATCGCGAGGGACTCGGCGCGCTCGGCAGGCGTGCCGACGGCACGGACCCTCAGGCCGCCAGCCGGGTTGAGGACGAAGTTCGCGCCACGGCCGACGACGACCGCCTTGCCTTCGCGGCCGATCCTCTGGATTACGTGCCGCAGCCCGACGAGGACGAGCGCCTGGCCTGGATCGTCTTGCAGGATGAACGGCACGATGTATTCGCCCACCGCGCGGACGCCCTTTTCGTCGAACCGCTCGAGGGCAAACGCGTCGTTGTGCATCTCCTCGGCGACGGCCGAGAGAATCTCGCGGTCGTAGACGCGCCAGCCGAGTGCCTCACCGAGGTGCCGGGCGAGGTCGCCGCCCCCGGAGCCCAGCTCCCTCGAGAGCGCGATCCACGGCCCCTCCGCCGCGGCAGGGCGGGCCGTCTCAAGCTCCGAGAGGCGGCGGACCTCCCGGAAATGGCCCTGGCGGTCGGCGAGTCCGGCGGCGGGAAGGTGGGAAATCATGGCGGACCTCCCTCTCTCCGAATCTAGGGCGCCGCCCGGCCTCGCGCATCCCCCGTGAGGACGGTCACGCGGGCAGGATGACGAGCTCCGCCGGCCGGGCGGACAACGCCTCGCACCCATCGGCGGTCGCGATGGCGTCGTCCTCGATCCTCACGCCGAGCTTCCCGGGCAGGTAGACGCCCGGCTCGAGAGTGCAGACGTTGCCCGAGACGAGGGGGACGCGGTTGCCCCGTACGAGATACGGGGCCTCGTGGCCGTCCATCCCGAGGCCGTGCCCGAGACGATGCGTGAAGTACGCGCCGTAGCCGGCGTCCTCGATGGCCTTGCGAGCGGAGCGGTCCACGTCCTCGGGGATCGCCCCCGCTCGGAAGGCGGCGAACGCCGCGCGCTGGGCGGCGTCGACGGCCGCGTAGACCGTCCGGACCTCGTCCGACGCGGAGCCGAAGGCGACTGTCCGCGTGATGTCGGAGGTGTAACCGCGGACGCGGCAGCCGCCGTCGATCAGGACGACGTCGCCCTTCGCGAGGCGCGCGTCGCCGGGCCCGCCGTGGGGCAGCGCGGCCGACGCGCCGAACTGCACGAGCGCGCCGCCGCGCACGCCGAGGCGGCGCAGCTCGCCGGACAGAACCTCGCCGGCTTCCTTTTCCGTCATGCCCGCCGCGAGCCGCGCGTGGGTGGCCGCGATCGCAGCGACCATGCGCGAGGCGGCGTCCTTCAGGATCGCCTTCTCGGCATCGGACTTGACCGCGCGCAGGCCGTCGAAGAGGCTCGCGGCGTCCACGAGGCGCGCGCCCGTCGCGTCGCGCAGCCGCGCCGCCGTGTGGAAGTCGGTCGTCCCCTCGACGCCGATGCGCTTCGCGCCGGCCAGGAGCGTCGCGAGCAGCTTGATCGGATCTTCGTGCTCCAGCCAGACGGCCGTCCGGTCGACGACCGCGTCGCGGCGGACGCGCTCCTCCTCGAAGAACGGCGTCACGAACACGGACGGAACCTTCGGGCGGAGGACGAGCGCCATGAGCCGCTCGCTGCGCCCGGGATCGGTGCCGCAGAGCCAGGCCATGCTCGTCGACGGCACGGCGACGAGCGCGTCGAGGCCGGCGGACTTCGCGGCGGCGAGCGCGCGCTCCTGCCTTTCGCGGTAGGTCTCGCGGGGAAACTCCGGGGGGAGCGGCGAAGCGGGCGCGCCTGCCGGCGCCGGCGCGGGCCCCTGCGCGAAGGCCGGGAGGAGCGGCGCGGCCGCGAGCGCCGAACCGGAGGCGAGGAAGCGGCGGCGGGAGAGGGCGCGGGTCACCCGGGAAGACTAGCCGATCCCGCCGCCGTCAGATCTCGAGCTGGATGCCGAACTCCACGGCGCGGGCGGGCGGGATCTTGTAGAAGGCGGTCGCGCGGCCCTCGTTTCGGCGCATCCAGGAGAAGAGCCGCTCGCGCCAGCGCGCCATGCTGCTCTTCCGCGCCGTCGAGATGATCACGTCCTTCCCGAGGAAGTAGCTGATCGCGTCCACGTCGAGCAATTTCCCGCCGAGGACGAGGCCGCCGAGCCCCGCCGGTACGTCGGGCTCCTCCATGAAGCCCCAGCGCAGGAGGATGCGGTAGAAGCCCGCGCCGAGGTCCTCGACGCGCGCCCGCTCGGATTTCGGCACGCGGGGTACGTCCGCGGTCTCGACCGTGAGGAGGAGGACGGGGTCGTGGAGCACGCGGTTGTGCTGCCAGTTCAGGACGAGCGAGGGGGGCACGAGGTCCTGGAAGCGTTCCATGTACACGGCGGGGTGGGCGAGGCGCTTCGGTCCCTCCCGCTCGATTCTCCGGATGTGGTCCTCGATCGGAACAGCGAAGTCACCCGATTTTCGCCTCAAGGCGCCGACGACGATGAGCTGTCCCTGCTTCCACGTGACCATGAGCGTGTAGAGCCCGGCGCCGAGGGCGAGGGGAATCCAGCCGCCGTGCGTCACCTTCACGAGGTTCGCGCCGAGAAACGCCCCTTCGATCGTGAGGAAGACGACGGCAAAAACCGCGATCTTCCACGGCGCGACCTTCCAGCCCACCGCGAGAAGGACCGAGAAGAGGAGCGTCGTGAGCAGCATCGTCGTCGTCACGGCGACGCCGTACGCCGCCGCGAGGCGGCTGGACGAGCCGAAGTCGACGACGAAGAAGACGCAACCCGTGAGGAGCGCCCAGTTGATCGCGGGAAGGTAGATCTGGCCGCGCTCGGACGCGGACGTGTGGAGAACCTGCAGACGCGGCAGGAAACGCAGCTGCACGGCCTGCCGGGTGAGGGAGAAGACGCCCGAGATGAGCGCCTGCGACGCGATCGTCGTCGCGGCGGTCGCGAGGATCACCATGGGAAGGACACCCGCGGGCGGCACCATCGCGAAGAGCGGGTTCTCGAGAGCCTCGGGCCTGCGCAGGAGGAGCGCGCCCTGGCCGAAGTAGTTCAAGAGGAGCGACGGGAGGACCAGCACGAACCACGCGAGCCGGATCGGACGCGCGCCGAAGTGGCCCATGTCGGCGTAGATCGCCTCGCCGCCCGTCACGACGAGGACGACGGAGCCGAGGACGAGGAGTCCTTTCAGCCCGTTGCTCGCAAAAAATCGTACGGCGTGGGAGGGGTCGAGGGCGAGGAGGACGCGCGGCTCGAGGAGCGTCTCGCGCGCGCCGAGGAACGCGAGCGTCCCGAACCACACGAGCATGACGGGCCCGAAGTACGCGCCGATCCGGCCCGCGCCGCTCCGCTGGACGGCGAAGAGCGCGACGAGGACGAGAACCGCGAACGGCACGACGAAGGGCGCGAGCGCTGGGTTGTGCGCCTTGAGCCCCTCCGCCGCCGAGAGAACCGAGATCGCGGGCGTGATGAGCCCGTCGCCGTAGAGGAGGGCCGCGCCGAAGAGGCCGAGGACGAGCGTCGTCCGGCGCCGTGCGGCGCCGCGAGGCAGCGAGCGGTTCACGAGCGTCATGAGCGCGAGGATCCCGCCCTCGCCCTCGTTGTCGGCCCTGAGGAGGATCACGACGTACTTGAGCGAGACGAGGAGGACGAGCGACCAGACGATCAGGGACAGGATCCCGAGCACGTTCGCGGGAGAGAGCGCGATCCCGTGCTCGGAAGCGTGCAGCGACTCGCGCAGGGCGTACAGCGGGCTCGTGCCGATGTCGCCGTAGACGACGCCCAGCGCGCCGAGGGACAGCA
>JBDTTJ010000107.1:0-10194 GCA_039930645.1 Acidobacteriota bacterium
AGGAGGTCAACAACTTCGGCTGGGTCCAGCTCCAGAACCAGTACGACAACTGGCGGAAGAGCAAGTGGAACCACCCGAAGGACGCGAAGAAGACGGTCGAGTGCCGCGAGTGCCACATGCCGCTCCTCGACGGTCCCGAGCCCGCCTCCGGCGACACGGCCGACTACAACCGGACGGCCTCGGACGGCAAGCACCGGAGCCACCGCTTCCTCGGCGCGAACCAGTACATGCCCGCGCTCCTGAAGCTCAAGGGTGGCGAGGAGCAGGTCGAGCTCGTGAAGAAGTGGCTCAAGGGAGAGGTCGAGATCCCGGAGATCGCCGGCAAGTGGGCCAAGGGCGCCGTGGTGCAGCTCGACCTCGACGCGCCGGCGACGGCCCGCCGGGGCGAGTCCCTGAAGCTGCGCGTTGTGATCACGTCGAACAAAGTGGGGCACGACTATCCGACCGGGCCGCTGGACCTGATCCAGTCGTGGGTCGAGGTCGAGGTGAAGGACGAGACCGGCCGAATCGTCTTCGCGTCGGGGAAGCCGGACGAGAAAAAGATGATTCCGCCCGGCACCTTCCTCTTCAAGGCTGAGCCGGTGGACCAGTACGGGAACCTCATCGACCGGCATAATCTCTGGGAGATGGTCGGCGTGCGGTACCGCCGGAGCCTGTTTCCGGGCTACTCCGACGCGGCCGAGTACGCGTTCGGCTGCCCGGGCACGCTCAAGGGCGTCAAGCCCGCGCGCGACCTGACGATCCCGGGATCGCAGCGCGGAAAACTCGACATCCTCGCGACGCTCCACTATCGGAAGCTGGACCAGTACCTCGTCGACTTCCTCTTCCCGGGCAAGGGGCTCTCGGCGCCCATCACCGACCTGGCCGAGGCGCGAGCGACGGTGGAGATCGTCGACTAGCGTGGCGCAGCGGCCCGTCCTGAGGCGCTGGACGCATCGACGCGTCGTCCTGGCCCTTGGACTGACGGTGCTCGGGGCCTGCGCGATCCTGTGGGCCACGCGGAAGGGCGACGACGCGCCCTACACGCCCGGCGGAGAGGTCGAGGGGATCACGGACGTCCACAGGAAGGACGTCTCGGGCGCGGGTTGGGGAGTCGTCTACAAGGACGTCGCCGCGAGCCGGGGCATCGACTTCCGGCACTTCTCCGCGGGGCCGCGCTCCACGCAGCTCCCCGAGGACATGGGGTCGGGCTGCGCTTTCGCCGACTACGACGGCGACGGCGACTGGGACCTTTTCGTGGTCGACACGATCGGGCCTCTGACTCTGACGCCCGGCGAAGTGCGCGCCGCGAAGGGGGGCTGCCGCCTTTACCGGAACGACGGCGGCAGGTTCACGGACGTGACGGTCGAGGCCGGGCTCTCAGACCTGAAGGGCGCGTACATGGGCGCGGCGTGGGGCGACTTCGACAACGACGGGTATCCGGACCTCGTCGTGACGTCGTACGGCGGGATCCGCCTCTTCCACAATCGGGGCGACGGCACGTTCGAGGACGTCGCGAGGTCCTCTGGCGTCGGCGGGCACAAGGGCTTCTTCACGGGCGCGGTCTGGGGCGATGCGGACGGCGACGGCCTCCTCGACCTCTACATCTGTGGCTACGTCGATTTTCGGTTTGATCCGAAGGACGCCGGACGGGCGTCGAAGTTCGGCCATGCGACGAGCCCCTTCATGATCAACCCTTCCTCGTATCCGCCGATCCCGAACCTCTACTTTCACAACGAGGGGAAGGGGCGGTTCCGGGAAATGGCCCTCGAGGCCGGGATCGCGAACGCCGAGGGCCGGAGCCTCTCGGCCACGTTCGCCGACCTGAACGACGACGGGAAGCCCGACCTCTACGTGGCAAACGACGTCTCGGAGGGCGCGCTCTTCGTCAACGAGGGAAACGGCCTCTTCTCCGACCGCGGGCACGAGGCCCACGTGGCCGATTACCGGGGCGCGATGGGGATCGCGGTCGGCGACGCGAACGGCGACGGGGCGCTCGACCTCCTCGTGACCCACTGGATCGCCGAGGCGAACGCTCTCTACCTGAACAAGCTCGGGGGCGCAAAGAGCCGGACGCTCGACTTCGAGGATGCCGCCGAGCGTTTCGGCCTCGGCCAGATCTCGACCGACGACATCGCGTGGGGGACGGCGTTTCTCGACGTGGACGGCGACGGGCTCCCCGATCTCGTCGTCGCGAACGGCTCGACCTTCGAGGAGCCCTCCGACACGAAGAAACTCGTCCCCATGCCCATGCGTCTCTTCCGGAACCTCGGCGAGAAAGGCTTCGTCGACATGGCGCCTCTTTCGGGCGCGGACCTGACCTTGCCCCGCGTCGGGCGCGGGCTCGCGATCGCCGACCTCGACGGGGACCTGCGCGAGGAGATCGCCGTCGTCGTGAACGGCGGCCCGCTCGTCCTCCTCAAGGCCGAGGGAGGGCCCGCGAACCACCGGATCGCGTTCCGGTGCGAGGGCCGGAAATCGAACCGTTCGGGGTTTGGGGCGAAGCTCGTCCTCGAGGCGAACGGGAAGCGCCAGATCCGCGAGATCGGCGCGGGTTCGTCCTACCTCTCGCAGAACGCTCCGGAGGCGATCTTCGGGCTCGGGTCTGCGGCGAAGGCCGACGTCGTGACCGTCCGCTGGCCTTCGGGCGTGACGGCGACGTTCCGCGACCTGCCGGCGGACGTCAAGTACGTCCTCGTCGAAGGGGAGCCGGCTGCACGCCCGCTGCCGGACGTCCGCGCCCGGACTCTCGCGTTCTGGGACGCCTACAACGCGGCGCGGGCGGCGTTCGCGAAGGGCGACGCCGACGCGTCGATCGCGGCGTATCGAAAGGCGCTCGAACTCGACCCGCGGCACGAGGACTGCCGGTACGCGCTCGGCAACCTCCTCCTCGAGCGGGGCGACCGCGCCGGCGCGAAGGCGGAGCTCGAGTCGCTCCTGAAGATCCAACCGCGGAGCCAGAGAGGGCATGGCGCGCTCGGGGACCTTCTCGCGGACCCGGCGTCCGGCCCGCTCCGGGACCTCGCGGCGGCGCAGAGGAACTACGAGGCGGCCGGAGGGATCTACACGGAGGAGACGGGCTGGGTCGTTCGGTCCGGCGAGGTCGCCCTCTCGATGGGCGACGCCGCTGCAGCCGAACGGACGTTCCGGAAGGTTCTGGTGACGAACCCGCGCTCCTTCCAAGCGCTCTACTTCCTCGGCTACCTCGCCTCGCGGGAGAGGAAGGACGACGCAGAGGCGACCCGGCTCTTCGACGCTGCCTTCGCCGCGCTCGGTCCCGAGGCGTCCCCGGCGCCGGGTGAGGGCGACGTGCGAAAGGCCGGGAAGGCGCTTCCGAGCCGTGGCGCCTTCGCCGGGCACTGGGTGTTCCTCTCGCAAGGAAAAGTCAGGCGCGACGAGGCTTGGCGCGACCTCGACGGGCGAGTCCGGCCCGGGAAAGCGGCGAAGCCAAGAGCTTGAACCCTGCCGCTACATCTTCGGGCCGGCCGCCTTCGCGGGCCGGGCCAAGGCCGCCACGAAGGGCTTCCCGTACTGGATCTCGGCGGCCTTGAGCTGCGCCTGGCGGGACATGTCGATCGACTCGCCGAGGATCCGGGCCATCTCCTGCGGAGCGTGGAAGCCCATGGAGTTCTCGGCCGCCACGTAGTCGAGGCGCCACTGCGCCGCGCGCTGCAGCTCGCCGAGCTCCTTGATGGCCGGGTCTTTGTCCACGACGGCCCGCCACGCGGCCAGCAGGTTGGCCTTCGTCTCGGCGGCCAGCTTCTTGTCCTGGTCCTCCTTGCCGAGCTTCGCGAAGTCCGCGTTCTTTTCGAGCGTCTCCTTCGCCTTCGCGGCGGCCGCGGGGCGGTTCTGGTCGTCGTACGGCTTGCGGACGGCGACGATGGCGTCGATCATGGCGACGGCCGCCTGGCCCGTGCGCGACATGAGGGCGAAGTGGCGGTCCTGGATGGCCTCGACGCGGCTCTTGAGCTCCTCGTCGCTGTAGGGGTGGCAGCTCGCGCAGGAGCGGTTCGCCGAGAGGAGAGGGCTCCTCACCCAGTGCTCGGAGATCTTCTGGGCGCCATCGCGGCGGTAGGACATGTGGCAGTCGGCGCACGCCACGCCGCTGCGGGCGTGGATGCCCTGGCTCCACATCTCGAACTCGGGGTGCTGCGCCTTGAGGACCTCCATGCCGGTCTCGGCGTGCGTCCAGTCCTTGAAGCGCGCGCCCTTGACCTCGATGGAGTTGTACTGCTTCTCCATGTCCTCGACCCTGAGGCCTTCGGCCCACGGGAAGAAGATCGTCGTGCCCTTGCCGCAGAAGTACTCGACGTGGCACTGGCCGCAGACATAGGAGCGTTTCTCCTGCCGGGTCGCATCGACGTTCGGGTCGTACGGGCGGGCGCGGTCGCCCTTGCGCCAGCGCTCGATGCTCGGGAGGTGAGGGACTTCGGCCTTCGAGGCGGCCAGTTTCTGGATGCCGGCGATGAAGGCCGGACGGGTGCTGCGCAGCTCCATCGACTTCGGGTCGTGGCAGTCGACGCAGGACACGGGGTGGACCTTGCCGCCCGTGAGCTGCTCGAGCTGCTTGTGGGCGTCCCAGTAGCTCATGTCGCCCACCGCGGCGAGGCCCTTCTGGACCTGCTCGGCCTCGCTCGCCTGCGGGGCCGCGTCCTTCCCGAGCTTGCGGTAGAGCGGCATGATCGAGGCATGGCAGTGCAGGCAGTTGCCCGACTGCTTGGCCTCGGCCTGCACGTTGCGCTTCGTGTTCTCCTGATCGAAGAGCATGAACGCGTGGCCGCGCCTGTCGCGGTAGTCGACGGCGAAGAGGTACCCCGCGAAGATCCGCGTCAGCCACGGGTCGCGCGCCGCCTTCTGGGGCGGGACGACGCCCTCGGCTCCGCCGTAGCCCCCGCCGTACTTCGTGTGCGTCGGCTCGGACGTGCGCTTGTAGCCGTCGTACTCGCGCGGCCAGTTCGTGCCCCACTTGGCCGGGTCGACGTCGTTCTCCGTCACCTCGGCCAGCCGGACGTAGGCGTTCTTCGCTTCCTGCTTCTTCTCGGCGATGTTGACGAGCAGGGCGGCGGCGCCCAGCGCTCCGAGGGCGAAGGCGCCCGCGACGAGGGCGATGAGGAGCCCGCTTTTCTTCTTCCCGGGCTCGGCGTTCTCTGCGGACATGAGGTGCTCCTTCTCGGGTGGTGTCGCGTGTCAGCGCTGATGGCCGACCGAGGCATGGCAGCGGACGCAGGAGACGTCGCCGCCCCGGGTCATCGAGTCGACGAGGTCGGAGTGGCAGCGGCGGCAGTTGGCTTCGACGATCGCCGAGCTCTCGGGCCGGGCCCGGATGACGTCCGGGAACCCGCCCATCGTGAAGGCCCAGGAGTGGTGCCAGCCGTTCGTGGCCTTCACGACGTACTTCGAGATCGGGCCCGCCGGCGTGTGGCAGTCGTTGCAGGTCGCGACGTTATGGTGCGGAGCGGCCTGCCAGCCGGAGTAGTGCGCGCTCATGACGTGGCAGTTCGCGCACGTGGCGGGGTCGTTCCCCATGTAGGAGGAGCCCTTCGCGTACCAGAACGCGTAGCCCCCGACTCCGATCGCGAGGCCGACCGCGGCCGCGGCGAGCGTCAGGGGGACCGGAAGGACGGCAAAGCCCCGGCTCGACTTCACGGGCACGCCCCGAATGTAGGGCCTCCGCCGGGATTCCGCACATGACAATCGTCATACGGGGGCCCTCGCCCCGGGACTAAGATCGCGAACGCCTTGAACGTGTCGAGCATCGTCGTGCGTGTCGCCCCTTCCGGCCTGGCGGCGTGCGTGCAGCGGCTCGGGGCGTTGCCCGGCGTCGAAGTCCAGTTCACGGACGTAGACACGGGCCGCATCGTCCTGACACAGGAATCGGAGACGACGGACGAACAGGAAGCCGGCCTGAGGCGCATCCAGGCGCTGCCCGGTCTCCTGTCAGCCGAGCTCGTCTGTCATTACTTTGGGGATCTCGAAGAGGACGCGGGGGAAACATGAGCGACAACAGCACACGCCGGGAGCTCCTCAAGCGCAGCGCCGCGCTCGCCGCGGCCGCCGCGGCGGGAATCCCGGTTGCCGAAGAGGCGCTCGCGGCCGCCGGAACTGCGGCCTCCGGCGATGGCGTGGCCTGGGACAGAAGCGTCTGCCGCTTCTGCGGCACGGGCTGCGGGATCCTCGTCGGGACGAAGCGAGAGCGCGTCGTGGCCGTGAAGGGCGACCCGGACGCCCCGGTGAACCGCGGCCTCCTTTGCGTGAAGGGCTACGCCAACGCGAAGATCCTCTACGGCGAGGATCGTCTCGTAAAGCCGCTCCTCAGGATGAAGGACGGGAAGTTCGACAAGAATGGGGACTTCTTCCCGGTGAGCTGGGAGCGTGCGTTTCAGGAGATGGAGGCGCAGTTCAAGAGGGTTCACGCGGAGCTCGGCCCGAGCGGCGTCGGCGTGATGGGCTCGGGGCAGTACACGATCATGGAGGGCTACGCGGCCGCGAAGCTCGTGAAGGCGGGCTGGCGCAGCAACAACCTCGACCCGAACGCGCGGCACTGCATGGCCTCGGCCGTCGCCGGCTTCATGCAGACGTTCGGCATCGACGAGCCCTCGGGCTGCTACGACGACATCGAAAAGACGGACGCCGTCGTGACGTGGGGCGCGAACATGGCCGAGATGCACCCGATCCTCTGGTCGCGCATCATCGACACGCGCCTCGCGCGCCCCGAGTACCGGATCCTCAACCTCACGACGTACACGACGCCGACGTCGGCGGGCTCGGACACCGAGATCCTCTTCAAGCCGAACACGGACCTCGCGATCTGGAACTACATCGCGCGGGAGATCGTCGCCCGCGGCGCCGTCGACCGGGAATTCGTCGAGAAACATTGCGTCTTCGCGGCGGGAACGGTCGACATCGGCTTCGGAATGCGCCCGGGCGAGGACCACGCGTTCCCCGCCGAGAAGGACACGCGGGACCGCGAGCGCACCGTCGTGCTCACGAAGGAGGAGGCGATCGGGCGCGGCCTCGACCCCTCCGTCACGCACACGCGGCCTCAGAAGGACGCCGCGAAGGCGGGCCTCCACTGGCTCATCACGTTCGAGGAGTTCAAGAAAGCCGTCGAGCCCTACACCCTCGACTTCGTCGCCGCGCTCACGAAGGGGAATTCCGAAGAGCCTCTGGAGGAGCACGCGCGGAAGCTGAAGGCGCTGGCCGACGTCTACGCCGACCCGAAGAAGAAGGTCGTCTCGTACTGGACGATGGGCTTCAACCAGCACACGCGCGGGACGTGGTTGAACGAGCAGGCTTACATGGCCCACCTCCTCACGGGCAAGCAGGCGAAGCCGGGCTCGGGGGCGTTCTCGCTCACCGGGCAGCCCTCCGCCTGCGGCACGGCGCGCGAGGTCGGCACGTTCTCGCACCGCCTCCCGGCCGACATGACCGTCGACAACCCCGAGCACCGCGCCCACGCCGAGGAGCACTGGAAGCTTCCGGCGAAGACGATCAACCCGAAGGTCGGGAGTCACATCACGGAGATGATGCGGGACCTCGAGGACGGGAAGCTCAAGTGGCTCTGGATCCAGGTCACGAACCCGTTCCAGTCCACCGCGAACAACAACCACTGGCTCGCGGCCGCCCGTCAGCCCGGCACGTTCGTCGTCGTCTCCGACGCCTACCCGGGCATCAGCGCGAAGGTGTCCGACCTGATCCTGCCGAGCGCCATGATCTTCGAGAAGTGGGGCGGCTACGGAAACTCCGAGCGCCGCACTCAGCTCTGGCGGCAGCAGGTGCCCGCGCCGGGCGACGCGAAGACCGACCTCTGGCAGATCCTGGAGTTCTCCAAGCGCTTCAAGCTCCGGGAGGTCTGGGGCGAGCAGGCGCTCCCGGGACTGAAGGCCGAGGGCTTCACGGACGGCAGACTCCCGTCCGTCCTCGAGGAGGCCGCGAAGATGGGCTACGCCCCCGACTCGACGCTCTTCGACGTCCTCTTCGCGACGGCCGCGAACAGGAAGTTCCTCTGGCCGGACCCCGTGGCGAAGGGCCATGCGAACGCGACCGCCGCCCAGCTCGGCGCCGTGTGGTTCCCCGAGAAGGCGCTCTTCGAGGAATACGCGGGCTTCGGGCGCGGGCACGGGCACGACCTCGCCCTTTTCGACCGCTACCTCGCGGACGACGTGCGCGGCCTCCGGTGGCCCGTCGTCGACGGGAAGGAAACGCTCTGGCGGTTCAACGAGGCGTACGACCCCTACGCGAAGAAGGGCTCGGGCTTCGACTTCTACGGCAAGGCGATGAAGTCCCTGCCCAAAGGGGATCTCGAGAAACCGGCGGGCACGGAGAAGATCGCCCTCTCAGGCAAAGCCAAGATCTTTTTCCGTCCGTACGCGGCCCCGGCCGAGGTCCCCGACTCGGTTTACGACCTCTGGCTCTGCACGGGGCGCGTCCTCGAGCACTGGCATTCGGGCACGATGACGCGGCGCGTCCCCGAGCTGAACGCGGCGATGCCGGCCGCGCTCCTCTACATCCACGAGAAGGATGCCGCATCGCGCGGCCTCAAGCGCAACGACGCCGCGTGGATCGAATCCCGCCGCGGGAAGATCCAGGTGGCCGTCGAGACCGCGGGCCGCTACAAGATGCCGCGCGGGCTCGTGTACGTGCCGTGGTTCGACGAGTCGATCCTCATCAACAAGGTCACGCTCGACGCGACGTGCCCGATCTCGAAACAGACGGACTTCAAGAAGTGCGCCGTCAGAGTGACGAAGGTGGCGACTGCGTTTCTGGTAGCGATTTTCGCCGCCGCGCTGACGGCGTGCGCCTCCCCCTCTTCACCTTCTAAGAAAATCTCTTCGGTCTCCCCGTCCTCCGATGTGCTTTACGCAATACCGGACGCGAGCCTCGGCCTCGAGAAGTCCGCCGTCACGGGCGTCCCGGCCCCGAAGCCGTTCGAGTACGTGACGAAGGACCCGGGCGACGGCAAGGTCCTGCCGCGCCCGTTCGCCTCCTCGCCTCCGCTCATTCCGCACACGGTCGAGGGCCTTCTCCCGATCACGCGATCCGAAAACGGCTGCCTGACGTGCCACGCACTGGACAAACCGGAACCGGGCGGCCCCGTCCCGATCCCGGCGAGCCACTACGTCGACCTGAGAAGCGCTCCGACGGTCAAGCGAGCCGAGATCGCGGGGAGCCGGTTCGTCTGCACGGCGTGCCACGTGCCCCAGGCGAACGTGAAGCCGCTCGTCGCGAACTCGTTTGCGCCCTGACGGAATCGGGAAGCGCGGGAGGATTCCGGGTCAGGGGCGGGGGCGCCCTTCCTCGAGTGCGAGCGCGCCGGGAAAGAGGATGTTGTTCTCGAGGTGGATGTGTCGGTGGAGGTCGGCCTCCAGCTCTGTGAGGCCCGCATAGAGCGCCTGAAACGACGTGCAGGCGTCGGGCGGCGCGACGTAGTTTTCCGTGACGGCCCGCAGTTCGCGGAGGATCTCGCCGACGGCTTCGTGCTCGCGCATCATCATCCGGACCGGGTTCTGCACCGTCCCGAAGCACGACTCGCCTCTCACGTCGCCCTCGAGGGACTCGACGTAGGGAAACAGGATCTTCTCTTCCTTGAGAAGGTGCGGCCCGAGGTCTTCGACGAGCCGTCGGACGAGCATCTCGACGGCCCGGGTTTCGCGGTGGGCGTCGCCGTGCCGGCCTCGCACCTTCGCGGCGAGCGGGGGCAGCGCGGCGATCGCGTCGCGCGTGAAGGCGTGATGCGTCTCGAGGATGAATCCGATGAGGGCGGACAGCGTCTCCTTTTCCCACGCGCGGCCACCGGATCGTGCCGGCTCTCCGACGAGCGTCCGGAGCTCCGAGGGCTCGACGCCCACGCGGCGGCACGCCTCCTCCACGGTGGTCGCGCCGCCACAGCAGTAGTCGATTCCGAGCTTCTCGAGCGTCGGGATGACGCTGGGATTCGCGATGGCAAGCGCCGCGATCGTGTCTGTCTCGAAGGCCATGTTCGTCCCCCTGTCCGGACGAACGATAGGGAACAGCGCCTCGCCCGCGTATGACGGCGATCATGCCGCGCCCGCATGAGGTGTTTGCATCATGGCCGCGCGCGCGACGAAACAGCACGTTGGGGCTAAGCGACGCTTCGCTCAGGTTCCTGCCATCCGAAATCGAGGCGTCAGCCGCCGTTCGGCGCGCCCGACCGGGGACCGCCACTCGCGGGGAAAGTGGCGGCTCCTATGACGC
>JBDTTJ010000108.1:0-10183 GCA_039930645.1 Acidobacteriota bacterium
CATCCTTCGTCGTCATGACCACGTCGGCGCGCGTGCGCTCGGCGAGGAGCTTCCGGAGGCGGCAGGCGACGTCGTAGACGTACGTCGACTCCCAGACGCCGCCGTGCAGCGTGCCCGTGTCGCGCCCGCCGTGGCCCGCGTCGAGGATCACGCGCACGCCCGCGAGGCCGCGTGCGACCCCGGGCCGCGAGAACTGCGCGGTCTCGGCCTTCTCGCGCGCCCGTTCTACCGACCGGGGGTCGTCCTTCGGGAGGAACTCGTCGGAAAGAAACTCGACGGGAATCTTCACGGGATACCCGACGGGAATCGCGTGAACGTCCGCGATGCCGGAGCGCTCCGCGAGCTTCGCCGCGAGGTCGTTCACGTCCGCCGCGTCGAGGCGGCCCGTGAAGCGAACGACGACGGCCGAGTACAACGCTTCGCCCTTGCGGAGCCGGTACGTGGCGGTGCGGCCCTTCTCGTCCTGGCCGAAGACGAGGTTCGGCGGCTCGGTTTCCGGGATCGGCTCGGCGTCGCGGAACGGGGGAACGAGAAACTCCGCAGGGATTCTCACGGTCGCGCCGGGGGGCACGACGCCGCCCGCGAACGCGTTCTCCCTCGCGAGGTCCGCCGCGCGCGCCGCGTCGCCCGCGAACCACTCGGCGAGCGACGCAAGACTCTCCTCCTCGACCGCGATGTGGAGCCAGGCTGCCGTCGCGCGGACGTCCGACGGAAAGAGGGCCTGGACGGCGGCGCGCCGGCTCTCGAGCGAGAGCGCGCTCCACGAGAGCGTCGCCCCGCGCCCCGTGAGCGCGCCGGGCAGCGCGAGGATTCGCTGGGCGGTCGCATCGTCCTTCGCGAGGCGGCGCGCGAACTGGATCGGCGTCTCGCCCTCGAGCGGCCGCGCCTCGACCGTGATCGCCCCGTCCTTGAGTTCGACGGCGAAGTCCCGCGACACCTCGACGCGCCGCGGTACCGCCGCGGAGAGGGACGGGACGGCCTGCAGAAGGAGCGCGGCGGCGGCCGCGGCGGCGAACGCCCGCCGGCCGCTCAACTCAGCGCGCCCGGGGCACGCCGGTCCCCGGCCCCGAGCGCCGCCTCGACGACGCGCGAGAGCGCGAAGAGAAGCGGCTCGGCGTCGGCGGGACCGACGAACTGCATGCCGACGGGCAGGCCCTCGGCCGAGAAACCGGCCGGCACCGACACCGCGGGGAGCCCCGCGAGGCTCGGCGGCACCGTGAAGACGTCCGCGAGGTACATGGCGAGCGGGTCCTCCGTCTTGGTGCCAAGCGGAAACGCCGGCTCGGGCGACGTCGGGCAGAGGATCGCGTCCACATCGCGGAACGCCGCCGCGAAGTCGCGCGCGAGAAGGGCGCGCACCTTCTGGGCGCGGCCGTAGTACGCGTCGAGGTAGCCGGACGAGAGCGCGAACGTTCCGAGGAGAATCCGCCGCTTCACCTCGGGCCCGAAGCCCGCCGAGCGCGAACCGCGGTACATCGCGGCGAGCGACTCGCCGCCGGAGCGCACGCCGTAGCGGGCCCCGTCGAAGCGCGCGAGGTTCGAGGACGCTTCGGCCGTGGCCGTGAGGTAGTAGACGGGCACGGCGAACGCCACGCGCGGCACCGAAACGCGGGTGACCGCGGCCCCGGCAGCGCGCAGCGCTTCGGCCGTGCGCGCGAACGTCTCCACGACCGCCGGGTGCAAGCCGCCCTCGGCGGACTCCGCCTCGGCGAGAAGCCCGATCCTCCGGCCTTTCACGCCCGCCTCGAGGCCCGTCTCGACGTCCGGAACCGGGGTCGCGAGCGACGTCGCGTCCTTCGGGTCGACGCCCGCCATGATCGTGAACGCGCGGGCGGCGTCTCGGACGTTCCGGGCGAGCGCGCCCGCCTGGTCGAACGAGGACGCGAACGCGATCAGGCCGTAGCGCGAGACGCGCCCGTAGGTAGGCTTCCACCCGACGAGGCCGCAGAGCGCGGCGGGCTGGCGGACGGAGCCGCCCGTGTCGGTCCCGATCGCGAGGGGAACCGCGCGCGACGCGACCGCGGCCGCCGAGCCTCCGGACGAACCGCCCGGCACGCGCGACGGGTCCCACGGGTTGCGCGCCACGCCGTATGCGGAGTTCTCGTTCGACGAGCCCATCCCGAACTCGTCGCAGTTCGTCTTGCCGACGACGACCGCGCCCGCGGCGACGAGACGCGCCACGCAGGTCGCGTCGTCGGGCGCGACGAAACCCGCGAGGATGCGCGAGCCCGCCGTCGAGCCCTGGCCCGCGACGTTGATGTTGTCCTTGACCGCGAGCGGCACGCCCGCGAGCGCGAGGCGCTCGCCCGCGGCCACCCGGCGGTCCACGGCCTCGGCCTGGCGCAGGGTGGCGGCTTCGTCGATCGAGAGAAACGCCCCGTAGAGATCGCGCGCCTTCGCGGCGCGCGCGAGGGACGCCTCGGCGACGCCCCGCGCCGCCGCGCTTCCCGACGACACGGCCGCCGCGAGCGCGGTGAACGGGCCGTCCAGGAGACCGGCGGCGTCCTCCGTCACGAGTCTCTCGAGACGGCCCGCGGGACGACGAAGTGGCCGTGCGCGAACTCGGGCGCGTTCGTCTCCACGAGCGCGCCCGGCGAGCCGTCGCGCGCCTCGTCGACCCGGAGAGGAGACGACGGCGCCGGGGGCCCGGCCGCGAGGAGCTCCTCGGGAATGGCGCGAAGGGCCTCGAAGTGCTCGACGATGCGGGTGAGCTGGCCCGCGAGGGCGTCGCGTTCGGCGTCGGTCAGCTCGAGCGCGGCGAGGGACGCCACGCGCGACACGAGCGCCGCGTCGATCTTCACTTGCAAATTCTAGCAGCCGCCTTGACGCGCGCGACGCCCGCCCGTACCGTGCAGCCGAGACGATCCATGCGGCCTTTCCTCCTGTTCAGTCCGGGGGGCGGCATCCCGGAATCCGTGCGCGCACCGCTCGAGCGCGCGGGCAGCGACGTGCTCGTCGCGGGCACGATCGAGGAAGCGGTGTCGCTCGCCGCGGCGTCGCAGCCCGAGGTCGTCCTCGTCGTCCCGCCCGGCACCGTCGCGGACGCGGCCGCGCTCCTCGCGAAGCTGCCCGACTCGTCCTCGCCGCCGCCGATCTTCGTCCTCGAGGAAGAGGGTCTCCCGCACCGCCCGGCCGCGCTCGAGACGATCGCGCGCGGCCCCTGGAGCCGCGCGACCGCCGCTCTCGGCAGCGGCTCCGACGACCCGGCGCCGGCGCTCCTCCTCTCGCGCGTCCAGCTCACCGGCCTCCTCGACCTCTGGGAGCAGGTCGCCGAGGGCGCCCCAGGCTTCGTCGAGCACGCGCTGCGCTCGCTCTCCCTCGCGCTCGACGCCTCGCGCGTGACGCTCTACCGCTGGAAGGCCGGCTCGGCCGAGGCCGCGGTGGCGGGATCCAGCCTCGGCCCCGGCGTCGTGGGACGCACGGTCGAAATCGTCCGCTACCCCGAGCTGCGCGCGGCGGCGGCCCGATCGGGCGCGGTCCTCGTCGAGGAGATCGAGCGGGACCCGCTGATGGAGACCGCCACCCCGTACCTCTCCGGGCAGGCGAATCGCTCTCTCCTCTGCCAGCTCGTTCCCGGCGACGGGAGCGACCTCTACCTCCACGCCGTGCGCGAGGGCACGCCGTTCGGCCTCGTCGACGTCGCGCTTCTCGCCGCCACCGCGCGCATCGTCCACGCCTCGCTCGCCGCCGCGCGGCCTTCCGAGCCGCTCGAGAAGGGCCCCGACCGCAAGCGGATGCGGACTGTCCAGCGGATCCTCACGGGAATCCCGGACGCCACCGCGATGGTCGGCCCGTCCGGGGAGATCCTGCTCGTGAACCCGCCCTTCTCTGCCATGACGCGCCGTCTGGAATCCGAGCTCGTGGGGCTCGACATCCGCTCCCTGCTCCGTCCCCTCGCGCCCGAAGACGCCTTCACGACGCTGACGCCGCAGCCCGGCACGCCGGTGGCGACGACGCGCGCGCGCCTCGTGACGGCCGCGGGCGAGACGATTCCGGTCGAGGTGCTCTCGATTCCCACGCCCGACGAGACCGCCGGCAAGGCCGGGTGGTCCACGCTCACGCTCCGCGACCGGCGCCACGAGGACGCCCGCGAGGCCCGCGAGCAGGCGCTCCAGCACGATGCCGACGAGACGGGACGACAGCTCGAGGCCCTGCAGCACAGCGTGCGGGAAGGCGACGTCGTGCGCGCGCGGTTCTGGACCGCCGCGGCCCACGAGCTGCGCACGCCGCTCGCGATCGCCCAGAGTTACCTCGAGGTCGTCCTGGGCGACCTCGCCGACGACCTTCCCGAGCGCCCGACCCAGCTCCTCAAGACCGCGTCCGAGAGCCTCACGCGCCTCGAGCGCCTCATCGCCGACGTCCTCGACGCGGCCGTCAGCGGGCGCGCGCGCTCGACGCTACGGCTCGCCGAGCTCGACCTCGCGGAAGTCCTGCGCGGCCTCGCTCCCGCGCTCTCGGCCGCCGCCTTCAAGCGCGGCGTGCGGTTCTCCGTCGAGATTCCGAAGGGGCTTCCGAAGGTCCCGGGCGACCGCGAAAAAGTCGAGCGGCTCGTCGCGAACCTCGTCGACCACTCGCTTCGCCGCTCCCCTCGCGGCGGCCCCGAGGTCCGGCTCCTCGCCTCCGTGGCCGACGGCCGGGCGTTCGTCAGGGTCGTCGACCGCGCGCCGACTCTCACGCCGGAGAAAGCGGCCCACCTCTACGACGACGTCGGCTCGGCGCGGGGCGCCGGCGAGTTCGGGCTGTCGGTCGCGCGCCGGCTCGCGGACGCGATGGCCGCGGAGCTGACGGCCCACGCGGACCCGGACGGATCGAACGTGAAGAGCGTCGCCTGGACGCTCCCGGCGGCGGACGCGGCCGGGCCGAACGCGTGACGGACCCGACCGCGCGCGCCTGGAGGCGCCTCGTCCGACGGGAGGACGTTGCCCTGGCCGCTTCGTGCGCGCACCCGCGCGAGCGCGTTCGCGCCGTGGGCGGGGCCGTGCGCGACGCATTCCTGGGACGCGCGGGCAGCGACCTCGACCTCACCACGGCGCCCGGCTGCGCCGCGCCGTTCGCGGCGCGTCTCGCGGCGCGCGCGGGCACGCGGGTTGTCGCCGTCGGAGCGGCGCCCCGGCAGATTCTCAAGGTCCCCTTCAGCGGGCGCGAGATCGACGTGTGGGAAGAGGAGGGCGGGCCGGAAGGCGACCTCGTGCGCCGCGACTTCAGCGTGAACGCGATCGCGTTCGGCCTCCCGTCCGGCGCGCTCGCCGCCGCGCCCGGCGCGCTGAAGGACCTGCGAAGGAAGTTGCTCCGCGCGCCGCGTCCGGGCGTCTTCCTCGAAGATCCGCTGCGCGTCCTGCGCGCCGCGCGCTTCCTCGCGCAGTTGCAGGGTTTCCGCTTGTCGCCAGCGGACCTTCCGGAGATGAAGAAAGCAGGGAGATTTCTTCGAATGGTTTCGGAGGAGAGGCGGCTCGGCGAGCTGGACAAACTGCTCGCGGCGCGGCCGGAGGACCGCCACCGCGCACTGCGCTTTCTCGAGAGGGTCGGCGTCCTGCAGGCGCTCATTCGAAGCAGCGCGCCGCGCATCCGGCGCGGGATTTCTCTCCTGAAGAGGCTCGAATCTAGAGACCCGAGGGTCGCTCGAGCGCTGCTTCTGCTGCCGCTGGGTCCGAGGAGAGCCGAAGAATTGCTTAGAAAGTGGAAGACCTCCCGGGAAGAGTCGAGGCTCGCGAGCCGACTCGTCGCGTTCCCCCTCCATGCTCCCCGCCGCCCCCCCACGCGGCGCGACGTCGCGGAGCTGCTGCGGCTTTCTTCCCCTTTCGTAGAAGAATCTCTCTCTTTTCTTCTCGCGGCGGGCGATGCGCGCGTGCGAGACCTGGCGCGCGCTGCCCGGCGCGTCCTGCGCCGCCCCGCCGCGCTCCGCTGGATTCTCAAGCCCGTCCGCCCTCTTCCTCTCGAAGAAATCCGAAACGCCCTCTCCCTCGCGGAGGGCCCGAAGCTGGGCGAGGCGCTCGGGGAGCTCGACCTCGCCCTCGCCGCGGGCGAGATCCGAGGCGCCCGGGCCGCCCGCGCGTGGCTCGCGGCGCGGGCCGGGGTTGGAAAACGCCCGCCCCGGCTGGTACTCTAAAGAGTCGCAACCGAGGACATCGACACGATGGATCTGACCGAGCTTCTGAAGTTCGTCACGAAGAAAGAGGCGTCGGACCTTCACCTGAAGCCCGGCCGCCCGCCCCTTCTGCGCGTGAACGGGCGGCTCGTCCCGCTCAAGACGGACCCGCTGCAGCCGAAGGAGATCGAGGACATGGTCCTCCCGATCCTGACGCCCTACCAGCGGGACAAGCTGCAGCAGAACTACGCCGTGGACATCGGCTACGGGATCACGGGCGTCGCCCGCTTTCGCGGCAACATCTACCTCCAGCGCGGGACGTGGACGGCCGTTTTCCGCCGCATTCCGTTCCAGATCCCGCAGGTTTCCGCGCTCAACCTCCCGGACGCCCTCGAAACGTTCGCGGACCTTCCGGCCGGACTCGTTCTCGTGACCGGGCCTACGGGCTCGGGCAAGTCGACGACGCTCGCGGCGCTCGTGAAGCTCATTACCGAGCGCCACCCGGTCCACATCGTGACGATCGAGGACCCGATCGAGTACCTCTTCCAGGACAACATGGCCTCCGTCTCGCAGCGCGAGATGGGAACCGACACCATTTCCTTCCAGGAAGCGCTCAAGAACGTGATGCGGCAGGACCCCGACGTGATCATGGTCGGCGAGATGCGCGACTGGGAGACGATGTCTACCGCGATCACGGCGGCCGAGACGGGCCACCTCGTCTTCTCGACGCTCCACACGAACAGCGCCGCGCAGACGATCGACCGCATCATGGATTCCTGCCCGCCCGCGCAGCAGAACCAGGTGCGGCGCCAGCTCGCCCTCGTCCTGCGCGCGATCGTCTCGATGCAGCTCATCGAGCGGGTCGACGGCAAGGGTCTGATCCCCGTCGTCGAGGTCCTCGTGGCCTCTCCCAAGATCGCCAAGCAGATCGAGCTGGGCGAGACGAAGGAGATCCTCGAGGAGATCGAGTCCAGCGTCGCGTACTTCAAGATGCAGTCGATGAACCAGTCGCTCATCGCGCTTCTCGTCAACGGCGCAATCGACGTCGACGCCGCGATGAAGCTCACGACCGATCCGGAAGACCTGTCCCTGAAGCTCCGGAAGCTCTTCCCGAAGATCGAGGAGCGCGGCCGAGGAGGAATCATGGCGTCCGCAAACGACTTCTCCGCGATCACCGAGCTCATGGACATCAAGCGCCTGTACGAAGAGCAGGAAGAAAAATGGCGCCAGCGCGTCACGGAAAAAGACGAGGTCATCGCCGCCCTCGAGCGCGACATCGAGGAGCGCGAGCATCAGGTCCAGGCGAAGGCCCAGATGGGCGCGGAAGCCGAGAGCGAGATCCAGAGACTGCGCGCGGACGGCGAGCGCCAGCGCCAGGAGATGGCGAACAAGGTCGCCCAGCTCAACGAGCGCATCCGCGACCTGAACCAGCGCCTCCTCGGGACGGGCGGCTCGGCCGCCGTCGCCGCGACGCCCGCGAATCCGCAGGGCTTCTTCAAGCGCTGACGGGGCTCAACCGCCTGCCGGGACCCCCAGCCAGCGCCGCGCGAGCCGTTTCGCGGCCGGCGAGGCGCCCTTCACGGGCGCGACTTTCCAGACGCCCGCCTTTCGCGCCCCGAGGACGAGCCCCAGCTCCCGGAGGCGTTCGCGCCGGAACACGGTGACCCGGATCCGCGCACCGGGCCCGGCCTCGATCGCTTTCCTTCGAAGGAAATCCTCCGACGCCCGCACCCCGTCGATCGCCACGATCTCGTCCGCCGCACTGATGCCGGCGCGCATGGCGGCACCGCCCTCGCGGACCTCGGCGACGAGGAGCCTGCCATTCTCCGTTTTCGTCTTCCACCCGAAGTCCCCCCGCGTCTTCACGGGGCTCTCTTCGGTCACGCCCTCCTCGGCCTCCGGGACGAGTTTCAGCTCGAGACCCGCCACGGTCAGCAGCCTCGCGAGGTCGGGCGACTCGGTGCCGCGCACGTACCGGTCGAAGAAGCGGCGAGCCTTCGCCCGCGACGCCAGCACGCGCGCGGCGGCGTCCTCGACGGCGCCCTCCGGATAGCCCTTCCCCTTTGCGCCCCAACGGCGCCACAGGAGCCTCATGACGTCGTCCAGGCCCCGCCGGCCGGCGGTCGCACCGCGGAGCGTGAGGTCGAGCGCGAGACCGAGAAGCTGGCCGCGCCGGTAATAGCTCTCCGCCACGTTCACGGAGTTCTCGTCCGGGCGGTAGAAGCGGATCCACGCGTCGAAGGAGGCCATCTCGGCGCTCTGCACCGCGCGGCCCGGCGTCTCGAGGTGGCCCGTCCACGACGTCGTCCACTCCTCGAGGCCCTGCGCGGAAGTCAGGAGGCCCGCGCGCACGGCGAGGAGGACCTCGTAGTAAGACGTGACCCCCTCAAGGACCCAGAGGTCCTTCGTGTGGACCTCCTTCGTGTAGTCGAACGGTCCGAGCGCCTCCGGCCGGATGCGCTTGACGTTCCAGGCGTGGAAGAGCTCGTGCGAGAACAGCAGAAGCGTGTCGCGGTAGGCCTTCGCCGGCCTGAACGCCCACGGGTCGACCGCGACGGACTGGGAGGCGCGGTGCTCGAGGCCGCCGCGGGCGCCCGGCGTGAGGTGCGCGAGGAAGAGGTACCGCTCGTACGGGAGGCCTCCGAAGAGAGACGCGGCTTCCGCGACGAGCTTTTTCAGGTCCTTCAGGAGGCGGGGCGCGTCCTCGTTGCCGGTCCCCCAGATCGCGAGCGTGTGCGGAACGCCTTTCTCGCGGAACTCGAACGTGCGGTGCGTCCCGCATTCGAACGGCGAGTCCACGAGCTCGTCGTACGACGCGGCGCGGAAGACGCCGCCGCGCGCCGGAAGCGCCATGGACGCCTTCCACCCGCGAGGGAGGCGGAACGCGACCTCCATGGGCTCGTCCTTCCGGCCCTCGACGTAGAAGAACAGGTTCGCGCCGTTCCCGTAGCCGTGCGACGCGTCGAGATGCGACGTGCGCACGGTCAGCTCGTGGGCGTAGACGCGATAGGAGATGAAAACAACACCCGAAGATTCGGATTTCTTAGAAGGTAGAGAAAGCCGCCAGCGGTTCTTTTCCACCTTCAGGGCGGAAAGGGGGCGGCCGCCCCTCTTCTCATTCGCAGAAAAATCTCTTATATGCCTCGAGAATTCCCGGACGAGATAAGAACCAGGTGTCCACACGGGAAGGACGAGGTCGAGGGTCGTCGCGCCCCGCGGGTCGATCTCCATCGTGATCTCGTAGAGATGGGTCGCGGGCCGCGGCATCGCGACCGTGAAGCGTGTCGTGCGCATGGCGCGAGGATAGCGCCTCTATTCGTCGAGGAATCCCACGACGCGCCGCGCGAACGCCACGGGCCGCTCGGTCGGCGGGACGTGGCCGCAGCGCGGCATGACCACGAGGCGGGCGTTCGGGATCGCCCGGCACATCGTGCGGCCTGCCGCGAGCGGGAAGATGCGGTCGCGGTCGCCCCAGAGGACGAGTGTTTCGTGCGTAATGCGCGCGAGGTCGCGCGGCGTGAAGGCGTCCTCCCCCGCCGCGAGCGAGGCGACGAGCTTCAGGAGCTGCGGGCGGTTTCGCCGGCGCCCCTTGTATACGGCCATCGCGAGCGCGACGAGCGGGTGCCCGAGGAAGCGGTTGTTGACGCTGGTCGCCAGGAGGCGACGCGAGTCTTCATACGTGCCGGGCACGAAGGAAAGCGACGCCGCGAGGGGATCGATCGAACGGGCCACCGGAAGACCCAGGGCGTCCACCAGCACGAGCCGGCGGACGAGTCGCGGGTGCCGGCGCACGACGTCCAGCGCGACGGCGCCGCCGAGCGAGTGGCCGAGGAGGTCGACGCGCTCCGGCGCGTCCGGCAGCGCCTCGATGCCGCCGCGGATCGCCTCCGCCAGGAACCGCACGCGGTAGACGACTCCGGACCCTGCGGGTTTGTCGCTCTTGCCGTGTCCGAGAAGGTCGAACGCGAGGACGCGCCTCTTCCGCACGAGCAGCGCGAGCGAAAGGGCCCACTCGCCGTGGTCGGCGCCGATGCCGTGCAGGAGCACGAGCGGCGGCGGCCCGCCGGGGCTCGAAGCGCCGGCGTCGAGGCACGCGAC
>JBDTTJ010000109.1:0-9995 GCA_039930645.1 Acidobacteriota bacterium
TTCAGGAGACCGTGGCGCTCGGCGAGCTTGCCGAACTCGTTCTCCTTGCCCGCCTGGTCGAGGTGGTAGACCTCGAGGCCGTCCAGCCCTGCGGCGACGCCGATCGCGACGACCTGCTCGGGATCCCTGTACCAGATCGGATGCGCGATGACGGAGAGCCCCCCTGCCGTCCGGATCGCCGCGATCGCCTCCTCGAGCGTCCACTTCGGCTTCGGGACGTAGCCGGGTTTTCCATGAGCCAGCCACGTGTCGAACGCCTCGTCGAACGTCCTCACGTAGCCCTTCGCGAGCATCGCGCGCGCAATGTGGGGGCGCCCGAAGGAGCCCCCGCCGACCACCTCGCGGATCGCGGCGAGGTCTAGCGGCATCCCGAGGGCGGTGAGCTTCTCCACCATCGCCTCTCCCCGCGTGTCGCGGTCCACGCGGAAACGCTCCAGCTGGGCCTTCATCGCAGGCTCCTCGGGGTCGAGGAAGAGGCCGAGGACGTGCACGTCGTCGCCGTTGCAGCGCGTGGAAAGCTCGCTCGCCGCCACGGTCACGAGGCCCGTCCCCTTCGCCGCGGCCTCGAACTCGGGGAGGCCGTGCACCGCGTCGTGATCGGACAGGGCGAGGACGGAAAGGCCCGCCTCGACCGCGTGGCCGACGAGGCGCGCGGGCGCGTCGACGCCGTCGGAGAACGTCGAATGGCAGTGCAGGTCGGCGCCGCGGAACGGAGGCATCCGGGCATGGTAGCGCGGGAACCGGCCCGGTCCTCTCCTGTACCCTTCGGGCGTGCGTCCGGCCCCCCGTCTCGTCTGCGCGGCAGCTCTCGCCGCGACCCTCGCCGGGTGTTCCGTGCGCGCGCACGTCCAGAGCGCCGCGGAAGCGGCCGGCGCGAAAGACCGCGCCTCGGTCTGTGTCCTCTTCGTCGACGGGCTGTCGAAGGAGGCCTTCGATCATCTCCTCGCCGAGGGCGCGCTCCCGAACATCCGGCGGGAGATCGTCGACCGCGCGCTCGTCGTCGACAACGCGATCGCGTCCGTCCCGAGCGAGACGTACCCGAACCTCGGCGCGATGCTGACGGGTCTCTTCCCGGGCCACCACGGCATCCCCGCGAACGTCTGGCTCGACCGGCGCCTGCGTGTGCGGGAGGCCCACACGAACATCTTCCGCACCTACGCGGCAGGCGACTTCCTGACCCCGGCGGCGCGCACGTTGTTCGAGCGTCTGCCCGCCGACACGGTCGCCGTCACGACGCCCATCGCGCGCGGCGCGGCCGTGCACGTGAAGAACACGGTCGCCGTCATGGCGTCGTACGCGCGCTACGACTGGCCGTTCCTCGACCGCAAGACCCTCGACGACATGGGCGACGCGTACGCGGGCGCGGCCGCCTCCGGCCGACTGCCCAGCCTCGTGTGGGGCCATCTCCTCGGGCCGGACGAAGTCGCGCACGCCGAGGGACCCGGCAGCGATGAGTTTCACGCCACCCTCGTGTCGATCGACAAGGCGTTCGGCCGGCTCGTGAAGCGCTTGAAGAAGCTGAAGGCCGACGACCGCGTGCTGTTCGTCCTCGTCGGCGACCACGGCAACCGCACGTACCACACATTCGTGGACGCCAACGAGCTCGTGAACCGCGTCCTCCGCGCGAACCCGACCGAAGCCGACTGCACGAAGGGGGACTGCGTTCTCGTGTCCGCGCCCCGGAAGGACAAGACGTACGACGTCGGCGACGCGATGATCGCGGTGGGCGCGTACCGCGGCGTCCTGATCTGGCTGCCGTCCGAGCGCCCGCCCGACGAGGTGCCGGGAGCGTTCCGGACACGCAAGCAGAAACGTCCGAAAGGGCCCCCCGCGCCGCGCCTGAGGATGCCGCCCGTCTCCGCGTTCGCCGCCACGCTCGCCCGCGCTCCCGAGGTGCGCCTCGTCGTGACACGCGGGCCCTCGGCCGGCCGTGTCGTCGTGTACGGACCCTCGGGCCGCTCGGAGATCGCGCGCGTCGACGGCGACGACGCCCCGCCGCTCTACTCGTACCGCGTCCTCGAGGGCGAGGACCCGCTGGGCTACGCCGCCGACCCCGCGGTCCGGGGCCTCCTGGGCGCCGCGCGCGATGCGGACGCCTGGCTCGACGCGACGGCGGCCGGGCCGTACCCCGATCTCGTCGTCCAGCTGCCCGAATTCTTCGACTCGCCGCGCGCTCCCGACGTCTTCCTGTCTCCCGCCGAGGGCTTCGGGTTCGTGTCCGGCAAGGCCGCCGGGCACGGCTCGCTCAGCCGCAGCGAGACCGTCGTCCCGCTGCTCTTCGCGGGCCCCGGGGTGCCGCCGGGCCACCGCCGTGCCGCACGCACCGTCGACCTCGCGCCGACGCTCCTGTCGTACCTCGGCGTCCCCTACGACTCCGAGGAGATGGACGGCGACGACCTCGAGATCGCCCCCGCGGGACCGCCCGCGATGCAGCCGCTCGCGCCCGCGCCGGAGTGACCCTCAGGGCAGCCGGCGGAGCCGCACGACGTTCGTCGCGCCCGCGGTCGGCGACGCGCCCGACACCTCGACGATCGTCGCGCCCGCGAGGCGCGGGACCTTCGCGAGCAGGGCGTCCGCGGCGCGGATGCGCTCCTCCACGGTCCGGGTCTTCGGCACGCGGAACGACACCACGTCCCGGAGAAGCGTCAGCTTGCGGCGCACGGCCTCGCGGGGCGTGAAAACCACGATCGGGAGCGAGACCGTGTTCTTGGACGCGAGTCGCGCCGTCCGGCCCGACTCGGTGTGGACGACGAGGACCGAAGCGCCTCCGAGCCGCGCGGCCTCGGCCGCGGCGCGGGCCATGACGGCCGTAAAGTCGCCCGGGGGCGGCGCCGGGAGCGCGGCGGGCACGCTCCCCGCGTCGGGCACCTCGGCGGCGCGGGCGATCTCGCCCATCGCCCGGACCGCCTCGACGGGATAAGCGCCGATCGCCGTCTCGCCCGAGAGCATCACGGCGTCGGCGCCGTCGTGCACGGCGAGTGCGACGTCGGACACTTCCGCCCGCGTCGGGACGGGGCATTCGATCATGGACTCGAGCATCTGCGTCGCGACGATGACGGGCACCGCGTGCCGCCGGCCCGCCGCGAGGATCTCGCGCTGGGCGGCCGGAACGCGGGCGAGGCCGATCTCCACGCCGAGGTCGCCGCGCGCCACCATGAGGGCGTCGGAGGCGGCGGCGATCCGGTCGAGGTCCATGAGCGCTTCGGGACGCTCGATCTTCGCGACGATCCAGGGGCGGCGGTCCTCGGCAACCCGCTCGAAGAGGCGCCGGAGCTGCGCGACGTGCGCCGCGCTGCGGACGAACGAGAGCCCGACGAAGTCCACGCCCGCGTCGAGCGCCTCGCCGAGGTCGCGGCGGTCCTTCGGCGTGAGCGCCGGAGCCGTGAGAGTCGAATCCGGGAAGTTCACGCCGGCCTCGCTCTTGACGCGGCCGCCCGTGCGCACGACGGCGCCGAGCGCCCCGCGCAGCCGGCGCGTCACCTCGAGGCGGACCCGGCCGTCGTCAATCCGGATCTCGGCGCCGGGTTTCACGTCCTTCAGGAGGGCCGGATACGTCACCGCGAGGCGCACGAGGCCGCCTCTTTCGCCTCCCTCGGACGCCGAGCCCGCGACGATCTCGACGGACCGGCCGGACAGGAGCGATACCGAGCCTCCCGGCAGCGCGCCGAGGCGGATCTTCGGGCCGCCGAGGTCGAGGAGGACGCCGACGGGCTTTCCTCGCCGCGCGGCGACCCGCCTCACGAGAGCCGTCCGGCGCGCGATGTCGCCGGGCTTCGCGTGCGCCCCGTTCAAACGGACGACGTCCACCCCGGCGGCGAGAAGCGCGTCGAGCGCGCCCGGCTTCTCCGCGTTGCCCGCGATCGTCGCGACGATCTTCGTCGCCCCCTCCCCGGTCTTTCCCGACATCCGTCCTCCCCTGTCGCGCCGTATGATGCTCCGATGGCCCCCTCCTCCATCTTCGAGCCCCCCGTCGCCGCCGACCCCCGCGTCGACAAGCTGGCCCATCACGTCCGGGAGATGATCCGGATCCTCGGCCTCGACCCCGAAAAAGATCCGAACCTCGTCGACACGGACCAGCGCGTCGCGAAGATGTATCTCGAGATCTTCTCGGGCCTCGATTCGGGCAATCGCCCGAAGCTCACGACGTTCCCGAACGACGAGAAGTACAGCGCAATGGTCATCGAGAAGGACATCCCCTTCTACTCCATGTGCGCCCACCACTTCGTGCCGTTCTACGGGCACGGGCACATCGCGTACATCCCGAACGAGCGCATCGTCGGGCTCTCGAAGCTGCCGCGCCTCCTCGAGTTCTACGCCCGCAGGCCGCAGCTCCAGGAGCGCCTCACGGAGCAGGTCGCGTCGACGCTCGAGGAGGAGCTCCGGCCGCAGGGCGTCATGGTCGTCATCGAGGCGCGCCACCTGTGCGTCGAGATGCGCGGCGTCAAGAAGCCCGGGGCGCTGACCGTCACGTCCGCGATCCGGGGAATCTTCGCGTCCAAGCCCGTGCGCGAGGAATTCCTCGACCTCCTGAACCGCCGCGGCTGAGTAACCTTCTCCGGCGGCCGGCGTCCTCACTGAGAACAGGAGGACCCCCATGAGCCGTGCAGGAGCCGTTCCGACCGTCCTCGCCGCCGCCCTCGCCCTCTCTTTGCCCGCCGCCGCCGAGCACCGCCACTCGGACGTCACGATCGAGGAGCGTGACGCGAAGGGCTGCGCCGGCGTTCACATCCGCTTCGGCGACCGCGCGACGGCCCGGGGCGAGGAGACCGTGACGCTCTCCCGGGCGGAAGCGAAGGGACTTGTCCTCGAAGGGTCCCGGCACGGCGGCGTGACGGTGCGCGGCGGCGACGCCAACACCTTCACCGTGACGGCGTGCAAAGCCGCCGCCGGCGCCGACGAGGCCTCGGCCGGGGCCGTCCTCTCGAAGATCGCGCTGCGCTCCTCGGGAGGCCGCATCACGCTCGAGGGCCCCCCGGGCGAGAGCTGGAACGGGTTTCTCGTCGTGACCGCCCCCCGCGACGCCGACTTCTCGGTCGAGGCTTCGAACGGCCCCGTTTCCCTCTCCAACCTCTCCGGGACGCTGGCCGTGACGACCGAGAACGGTCCCGTCTCCCTCGCGGGCCTCACGGGCGTCGTCACCGTAGACGCCGCGAACGGTCCCGTCTCGCTCAAGAACTCCTCGGGCGACGTGAAGATCCACGCCGTCAACGGCCCGCTCACGATCGCCCTCGCGGGCACGCGCTGGGAAGGCAAGGGCCTCGACGCCGACGCGAAGAACGGCCCGCTCACGCTGAAGGTCCCCGACGACTTCGCGTCCGGCGTGAGGGTCGAGACGTCCAGCCACGCGCCGTTCTCCTGCCGCGCCGCGGCGTGCGGCTCGGCTCGCCGCGAGGACGGGAACCGCACGCGCCTCGTCGAGTTCGGCGGGGACGCCTCGATCCGCCTCACGTCCTCGAACGGCCCCGTGTCGATCGTCGGCTCGAACCGTTCCTGACGTTCGGCGGCCGTTACGCCGGGCTCTCGGAGAGCCCCCGCGCGAGCCGCACCGCCGCTTCGAGCCCCCGGAGCGTTCGGACGCCGTGCCAGCAGAAATCTTCACCCTTGACGACGACGACGCGGCACGCGGCGGGGAGGCGCTCGCGCCAGAACGCGGCGTCCTTCCCCCCGAAGGGGTACGGCTCGTCGGGAAGGATCAGGACGTCCGGGCGCGAGAGCACGATCGCGTTCTCGGATGTCGCCGGATAGTCAGGTCCTCCGGAAGATTCTTCTTCGAGTGAAAGACGGCCGCCGACCCGGCGAAGCAGATCGGCCACGTACGTGCGCGGCCCGACGGTCATCCAGGGGTCCTTCCAGATGAGATAGACGAAGCGAAAGCGCGATCCCGTGAGCCTGGCCTCCTCCTCGACGCGTTCCAGCGCCTCTTCCACCTTCAAGGAAATCTTCTCCGATTCTTCTCTCTTCCCCGCGACAGCCCCGAAGTGCCGCAGGAGCGCCGGGATCTCCGCGACCGTCCGGGGATGCGACACGTCCACCGTGAACTCGCGGCGCAGCGCCTCGATGTCCGCGCCACGATTTTCTTCGGCGTTGCAGAAGACGAGGTCCGGCTTCGCGGCGCGGATGGCCGCGAGATCGGGGTTTTTCGTCCCGCCGACGCGGGGAACGTCCTTCAGCTGCTCCTTCGGGTGGATGCAGTAGCGCGTGGCTCCGACGAGGTCCCCGGCCGCTCCAAGCGCCGCCAGGCTCTCCGTGATCGACGGGCAGAGCGACAGAAGCCGCACGGCCCAGATTCTTCCACGCCCGGCCGCAGGCGGGTAACATCCCCCGGCCGCGGCAAGTTCCGTGGAAGGAGTTTCGTCCATGTCCAGCGTCCTGACCGAGACCACCGCCGGGGCGGGCTCGTCTTCCGGCGTCGTCGTCAACGACTTCTCTCTGCAGGTTGCCACTGCGAACGGGTCCGGCTCGCAGACGGCGAATTCCGTGCTCATGCGCTCCATCTTTCAGATGGGCGTTCCGGTGTCCGGCAAGAACCTCTTCCCGTCGAATATCCAGGGCCTTCCAACGTGGTTCACGATCCGGGCGAGCAAGCACGGCTACATCGGCCGCAAGCGCGAGTTCGACGTCCTCGTCTGCATGAACCCCGAGACCGCCGAGGAAGACGTGCGCGAGGCGCGCGCCGGCTCGCACATCGTGTATGAAAAGAAGCTCGGCCTCGAGAACCCGGGGAAGAAGCGGGACGACGTCACGTATTACCCCGTGCCGTTCGCCGAGCTCGTCGTGAAGATCACGGCGGCCCCCGAGCACGCGAAGCTGCGCAAGCTCATCGTGAACATGATCTACGTGGGCGTCGTCGCCGACCTCATGGGGATCGACCCCGCCGAGTCCGAGATCGCCATCGCCAAGCAGCTCAAGGGCAAGAAAAAGGCGATCGACCTCAACGTCTCGGCCGTGAAGCTCGGCCTGGACTACGCGGCCGCGAGCTTCCCCACCAAGATCCCCTACCGCGTCGAGCGCATGAGCGCCACGAAGGGCAAGATCATCGTCGAGGGCAACGCGGCCTCCGCCCTCGGCTGCGTGTTCGCGGGTGCGACGGTCTGCGCCTGGTACCCGATCACGCCGTCCTCGTCCCTCTGCGAGTCGTTCATCGACTTCTGCGACGAGCTGCGTGTCGACCCCGCGACCGGGAAGAAGAACGTCGCCGTCATCCAGGCCGAGGACGAGATCGCCTCGATCGGCATGGTCCTCGGCGCCGGCTGGGCGGGCGCCCGCGCGTTCACGTCCACCTCCGGCCCCGGAATCTCGCTCATGTCCGAGTACATCGGCCTCGGTTATTACACCGAAATCCCCGCGGTCCTCTTCGACGTTCAGCGCGTCGGCCCCTCGACGGGGCTCCCGACGCGCACGATGCAGGGCGACGTCCTGCTCTGCTACTTCAACTCCCACGGCGACGCCAAGCACCCCGTCCTCTTCCCCGCCTCGCCCGAGGAGTGCTTCTCGATGGCCGGCGAGGCCTTCGACCTCGCCGAGCGGCTCCAGACGCCGATCTTCGTCCTGACGGACCTCGATCTCGGCATGAACAACTGGATGTCGGACGCGTTTCCCTATCCGACGGCGCCGCTCGACCGCGGCAAGGTCCTCGACGCCGCGGCGGTCGAGAAGGTCAAGGACACGTGGGGACGCTATCGGGACGTGGACGGCGACGCGATCCCGTACCGCACGCTGCCCGGCACGAACTCCCCGGCCGGCGCGTTCTTCACGCGCGGCTCGGGCCACAACGAGAAGGCGCAGTACTCCGAGAAGGCGACCGACTACGTGAACAACGTCGACCGCCTCGCGCGGAAGTTCGACACCGCGCGGACGCTCGTGCCGAAGCCGGAGATTGAGGACCGCCCCGGCGCCGTGGCCGGCGTCCTCGCCTACGGCACGTCGCACTACGGCACCGCCGAGGGCCGCGACAAGCTGGCAGCCGAATTCGGAGTTCCCCTCGACTACTGCCGCCTCCGGGCGCTGCCTGTCGGCCCCGAGACGGCCGCGTGGATCCGGCGCCACGAGCGCATCTACGTCGTCGAGCAGAACCGCGACTCCCAGCTCGTGACGATCCTTCGCGACGAGTTCCCGGAGCTCGCGACGCGTTTCGTCCCGATCCGCCAGTACAACGGCCTCCCCCTCGACGCGACGACCGTCGTCGAGGGCGTCCTCTCGGACCGAGAGAAGTCCGGGAAGAAGGGTTGACCACGATGAGCGCCCAAGCTCCCGCCCCCGCCGCCCCGAAGACGAACCGCCTCGGCCTGCCGAAGGCCGAGTACGAGGGCGGCAAGTCCACGCTCTGCCTCGGCTGCGGACACGACGTCATCACGAAGCAGGTCATCAACGCTTTCTACGAGATGGGCGTCGCGCCCTACCAGGTCGCGAAGTTCTCGGGGATCGGATGCTCCTCGAAGACGCCCGCGTACTTCCTGAACCGCGCCTGGGGCTTCAACGGCGTCCACGGCCGCATGCCGTCGGCGGCGACGGGCGCGCTCGTCGCGAACCCCGAGCTCGTCGGCATCGGCATCTCCGGCGACGGCGACACGGCCTCCATCGGCATCGGCCAGTTCGTCCATCTCGTGCGACGCAACCTGCCGCTCGTCTACATCGTCGAGGACAACGGCGTCTACGGCCTCACGAAGGGCCAGTTTTCCGCGACGGCGGACGTCGGTTCCACGCGCAAGAAGGGCGACGTGAACGAGTTCGTCCCGATCGACCTGTGCTCGCTCGCGATCGAGCTCGGCGGAACGTTCGTCGCGCGCTCGTTCTCGGGCGACATGAAACAGCTTCAGACCATCCTCGAAGCCGCGATCGCCCACAGGGGCACGTCCATCATCGACGTCATCTCGCCCTGCGTGACGTTCAACGATCACGAGGGCTCGACGAAGAGCTACAAGTACGCCAAGGAGCACGAGACGCCCGTCCACGACCTCGGCTTCGTCCCCTACTTCGAGGACACGCTCGCGGAGATCCCCGCGGGCGACACGAAGGACGTGGCCTTCCCCGACGGCAGCGTCCTGCGCTTCCGCGGCGTCGGCCGGGACTACGACCCGACCGACAAGGAGAAGGCGCTCGGGTCGATCCACGAGAGCCACGGCAAGCAGGAGATCCTCACGGGCATCCTGTACCTGAATCCCGCCAAGCCCGGGTTCTCGGAGGTCCTCGGCGCCACCGGCAAGTCGCTCGTGAACCTGCCGCTCGACGTCGTCAGACCCGGTCGCGAGGCCCTCGAGCGGGTCATGGAGTCGATGCGATGAGGGATCAGGGCCCGACAGAATTGAAGGAGAACGGCTATGGGCTCCCCTGAGATCGTCACCTCCGCGAGCGCCAACCTGAACGCCGCGATTCAGACCCGGCTCTATGTCCAGAGCAAGATCGATATCGGCTCGTCGAACAAGTTCGCCGACAACCTGGGCGGCCTGTTGTCGCCGGTGTTCTGTGTGTCGAAGACGAGAGAGGAAATCGTCAAGGACCTCAAGAGCCAGGCGCCGGAGATCAAGCGAACCGGCGCCGATCCGTTGAAGGCCATCGTGGATACGTGGGCGGCGCACGCCCGGCACATGGGCTGCGGCAACTGCGGCGAGCAGAGCGCGATGGCCTTCGTCCAGCTGCGCGACGTATGGAGGGTCTCCCCGCTCGACTGGATGCAGGTGGGGGACTGGAAGCACGGTTTCGCCGTCATCGGTCGAATCGCCGAGACGACGGACGGCACCAAGATCGAGACCTGGAATCCCGAGGCGGTCGTGTGCGATCCCTGGAGGGGCTTCGCCCGGTCGGCGCACGACGCGCGGTATCTCGTCGGCGAAGCGATCAAAGTGATCTATCGGCTCGACTCGGTCTAACAGGCCGGTCGACGAAGTGTTCTAAGCTCGGGCGCCGCGGTTCGAGGAGGTTCTTCGTGAGCAGCGCAACGGCCAGCATCCGCGTCTTCGGGGTCTATCTCGTCATCCTCGGCGCCGCCCTCGTCGTGG
>JBDTTJ010000110.1:0-9977 GCA_039930645.1 Acidobacteriota bacterium
TTCTCGGCGCGGAACGAAGCGGCGTCCGCCGAGTACGGAACAGCCATGATCTTCCCGTCCTGCCCGAAGAAGAGCTCGTGGCTCGCCCGTGACCAGGTCGGGAACCCGCCGCCCTCCGTGGAGATCTGCCACTTCCCTCCCGGGCCAGGGAAGGGGCGGACATAGACCTCGTACCGTCCCGACTCGTTCGACATGTAGGCGAGCCAGCGTCCGTCCGGCGAGAACTCCGGCCAAACCTCGACAAAGGGCGAGTTGAGGAAGACGCTGGGCTTCCCCGGCTTGAAGCCCGAAGCCTCGTCCCCTTCGACCGGGAGGATCACGATGTCCCAGTTCGTCTTGGGATCCTGCTCCATGAAGGCGAGAAAGCGCCCACCGGGATGGAAGGAACTGGAAATCTGCCGGACCTTGCTCTCGGTGAGCCGCTGAACCTCGCCGGTCCCGTCGGCTCGCTGCCAGTAGAGGTTCGTCACGGCCTTGTCGGCTCGCGCGGAGGAAAATGCGATGCGCTTGCCGTCCGGCGACCACGCCGCATGCGAGTCCTCGGCGAGGTCGAACGTGAAGCGGGACATCGTGTCCCGCGCCCATTCGTACACCCAGATGTCGGTCTGTCCGCCGTCGGTCACGTCCATCGCGATCTTCTGGCCGTCCGGCGAGAAGCGGATGTCGTTCCAGGCGGAGGGAGCGGAGCGGAGCACCGACGTCTTGCCCTCGCGGTCCATCCAGTGGATCGGCGCCGCCGCACCCACGCTCTTCCCCGGCAGATACACGAGCGTGCCGTCGTTCGAGAATGCGAAGTTCGAGCCCGCGCTGTTGGGCGTCGAGGCGATGCCCTCGACGACCGGCACCGGCGGTCCCGTCACCTCGAGGCGCCCGACGTCGAAGGGAGCCGCGAAGAGAGTCGACTCGTGGACGTAGACGATGTGCCCGCTCGGGAGGTACCGGCCGTGGTACCCGCCGCGCTGGAGGATCTTGCGGGGCCCCTTCGGCAGCGGCTGCACGACGATGTTCGCGTCCTCGAACCCCGAGGATGTCGTCGCGTGCCCCGTATAGAGGACGGCCTTGCCGCCCGGAAGGACCTGCGGCCAGCGCTGAGTGACCTCTCCCTCCTCGAGTTTCGTGAACGGCTCGGGCTTCCCGCCCGCGGCCGGGACCTTCAGCAGGGCGACGCTGGGCCCGGAATTCGGGAGGAACACGATCGACCCGTCTTCCGTCCAGAAGGCGCCACGCAGGTTTGGAGTCTCGCAGAGAACGACGGCGGCGCCGCCAGTCACGGAAACCTTCTTGAGCTTCCCGTCCGCGAAGAAGCCGATCCATTGCCCGTCGGGCGAGAAGAAGGGCTCCCGCGCACTCTCGGTCCCCGCGAGCGGCGCGGCGGCGAGCTGGTCGAGCCGGCGCGTCCAGATCTGCGCGGACCCGCCGCCGGTCTTCTGGGCGACGAATGCGAGGAGCCTCCCGTCCGGCGAGAGCACGGCGCCGGGGCCGAGGTCGGTCACGAGAGAGGCGTCCGCCCCCAGCTCGCCGCTGATTCGAACGGGTGCGGACTGGGGCGCCTTCTTCCACGGCATCCAGACGGCGAAGACGGCCAACGCGCCGATCGCGACGCCGACCGCCCAAGGAAGCGCGCGGCGCTCGGGGGACGGAGCCGCGACGCGGACGGCGGAGCCCGAATCCGTCGCGGCGTTCATGGCTCCCGAGCTCCCTGCGATCGTCCGCTCGAGCGCGATGCGCGACTCGCCGATGGCCTGCAGGCGCTGCTTCGGGTCCCGCTCGAGGCAGCGCTCGAGGAGCACGCGCACCGACGGCGGCGTCGCAGGCGGCAGCTTCGCGAAGTCCACCGGGTCGCGCAGGACGGCCGCGAGCGTGTCGCTCACCGTCTCGCCCTGGAACAGCCGCTTCCCCGTCAGCATCTCGAAGAGCACGACGCCGAACGCCCAGACGTCGGCCCTCTTGTCGACCGGCTTGCCGCGCGCCTGCTCGGGCGACATGTAGGCCGCCGTCCCGAGGATCACCCCCGCCGCCGTCGCACGAGCCGTCAGCGTCGGCGAAATGGAGATGGAGGGAGAAGATGTGGTCGCCTCGGTCTCGAATGCCTTCGCGAGGCCGAAGTCGAGAAGCTTGACCCGCCCCTCGCCCGAGACGACGACGTTCGCGGGCTTCAGGTCGCGATGGACGATGCCCTTCTCGTGCGCCGCCTCCAGCGCCTCGGCGATCTGCCGGGCGAAAGAAAGAGATTCTTCGAGTGGAAGAGGGCCGCGGGCGACCTTGACGTCGAGCCCCTCGCCTTCGACGAGCTCCATGACGAGGATGTGCCGTCCCCCACTTTCTTCGAAGGAGTAGATGGCGGCAATTCCGGGATGGTTGAGCGCCGCGAGGAGCCGCGCTTCCCTCTCGAACCGCTGCCGTCTCTCTTCACCTTCAAAGAGCTCTTCCGGCAGGACCTTGACCGCGACTTCTCGATTGAGGCGGGGGTCCCGCGCCCGGTAGACCTCCCCCATCCCTCCCGCCCCGATGAGGCCGAGGATCTCGTAGGCGCCAAGCTTCGTGGAGGGAGCGAGCGTCATCGTGGGCCTTTCGCGATCGTCCAGTTCACGACCAGGTCGAGAAGCGCGTTGGGCTTCTGGCCCTCACCCACGACGAGGAAGCGCTGGTGATCGGCCGTCGGGCTGAACGTCGCGCCCGACGGGTTCGGTCCGGGGGCCCGGAATAGAGGCCGGCTCTGCCCGACCTCGAGGGTCTCTCCCCGCTCCGCGACGGTGACCGCGTGGATCATGCCGCCGAGGTCGTGATACAGGATCTCCCTGCCGTCCGTGCTCCAGTACGCGTATGCCCCACCCTCGGTCGAGATCTGCCACTTGCGCCCCTGCCGCGGAAAGGACGTCACGTAGACCTCCCACCGGCCCGATTCCTCCGAGCTGTACGGAAGCCACTTTCCATCGGGAGAGAGCGGAGACGGAAATTCGTTGAATTTCGTCCGCAACCAGGGCTCCGGCTTGCGGGAGCCGTCCAGCGCGAGGATCCGGATCTCGATGCCCACGTCCTTCGCCGGCTCCTGGAAGACGAGCGAGCGGCCGTCGGGCGTGAAGGAGGAGGGGTACTTGTCCGCGTCGGACGCGAAGATCGCCTCCTCCTCGGAGGATCCGTCGAGCGCCTTGCGGTAGAGGTCGTAGTGCCCCTTGCGGTTGGACGAGAAGACGAGCGCGCCGCCGTCGGGAGACCAGAGAGGGGACACGTCGTCGGCGGGATCGAACGTGAAGCGCGTGCGCACGCCGCGGGCGAGGTCGAAGATCCAGAGGTCGCGCGTTCCCGTCGCCTGGTCCCGGATCGTCGCGGCGGCCTGCTTGCCGTCCGGCGAAAGGGTCACCTCCCCGTAGTCGGCGGGCTCCCCGAGCGTCCCGTCCGGCTTTCCGTCGCGCGTGAACCACTGCAGCCTCGTCGTCTGCTCGCCTTTCGCGGTCTGGTAGACGAGGATCCCGTTCTGCGAGGCCGAGAAGACGCCGATCCCCGTTCCGATCGAGGGCATGAGGATCTTCTCCGCGACGGGAGCGGCGTCTCCCGTGAAGGCGAGACGCCCGGCGTCGAAGGGCCGCGCCATGAGCGTCGACTCGCGCAGATAGAGGAGGTGGCCCGACGCGTACAGGGCCATGGCCGGCGACCGAAGGATGAGTTTTTCCGTTCCTCCGTCGACGGAGGCCGCAAGGACCGGATGACCGTCGGAGAAGGCCTTCAGCGAGCGCGCGATGTAGAGGAAGTGCTTCCCATCCGGCAGGAAGCGGGGGTGCCGATGCGAGTCGTCCCCGCGCGCGACGTCCAGTTTCGTGAGCGGCGTGGCCTCGCCTCCCTTCTCGGAGACCTTGAAGAGAGGCGACGTCGGGCCGGGCGTGAAGACGATGACCCCGGCCGGACTCCAGGTCCCGCCCTTTCCCTCCGCAGCGGCGCAGAGCGTCAGCGGCGAGCCTCCCGTGGCGTCGATCGTCCTGAGCTTTCCGGCCGCGAAGTAGCCGAGCGAACGGCCGTCCGGCGACCAGAAGGGGTACTGCGCTCCCTCCGCTCCCGAAAGCACGTGGGCTTCGGCCGCGTCGAGTGAGCGCACGTAGAGGTTGACCTTACCGGACGCGTTGGACGCCGTGAACGCGACCTGGCGGCCGTCCGGAGAAATCACGGCCGGTCCGGGGCCGTTCGAATCGAGCCAGAAGTTCGTGCCCTCCGGAGGCGGAAGAGCGGACCGGAAGATCCGCTCGGGCTTCCGGCCGGATCTCACGACGACCGCCGTCAGGCCCGCCGCGAGGACGAGCGCAGCCGCCGCGATCGTCCAGGCGAGGCGCTCGCGGCTCTTCCGGCGGTGGGCGACCGGCGCGGGGACACCCGCCTGCGATCCGCCCTCGGTGATCCACTGGAGCTGGAGCCGGACGTCGTGGGCCGTCTGAAAGCGGTCGTCGGGATCCTTCGCGAGGCACGTCGCGATGACGCGGTCGAGGGCCGGCGGCGTCATGGGCGCAAGCGACGAGGCGGCGGGCGGCGTGTCCTTCAGGATCGAGCCGATGAGGCTCGCCTGGCTCTTGCCGTCGAAGGCTCTTCTCCCCGTCGCCATCTCGAAGAGAACGGCGCCGAACGAGAAGATGTCGCTCCGCGCGTCAGCGTCGCCGCCCTCGAGCTGCTCGGGCGCCATGTACTGGAACGTGCCGAGAATGGTCCCCTGCTGCGTGAGGTGCTGGGGCGACGCCATGGTCGGGAGCGACGTGACGCCCGACGAGGCCGCCTGCGGAGCCAGCGTCTTGGCGAGGCCGAAGTCGAGCAGCTTCACGCCGCCCTTCGTGAGCATGACGTTCGCGGGCTTGAGGTCCCGGTGCACGATTCCCTGCCGGTGCGCCCGGTCGAGGGCGTCGGCGATCTGGATCCCGATCGGGAGCATCTGCTCGAGCGGGATGGGACCTCTCGCGAGGCGGCTCGAAATCGTCTCGCCCTCGACGAGCTCCATCACGAGGAGGTGGCGGGAGGAAGAAGAGGAGGAAGAGGGGACTTCTTCGAATGAGTAGAGGGTGGCGATCCCCGGATGATTGAGGCTTGCCAGCAGCCGAGCCTCGCGTTCGAACCGCCCTCTCCCCTCTTCGCCTTCGAAGAACTCTTCCGGCAGCACCTTCAGGGCCACCTCTCGATCGATGCGGGTGTCCCGGGCCTTGTAGACCTCCCCCATCCCCCCGGCGCCGAGGAGCGAAAGGACCTCGTACGGCCCGAGGCGGGTGCCGGCGGCGATCGTCATTTGTTTGGCCGGATTCTATCCGCGAAAGAGTCGCATGTGCGCGGTTTGCGCCGGATGCGAGATGATGCGCCGCATCTTCGACGAGGAGGCCTCCATGCCGCTCCCGATGTCCCGCCGCGCCTTCGCCGGAACCCTCGGCGTCGCCGCCGGCGCTGCTCTTCTCGACACTCCGCTCGTGAGCCGAGTCGCCGAGGCCGCGACGAAGCGCGCGCGCCCGACGGACGCCGTCATCCTGAGCTCGAACGAGAACCCGTACGGGCCGTCGCCGACGGCGCTCGAGGCGGCCGCGAAGGCCGCCTCGAACCGCTACCCGGACGCGCTCGAGAACGCGGCCGTCGAGGCGATCGCGAAGCATCACGGCGTCGCCGCCGAGCAGGTCCTCCTCGGCTGCGGCTCTTCCGAGATTCTCCAGATGGCCGACGAGGCGTTCAGCGGGCCGGGAAGGAAGGTCGTCGCCGCCGAGCCGACGTTCGAGGCGGTGCTCGCGTACGCGAAGGTCGTCAGCGCCGACGGGGTCCGGGTGCCGCTCACGCCCGACTTCCGGCACGACCTCGTGAAGATGGCCGCCGCCTGCGACGCCTCGACGGGCCTCGTCTACGTGTGCAACCCGAACAACCCGACGGCAACGATCGTGACGGGCGACGAGATGGCGGCCTTCGCGGCCGCGGTCCCGGCGGCGGCGACGATCCTCGTGGACGAGGCGTACCACCACTTCGTCGAGGACCCGCGCTACCGCTCCAGCCTCGAGCTGATCGCGAAGCGCCCGAACGTCGTCGTCGCGCGCACGTTCTCCAAGATCTACGGGATGGCGGGCATGCGGCTCGGGTACGCCGTCTCGTCGAAGGAGACGATCGCGGCCATGGCGCCCTACGCGTCGTGGAGCAACGCGAACGCGTGGGTCCTCGCGGCCGCGGCGGCGAGCCTCGCGGATCCCGAGCTCGTCCCGCGGCAGAAGAAGCTCCTGAACGACACGCGGAAGTGGCTCGTCTCGGAGCTCACGAAGCAGGGCTACCGGACGATGCCGTCCGAGGCGAACTTCGTGATGGTGGACGTTGGCGGCGACGTCGCGCCGGTCATCCAGGCGTTCCGGGCGAAGAAGATCCTCGTCGGGCGGAAGTTTCCGTCGCTCCCGAACTGGCTGCGAGTCACGGTCGGAAGGCGCGACGAGGTCGGGGCCTTCCTCGCCGCCCTTCCGGAGGTCGTGCCGGCGCCGATGCGCGCCGCCTGAGCCCTACCTCAGCCCTTCGACGACGTAGAGCGTGCTGCGCTGGAGGATGTACCGCGCGGCCATGCGCTTGCCGTCCTCGCTGAACCGGATCGTCGAGCAGTCGGCGCCCACGTAGCCCGCCGGGCTGACCGTCTTCCAGGGCTGCCGCTTCCCGCTCGCGGGGTCCAGCGTCCAGATCTCGACGGGAAACGCGCCGGGCCTCGTGACGAAGAATCGGCCGTCCGCGCGCCACTGCGTCAGGACCTCGCCGTCTTCGAGGCCAGCGACGCGCCTCGCCGGCGCATCCGGCTTCGCGAGGTCGAAGATCGCCCAGCCGCCCTTTTCGCGCGCGAGGAAGCTCTTGCCGTCCGGACTCAGCAGGGGCCACGTCTCGAGGCCCGTGACGCCTTCGAGCGTCAGGGGCTTGGGCTCCTTGCCGTCGAGAGCCAGCGACCAGACCCGGTCCTCTTTCTCGCCCTCCGGCCCGATGAAGATCAGGCTCTTGCCGTCCTTCGAGAACGAAACGGACTTAATGCTCCGGATGCCGTGGGCCGGGATTTCGCGCGGAGCGCCCGTCCCGGTCGGATAGAGGACCCAGCGCGGAGCCGGCTTGGCGAGCCACGCCACGGCGAGCGTGCCATCCGGCGAGAGCGCGCCGTAGCCAGCGCTCTTCCCAAGAGGCGTCGCATGGCCACCCGACGTCGGCCGGAGGAACAGGTCGTAGCCTGCGGGATCGCCCTCTTCCTCCTCGAAGAGCAGCGTCTTCCCGTCGGCGGAGGTGTCGAGAAGGTAGCTCCATGTCCTCCAGGAAAGGTCGAGCGGCTGCACCACTCCTTCGGTCTGCGCGAGGAGCCCGCCGCGCATCTCTTCGCGGCTCATGAGAACGCGGCCGTCCGGCGCGACGTCGTGGAGATGGAGGCCGCCGGCCTGCGTGAAGACGCCGCGCTCCTTCCCCGAGAGGTCCACGGCGTAGAGGGCGCGATTCAGGATGTGCGTGCCCGCCGTGAACCAGATCTCCTTGCCCTTCCAGGCGAGGCCGCGGAGCGTGCCCCACTCCTTCGACAGGAACCGAGTCTTCCCCGCGGCGACATCGAGGAGGGCGACCCGCCCCGCGTCGTCGCCCGCGTTCGCGTGGTCGACGTACGCGAGCATCGAGCCGTCCGGCGAGAACCGCAGGTCGCCGATCCACCCCGCGGACTCGACGCGGACCTTGCCGGGCGGAAAATCGAGGAGCGACCGCCCGCCCGTCGCGCGCACGACGGCGAACTCGGACTTCGGCGCCCACGCCGCCTGGAGGACGCCGCCGAGGATCGCCTTCGGCGCGAGGTCGCCGCCGAGCGCCGACCGGGCGAGCGTGCCCTCGAACTGCCACGTGTCCGCGACCTTGCCCTTGAGCCTGAGCACGAGCTCTCCGGAGCGGGACAGATCGAGCAGCTGAACGTCGGTCTGGCCGAGGGACCTCTCCTTGGGGTCGACGATCGGCGTCGCGAAGAGCTGCCATGGTTCGCCCTGCCAGCTCGCGTCGTAGATGACGTCCTGCCCGCCGGGCGCGAAGCGCGCCTTCGCGATGCGCCCCTGACGGAACGACACCTGGTGGAAGACGGGCTGTTCGTGGCGGCCCATGTGCAGGACGCCGGTCGCCCACGCACCGAGCCCGGCGAGGACCGCGGCGGCGAGGCCCGCGGCCGCCCAGCCGGCGCGCGCGCGCCGCGGCCGCGCCCCGGCCTTGCCCCCGTCCACGGCGGAGATCGTCGAGAGCGAGCCCAGGTCGAACGCGATGTCCTTCATCGACTGGAAGCGGTTGTCGGGCGATTTCTCGAGACAGTGGAGGACGACGCGCTCGAGGGCGGGCGGCATCTGGCCCTTCGTGACGACGAGAGCGGCCGGGTCCTCGACGAGGATCGCGTTCATCGTCTCGATGCCGGAAGCGCCTTCGAACGCCTTCCGCCCGCAAAGCATCTCGTAGAGCACCGCGCCGAAGCTGAAGACGTCGCTCCGGTGGTCCGCGGGCTCGCCCTTCACCTGCTCGGGGCTCATGTAGCCGACCGTCCCCATGACGACGCCGGCTTCGGTGCGGGCTCCCGCCGGGACCTCGGTCGGCAGGTTCGTGTGCGGTCCGCTCGCGCCGGTCCACTTCGGAAGCTGCTTGGCGAGGCCGAAGTCGAGGATCTTCACGCGGCCGTCCCTGCCGAGGAAGATGTTCTCGGGCTTCACGTCCCGGTGGACGATGCCCCGGGCGTGCGCCGCGGCCAGCCCGTCGGCCAGCTGCACGCCCAGCTCGACGGCCTTCTTGGGCGCGAAAGCTCCGGCCCGCAGCTTGTCGCGGAGGGACTCGCCCTCGAGCAGCTCCATCACGGCGTACGTGTGGTCGCCGGACTTGCCGAAGTCGTAAATGCCGAGGATGTTCGGGTGGTTCAGCGCGGCGACGGCCTTCGCCTCGCGCTCGAAGCGCGTGAGGAAGTCCGAGCTCTCGGCGAGGGACGGCGGCAGAACCTTGATCGCCACGAAGCGGTCGAGCTTCGGGTCGCGGGCCTTGTAGACCTCCCCCATTCCGCCGGCGCCGATCTGCGCGACGATCTCGAAGTTTCCGAGTCGGGTCCCGGTGACAAGCGTCATTTCAGGTCGTCCTCCAGTCCGAGAAGCTCCCAGCGCTGGAGCGAGAGCGGAACGTTGCCGTTCTTGTACACGAAATCGTGGAACGCGCGGAGGCGAAAAGCGTCGCCCTGCGCGCGCTTCGCCTCGGCGAGGAGGCGCAGGACCTGGAGCTTGCCGATCTGGTACGTGATCGCCTGCCCGGGTGACGATGCGAACGCGGCCGCCTCGGCGCGCGCGGTCTCGGCATCCATCGGGACGGCCGTCCGGAGGTATTCCGCAGCCTGCGGGATCGTGAACGTTCCGAGAGCGAGCTTCACGTCCACCTCGACGCGCAGGGCCCTCAGGCGCATGTAGTTCGCGACCATCTCGCGCGCCTTCGGGGAGTCCGCGTAGAGCCCCGCCATCTGGAGGAGCTCCTCGGAATAGAACGCGAGCCCTTCGATCGGGCCCGAGTCGTAGAACGCACGGCGGATCTCGTCCTCGTGCCGCCCGGCGAGCGCGAGCTGGAACGCATGGCCGGGAATGCCCTCGTGCGACATGTGCGGGCGGCGGTCCTTCGCCATCGAGCCCGCGAAGTATCCGAGCTTCGGCGACGGCTTCGGGATCCAGCGCAGCGAGGGCTCGCCGCGCCGGGCCGTGTTCGCGAAGAGCGACCACTCGCCGAACCCGTCCAGCGCCTCGAGGTACGCAGGCACCGGAAGGTCCACGTAGTGCGGCATCCAGCCCGGCACGGAGAGGATCCCCTTCTCTTCGAGGAATCGGCGAATCTCGGCCTCCGCGCGGCTCGTCATGGCCGACTGGGCAGCCTGATCCGCGACCATCTGGATCTCCGGTACGCCCGCGTTGCGCTGCCGCTCGACGATCTCGAGCGCGACGGCGCGTTCGTACTCCTGACGGCCCATGAGGAGAAGCTCCTCC